>JANJTM010000048.1 GCA_024711125.1 Rhodothermales bacterium
GCCGACTGCACGATCGGGGCCGGGGTGCGCATCGCGCGCATCGGCTCGGTCGTCGCGGGATACGACATCGCGGACGGCGCGGTCATCCAGGACGTCGCCGCGCTCACGGCCGAACCCGGCTCGACCTTCGGCGCGGGAACCGAGGTCGAAACCGTGAACGAGGGCGGTGGGCGCGTGGTGCGCCTCCTCCCGGAACTCCAGGCCCAGGTCGCGTGGCTCCAGGCCTTCCGCTCGCATTCGGCGCCCCTGCGCGAGGCGTGGGCCTCGCTCGTGGACCGCGCCGTCGAGGGGGCCCGCCGGGACCGGGGAATCGTGGGCCGGAACGCCCGTGTGCTGCATTGCGGCACGATCCGCAACGTGATGGTTGGCGACCACGCGGTCGTGCGGGGCGCCGCGCTCCTCGAGGACGGCACGATCCTGAGCTGCGCGGAACACCCGACGGTCGTGGGCGAGGCCGTGCAGGCCCGCCGCTTCGCGATCGCCGAGGGCGCGAGCGTGACCGGCGGCGTGCTGCTCGACCGCGTGTACGTGGGCCAGGCCGTTCGGCTCGGGAAGCAGTTTTCCGCCGAGAATTCCCTCTTTTTCGCCAACTGCGAGGGCTTTCACGGCGAGGCCGTCTCCATCTTCGCGGGCCCGTACACGGTCACGCACCACAAATCGACGCTGCTGATCGCCGCCGGGTTCTCGTTCTACAACGCGGGCTCCGGGACGAACCAGAGCAACCACATGTACAAGCTCGGGCCCGTCCACCAGGGCGTGTTCGAGCGCGGCGTCAAGACCGGGTCGTTTGCGTACGCGCTGCACGAGACGCACGTCGGCGCCTTCAGCGTGATCCTCGGCAAGCACGCGACGAACCTGAACACGCCCGACCTGCCGTTCGCGTACCTGCACGAGAACGAGGGCCGCAGCGAGATCGTCCCCGGCATGACCCTCTTCAGCGTCGGCACGGTGCGGGACGGCGAGAAGTGGCCGAAGCGGGATGGGCGGAAAGCGCCCGTCCGGCGCGACCTCCTGACGTTCGACGTCTTCTCGCCCTGGACGGTCGAGAAGATGCGCCGGGGCCGCGCGCTCCTCGAATCCCTGAACGAGAAGACGCCCAAGGAGCGATCGGCCGTCTTCGTGAACGGGCTCGTCGTCAAGCGCGTCATGCTGAAGACGTGCGCCCGCTACTACGCGCAGGCGGTCACCCGGTACCTCGCCGGTCGCATCCTGGACCGCATCGAGGCGTCGGCGGGCGCATCCGTGGTCGACTCGCTGCGGCCGTCGTCCAACCTGAAAGACCCCTTCGCGTGGGTCGATGTCGGCGGACTGCTCCTTCCGACCGAGCGCCTGCGAGCGCTCGAAAACGACCTGGCCGCGGGATCGATCTCGTCGCTGGCCGATGTGCAGGAGCGCCTTTCCGCCATCGCCGGCCGGTATCGCGAGGACGAGTGGGAATACGTCTGCGCGGCGTTCGAAGCCGAACATGGTATTGCCGCGCACGCCATGACCCGCGACCAGGCCCTCGACATACTGGCCGCGTGGGAATCGGCCTCAACCTCGCTGCTCTCGAAGACCCTCGACGACTCGAAGGCCGAGTTCGGCGCGTCGGCGCGCATCGGGTACGGACTCGCGATGACCGACGAGGAGCGCGCCGTCGACTTCGAGACCGTGCGCGGAAGCGCCGACACCAACGGCGTCGTGAAGAACCTCGTGCGGGAGCAGCAGGCGCTCGGCGATCGGGTGCAGCGACTCAAGGACCTGGTCGGACGGATGTAGGTCCGGCAGCGTGCTTTGGCTAGGTCGCTGCCGCGATGGTCGACAGGGGCAGCAGGAGCGTGAGCGGAGCGGCATCGAGCGGCACTGCCCCGAATCGGGAGTACCAAGCGGCCGCGCCCCGGTCCTTCGCGTCGATGACGAGCAGCACGCCGCCGACTTCCGCGGCCACTCGAACGCAGCGACGGCCGGCACAGAGAAGAAGCTGCGAGCCCAGCCCCTGGCCTTGCCATGGCCGTGCGACGCCCAGGCGCGCCAACCGGAACCCTGGCACTTCGTGACGGGCGAGGCCTCGCCGAACCGCGTGCGGCGCACGATCGAACGAAATCGTCGCGGGACAAAGGGAGTAGTAGCCGAGCACGGTCGCTCCGTCCGCTTCGCTTACGGCAACGAAGGTCTTCGCACCTCCTTCCTCGTGGCTGCGCCGGGCATGGCGTTGCAGAAACTCGTTCAACGCGGGCTGACCGCAGTCGAAGCCCGCTCGATCGTGCCGCCGCACGATCGGTTCTTCCCTCCAGGCGGGTAGGTCCATTGCTCCTACCGGTCGCCGTGGGACGCCTTCTCCCGCGCCGCGAGAGCCTTCGCGGCTGCCAGGAGCGCCGGAGTCGGCTCCGGCGGATTCTCGAGCAGGTCGAGCACCAGTTGACTGTCCCGCGCCGACAGCACCAGCACTTCCTCGGAGCGAATGATCTCGCGGGCAGCTTCGAGGCTGCTGCGCCGGACAAAATCGGTAAGGCTGGTGCTCGTGAGGGCAGCTGCCCGAACGAGAACCGACTTCTCGTCAGCAGGAATCCGGAGTGACAAGCGGTTGTTGTCCTCGATCGGAAGGCGGGGCATCACGTTATTCATATGTACGTCTTCAAAATGTACACGCAAGCGGCGACCGTCCGCAACAGTGTACGTTTTGAAAACGCACAACATGAATGCCGGGTCGCCGGCGAACATCTGATGGAGGGCGCGGGATCGATCACGTAACGTGAAATCGAACGGCGCCGCCTACCGCGGAAGCCCAAGGCGACCGCGGCCTGCAGTCACCCCTTTCGCCCGCGTACACTCAGGTAGTGATGCCACAGAAGCCGCGCCGCCACGGCGCGCCACGGTCTCCAGCGTTCGGCGTGCTCGTCGAGCTCGGCCCAACTCGGCATCGCCGGCCGGTTCTCCAATTCCTGGATCGCCTTGGCGAGAGCAAGGTCGCCTGACGGCCAGGCGTCCGGTCGGCGAAGGGCGAAAAGCAGGTACGTGTCCGCGGTCCAGGCGCCGATTCCGCGCAGGCCCGTCAGCCGCGCTCGCACCGCGTCGTCGTCCAGGGACTCCAGTTCCGCCGGATCGAACTCCCCGGAGACGATCCGGCTCGCCACGCCCCGCACGTACGAGGCCTTCTGGCGACTGAACCCCGCAGCCCGAAGCGCCTCGTCGCCGAGGCCCAGGAACGGTTCCGGCTCGACCGCGCCCAGCGCCGCCTCGAGCTTGTTGAAGGTCGCCTGGGCCGATTCGAGCGAGACCTGTTGCCCGAGAATCGCGAGCACGATCCCGGGAAATCCGGGAGGATGCACCCAGAAGGGCGGAATGCCCCATTTCGAGACCACGCCGGCCAGCACCGCGTCCTGACCGGACACGGCAGTCACGGCGTGTCGGCACGATTCCTCGGTCAGCGACTGCCGGACCGGGGCTTCTGTCACGCTTCGCAAAGCCCCTTCAGCTTCGCCAGCGCGGCCGGCCAGGCCTCCGACATGAACTGCTCGTACTCCTCGAGCATGTCCTGCTCGATATGGACCTCGGTCCGGCCGCCTACCGAACGGAACTCGTAGTTCTCGTGCGCTCCCTCCCAGGCCTTCACCTCGTCGCTTTCCGTGATCTCGACCCCGCTCTTGAGCACGCCGATGTGGCGAATGGACAGATACTCATGAGGCCGGTTGACCGCGATGACGGATACCATCCCATCGCCCCCCGGCGCGAGGAAGTGCATGCGCCCGCCTTCCGCCCAGGACCCCTCGAAGGTCGAGCCTTCGCAGAACGGGGTCGTCCAGATCTCGTAGCTGGACTTGGTCAGCATGGCATCCCACACGCGGTCGCGTGGCGCGTCGATCCGGATGGAAAAGTGGAGCTTCTTCATGGTCTCGTGGGCGGGTGGAATCCGGTTCAAGCAGCCAGGGTATGTTCACCGTCCCGGTCCGTTCCTCCGTGGTCCGGAACCGTTCGCTCCCGGGTGCACGAAAGGGTGCGGAAGTCGGATTTCGGCCCCTAGTCTATGTATTGGGCCTCAAAAGCGGGTAAATATGTCGATTTTCGGCCCTTTTTCGATGTATTGACCCCAAATTGCGGGCAAATACGTGGGATTGGGGCCACATTTTCCAATCCCTGCCCCAAGACCGGGGAAAATGTCGACCCTCCTCCGACTTCCCACCTCTTTCCCCCTCAGTATCGGGCGAGTACATCGAATCCGGCCTCGATGTGCGGAAGGGACAGGCAGCGGCCGGGCCTCTGCCGGACTGTCAACAGCCCTCAAAGTCGCTGCACCCTGACCGTGACCAGCAGTTGCCCGACGTGACGCTGCGAGTGCTCGGCCGCGTGCATCAGCAGGCCTAGTGTGTTCGAAGGAAGGCGGGCACGACCCACCTCGCGGGGTCTCGTCAATTCCGATTCCGCGGTCGATCGCAGTTGCTCCAATGCACGATCCACTTGCCTGCGCAGGCGGTCGACGAGCTGATCCAGCGTCGGAGGTTCCGGTCCCGGATCGGCCTCCTCGCGCAGTGCCGCGCGCTGACCGTCATCCAGCGACTCCCCCCGGGCGTACGTGAAAAGGCGATCCACCACCCCGGCGATATGCATCAGGTGGAACCCGGCCGATGCGACTCCCCCCGGCCGGGTCCAGAGAATGCCGGCGGGCAGGTCGGCCGCGATCGACTCCACCTCTTCTCGGGCTGCGAGTAGCGCATGGGCGATCGGTTGGAGCATGGGCGCGATGCCCGCCACGGGGCCTCGCAGCCATACTTCGGGTTGGGGCGTGGGCATGATTCGTGTCGATCGAGTGGGGCGGAATCCGGCGCGTGACCGTGACCCGCACGGGGTTGCGCTACGGGATTCGCGTCAGGAAACCTGTGACACCTGCTCCGGGGCTGATTCCTCGGCGTCCGGGAACCGCGCCGTTTTCGATTCCACCCGGTAGACCTCGAATCCCCGGGCCCGGTAGTTCGCGAGCGCGCTCGGGTGGTCCAGGTCGCAGGTATGCACCCATACCCTCATGGCTCCCATGTCCCACGCCCTCTCGATGGCGGCGGTGAGCAGGTAGCCCCCGAGTCCCCTTCCGATGAAGTCCGGAAGCAGGCCGAAGTAGGCGATTTCGACGTTTCCCTCTGCCTGGCGCTCGAGTTCGAAATAGCCGGCCTGCACCCCCGACGAATACAGGACCCACGTTTCCAGATCCGGACGATCCAGCCATGCAAGCCACCGGGCACGGTCCCACGGCAGGCGGTCGACCCACCGGTACCCGGCGCCGACCTGCACATACAGCGACCGGTTCAACTCCGGATCAGGCTCCCGAACCTGCACGAGTTCGCAGGGCGTCGGCGGCGCCTTGGCGGGACGCAGCCGGTCCCGGCCCGTCATCTCGAGGTAGGTGGTGGTTACCGGGCGGTCCATCCGGTTTCCGGAGTTCGGCGTGCAGCAGCCCTGTCGGTCACGCCGGCCTGGAGCCGCCCTGTGCGAGTTTCGCACCGAGCCACGCCATCGGCAGGTACGCCACGACGAGGTCCAGCGCGATGAACCAGGTGGGCGCGGGGATCATGGACGCGGCCGCGATTCCGCCCGCCAGTCCCAGGCCGCCGACGACGCCGGCCAGCAGTTGCCCATGACTGACCGCCAGCCGAACCGCGACGTAGGCCCCGACCAGGGTGCCGAGCGCGTGGGCGAGGAACGGGACGACGAAGTGCGCGGGCCGTAGCAGCGGCATGGCCGCCGCGATCCCCTCGGCCGTCGACATGTCGGCCCCGGGGGGCGGAGCAACGATCATCGGCCCGATCGTGACGAGCCCCATGTTGACGATTCCGCCGGCCACCAGGCCGACGACGACGGCGACAATATTCCTGAAGGTAGGCGTCATGGGGCAACCTCGTGAATGACGGTGAGTCAGTTATCCGTTCGCGTCGAACGGTAGACGATCTCCCCTCCGACCATGGTAAGCACGCTCTCGGTGCCGGGAAGCGCGTCGGGCGGAATCTCGAACACGTTCTGCGACAGGACGGCGAGATCGGCCAGCATGCCCGGTGCCAGCGTTCCCTTTTCCGCGTCGGACCTTTCGGCCTCGGCCGCGCCCCGCGTGAACGCGAGAAGCGCCTGTTCGACCGAGATCGCCTCCGCCGGGTTCGTCGGATGGATGGTCGCCATCATCAGGTTGAGCCACGGGTTGCGGCCGGAACCGGACGCGTCGGTACCCAGGGCCAGCGGAACGCCCGCCGCAACGGCCGATCGCAGCGGCTGCACCACGGCAGACCGCTCCGGCCCGAACCGGGCGTGCAGGAACTGCGGCAGTGCGAGGTGCAACGGATTCTGGATGAGGACCAGGCCGAATTCGGCCATGACGGGGACCTGGTCCGGCATCGCCACGTCACCGTGTTCGATGCGCACCCGGCGTTCGCGCCATGTCTCGGCCGGTGCGAGTGCGGCCATCTGCCGCAACACGACGGCGAGCGTGCTGTCGCCGACGACGTGGAGCGCCGCCTGGCCATCGGAGTCGAGCGCCGCCCGCAGGATCGCGCGCACGGCATCGGGATCCAGGTTCGGGCTTCCCGTCCACTCCGGGCGGTCGGAATAGGGCGCTCGCAGCGCCGCGCGCCGGTCGACCGGCGTGCCGTCCAACACCCACTTGGTGCCCAGCACCCGCACCCGCCCCGGGACGACTTCGGCCCGCGGCGCCACGCGGATCCCGGAGGCATCACGATCCAGTCGCGTAGGCATTTCGATCACGCTCCACCGCAACGGAACCTCGGCGTCCGTCAGCGCCGCGAGCGTCTCCGCCAGCGGCCGGTCGTTCTCCATGTGCTGCACCGAGGTCACTCCCCAGCGCAGCATGCGGTTCGCGAACCTCCGGTACAGATCCACGGCTTCCGACCGGGCAATGGGCGAACTCGTGCGGAAATTCGCGTCCATGTGTGCGTATTCCCAGATCCATCCGTCGACCCGATCCGAGCCCGGGAATCGACCGTACCACCCTCCGACCGGATCCGGTTCGGTTTCGGACACGCCGATTTCGCGCAGGGCCGCCGAGTTCACCAGCAGCCCGTGCCCGGTGAATCCGACGAGCCGCACCGGGTGGTCGGGGCTGACCGCGTCCAGCGCCGAGCGGTGGGCTTCCGGATGATCCAGTACCGCCCCCCCGATTTCCCCGGCGATCCACGTGCCGGCCGGCAGAGCGGCGACGGCCACGCGCACCGAATCCAGCACGGTCTCCCAGCTTGGATCGTCGGGTCCGCTCAGCCGGAGATTCGCCATGGAAGGCCACGGCCCGATGTGCACATGGGCATCGTTGAGCCCCGGTACCACGAGCCGCCCGCCGACGTCCACGACCTCCGTATTGTCGCCGGCGAGCGCCAGGATCTCGGCGTCGGATCCGACACGCAGAACCCGGTCGCCGCTGATCGCGATCGCCTGTGCGCGCGGCCGGGGCCCGTCGCCCGTGAAGACGACCGCGTTATGCAGGATTACCGTCGGTGCGGTCGCCTGGGCGTGAACGACGGTGACGAGAAACAACAGGGCAGGCCACGGAGCGATGGCCGACCACGGTACGCGTCGGATCATGGCGGTCTGGGTGAGGGCCCCGGAGGGCCGTTCGGAGGCAGCGCCGCAAGATAGTCAGCGTTCGGATACGCAACGACTACCCGGAAACCGCACCCGGACCCGGGCCGGCCGCGGGACGTACATTGGCGCGGTTATCCACGGTTCCCTCCCACCGACGCGCATGAGCCGACCGGAGCTCGACCCGCACCGTTACCGCTTCGGCGACTTCGTGCTCGACGTGCCCGACCGACAACTGTGGCGCGGACCGGATCGCGTGGACCTCAACGCCCGCTACCTCGACGCGCTCGTCCTGCTCGTGCGCGAGAGCGGACGGCTCGTGACCAAGGACCGGCTGTTCGAGGAGGTGTGGCACGACGTCGTGGTCAGCGACAGCGCGCTCACCCAGTGCATCAAGGAGATCCGCATCGCGCTCGGCGACGACGCGACCAACCCCCGCTACGTGCAGACGGTGCCGCGGCACGGTTACCGGTTCCTCGAGCGGGCGGAACGGCTGGACGGTGAGGCCGACCCGCTACCGACCGCGCCCCCCCCGCCCGCTCCCGGGGCCCGGCCCTCCCCGGTGGCGTCGCCTGGACGTTCGGCATGGCACACCGCTGCCATCGAAGCGGGAGCCGGTACGCTGGGCGGCGCGGCCGCAGGGCTCTTCGGTGGCATGCTCTACGGCTACGGCCTCGCCAATGCAGACGCCGGAGTCGGTACCCTATCGACCCTTCTCGTCCTCGTCGCGCTCTGCGCCCTGGTGGGCCTCGTGGGAGGACTCGGAGTCAGCCTGGGGTACGCAGGTGCCGGCGTCCTCTCGTACCGGCTTCCCCGTCAGCGCGCCGTGCTTCGCATCGCCGGTGCCGCCGCCGGCGGTCTCGTCATCGGTACGTCGGTAAAACTGCTGGGTGTCGATGCCTTCAACCTGCTCTTCGGCCGGGCCCCCGCGGGCATCACGGGCGGGCCCGAGGGCGCCGCCCTCGGAGCCGCGGTCGCCCTGGGCGCGTGGCTCGGGCAGCGGATCGGAGCGCGGGGTGGTGACCCGAGACGCTGGCATGCACCCGCCGGAGCCGGACTCGTCGGCGGGATTGCCGGAGCCATGCTTCCTGTCGTGGGCGGTCGCCTCATGGCGGGATCCCTCGACGTCCTGGCCACGGCCTTCGGAGAGTCCCGCCTCGAACTGGACACGTTCGGACCGCTGTTCGGAGAGGTCCGGTTCGGGCTGGCCACGCAGGTCGCGCTCACCGGGCTCGAAGGCCTGCTCTTCGGCGCCTGCGTGGTCGGCGCGCTGGCGATCGCCGGCCGCTTCGACGCCCGCTGACGCGACGTCAGGCTGCGGGGTCCGGCGAATCCCCGTCCGGAAGCGCCTCCCGGAACAGGGCCGCCGCCCCGCCGAAAATCGCGAAGAACAGCGCATTCACGCCGATGATCTGCCGCGGCCCGCTCTCCGGAGCGCCCCAGCCCGCCAGCAATGCGACCGCGGTGATCACCACGATGCCGGCCGCCGTCGCGGCCGTCGTCCGCATGAGGCCGAGCGGGCGGAATCGCGACACGACCGCACCCGTGAAGAGCCCCATCAGCAGCACGAGATAGACCGCGTTCACGTCGTCGTTCTCCGACCCGATGATGCCCACTGCCCCGTTGAGCCACACCATGAGGAACGCGCCGGCGAGCGCGACCCCTACGCCGGCCCGGTAGGCCGCGCTGCCTGACCGGCGCACCGCCAGTTCGAGGGGAATGCCGACGCTGAGCATCAGCACGCCCATGAACACGAAGTCCGACAGGCTCCAGTCCACCGCGTCGGTGAACAGCATCGCGACGGCCGGGGTGAGCAGCAGGAGCCCCGCAACCGACCAAGCGGCCACCCTCACCTTGCTGAATCGGCCGGAACCAGCCGTTTTGATCGTGTTGTCCATCGTTGATTCTCCCTCGTTCGTGATGGATTCAACGTAGGACACCCCGTTGTCGACCCGCGTGAGCGCCCTGTGAGCGTTCGGTGAGCAACGATTCCGGGCGGCACTCCGGATGGTCCGGACGGCCGCGATGGCCTGCGAGTCGGCAGTTCACGCACGCCTCACTTTCGAAACCATCACCGAACGGGCCCGGAAAAAGGGCTCCAGGAGCCGCTCGTCGCCCTCGGTCCTGGCCCGGGAGCGAGCCTCAACCGGATCGAGCGCGTGGTACAGCGTTTTCCAGGCGGTATCCGGGTCGAGCCGGACACTCGCCCGTGGCGCCGCGGGGTGGCCTCTGCACACGCGCCACCCTTGCGCACGCCGCTCCAGCGACCACGCGCCTCCACCGGGTCCGTCGACGGCGATGAGAAGACAGGCGCCGGGGTCCGATTCGACCGTGCGGTAAGCCGCTCCGAGGACCCGGAGCGACATTTCGAACAGCGGGACGAACCAGCGCGCGTCGAACAGCGGGGGCGCCCCAACCGCATCGCGGATCTGCGCCTGGTGGTGCCACCATTCGGTGTATTCGCGACCGACATGCATCCAGTTCTCCGACACCTCTTCGTCTGCCCACGCCACGCCGAACAGGGCTGGTTCGTGAGGCGGCAGCGCGGCCAGCGCGGCCGCGGCACCCGGACCCACGGTCGCGAGCAGTTCGATCAGCACGCGTGGACTCAGGCGACGCGATGCGGCAACCCATTCCGCATTCAGCTTGTCCAGGAATCGCACCAGGTCGTCGTACCCCTCGATGGAATGGTCCGGGCGAACCAGGTGACCGTCCCGAAAGACCGAAAGGGTTCGCAGTTGGACGTCGAGCAGGTGCGCCGCCACGTCCCGGACGCGCCAGGCGCCTGCAACGGTGGGGCGCTCCCAGTCTTCCGGTTCGAGGCCGCGGAGCACACCCATCCACTCGGAATGGAGCGGGAGGAGCAGGTCGGCGGTGTACGTGGGTGCAAGCGGATGCATCGGCCTCGTCAAAAGGATACCGGACGATGTCTCGCCGGACGTGGCGGCCGCCGGTCAGTCGGCCGTGGGGACCCGGATCTCACCCCGGAGATACTCGACCGACTGCCCGCCGATGAGCACGCGGTCCCCCCGAAGCTCGCAGGTCAATTTTCCGCCCCGCGGCGACACCTGCCGGGCCGACAGGCGCGTCCTGCCCGATCGTCGCGCCCAGTAGGGGATGAGCGTGCAGTGCGCCGACCCGGTTACGGGATCCTCGGGGATGCCGGCACGCGGCGCGAAGAAGCGCGACACGAAATCGACCTCGCCTCCGGGCGCGGTCACGATGAGCGCAAACGCGTCGAGCCGCTCGATGGCGGCGTGGTCGGGTCGGAAACCGGTCACGGCGGCCTCGGAATCGAGTACCACCATCAGGTCCCGCGCCTTCAGCGCTTCTTCGGGCCGTACCCCCAGCGCGTCCACGAGGTCGTCCGTGACGTCGATCCGATCGCCGGGTCGGGACGGGAAGTCCAGCCACAAGAGTCCGTCGCGCCGATCGACCGACAGGATGCCGCTGCGCGTCTCGAAACGAAGCCGCGAGCGATCGGCGAATAGCCCGTCGAAGAGCACGTGGGCCGTCGCGAGCGTGGCGTGTCCGCACAGGTCCACTTCGAGCGCGGGCGTGAACCAGCGCAGGCGCGACACCTCGTCGCCCGGGATCACGAAGGCCGTCTCGGCGAGGTTGTTCTCGGCGGCAATCGATTGCAGCACATGGTCCTCGAGCCACCGGTCCAGGATGACGACGGCCGCGGGATTCCCACCGAAGACGCGGTCCGAAAACGCGTCGACCTGGTAGATGGGCAACTTCATGGATCGTGTCAGGCAGGATTCGTACGGCGGAGGATCTTCTCCATGGGGCGACCCTTCGCGAGCTCGTCGATCAGCTTGTCCAGGTACCGCACCTCCCGCATGAGCGGATCCTGGACCTCCTCCACCCGGACGCCGCACACGACGCCGGTGATCAGCGAGCGCGCCGGGTTCAGGGCGGGCGCCTGCGCGAAAAACGTCTCGAAGTCGGTACGATGCTCGAGGTTGAACTCCAGCTCGGCCTGGCTGTACCCCGTGAGCCAGGTGAAGATGGTATCCACCTCGGCCTTCGTCCGCCCCTTCTTTTCGGCCTTGGCGACGTAGTGCGGATACACGCTCGCCACGGCCATCGTGTAGATGCGGTGCTTCGTTTCCATGGTCACCCGGCTTCGGCGGGCGTCACGAGCCCTTGTTCTTCTCGTCCCAGGCCATCGGCTGCCAGAGTTCCACCTTGTTGCCGGCCGGGTCCATGATCCACGCGAACTTGCCGTTTTCGTGGGACTCGGGCCCACCGACGACTTCGACGCCTTCGGCCCGCAGGGACTCGAGCAGGCCGTCGAGGTCGTCCACGCGGTAGTTGATCATGAAGGCGGAGTCGCTCGGGCCGAACCACTTCGTATCGGCATCGGCGACGTGCCACACGGTCATGCCCTTGTCGTCCGCGGTATCGTCGGGCCAGCGCAGCACCGCGCCGCCCCACGGCTCGAGCGTCAGGCCGAGGTGTTTCTCGTACCACGCGGCGAGTGCGGCGCGACCGATCGTGCTCTTGAAGAAGACGCCGCCTATTCCGGTTACTCTTGCCATGTCAGGCCCTCTTCCTGGGGTGACGCTGTTTGGGCTCGGGAAGCAGGGCGGCCGTGTCGAGGAGGACCTGGCGCAGAAGCGCCGCGTCCTCCAGCAGGTCGCCGGCGATCGGATAGGGTTTGGCACCCGGATACGGCGGCGCCTTCTCCAGGGTGAGTCCATGCGCGGCGATGGCCGCGGTCTCCTTGAGGAAGAAGGTATTGTCGCAGGCCATCGCGACGAACTTGCCGTCGAGATGGAATCCGTATTCGCCGAACATCTTTCCGGCGACCAACCGATCCCCCAGGCCGGCCTGATCGACGACGAATTCCGCGAAGGTCGCTTCGGTAGCCATGGTCGATGCTCCGGGGATCACTCGCCAGACCCGGCGACCAGGAATTTGTTGACGTCGAGCCAGTGCACGAACGCGTCGAACCAGCGGTTGCTGGTTCGGTCGGGATTGCCGAGTCCGAAACCGTGTCCCCCGTTCTGGTACAGGTGGAATTCGACGGGGCGACCCGCCTTGAACCACGACTCGACCACGCCGAACTGGCCGCGGAAAAGGAAGTCGTCGCTCGCGATGACGTTGAACATCGGCGGGGCGTCGGCCGGAACCTCGACCGGGCCCATTCCGCCGTAGATCGGACCGATGAAGGCCGGCTTCATGGCCGTGGAGTTGAGCGTGACGTGCATCGTGAGGCCCGCGCCGGCCGAAAACCCGATCATGCCCAGCCGGTCCATGTCCACGCCCCACTCCCCGGCCCGCGAGGCGATCAGCGCCCAGGCGGCCTCGGCGTCCTCCTGCTGGTCGCTGAGATTCCATCGCGGCGGCGGGGGCGGCGCGTTCTCCCCGGCGGCGGGGGGCGGCGGCGGCGCGCCCATCGGCCGGCTCATGAACGCACGGAAGTCGTCCAACGACGCGGCCGTCGGACGCAGCCGGTACTTCAATACGAAGGCCGCGATTCCGCGATCGGCGAGCGCCTGGGCCACTTCCCAGCCCTCGTTGCCGAGGGAAAGCCACATGAATCCTCCGCCCGGAGCCACCAGGACCGCCGCACCCGTCGCCTTGGCCGGATCGGGCAGGAACGGCGTCAGCGTCGCCGTCGAGATGTTGCGAGCCATCGGGTCCCCCCACTGGCGGAACCACGTTTCCGGCGCGGTCTGCCCTTCGACCCCACCCGTGCCCAGCACGATCGCATGGGGTTCCGGAGGGTTGTCAAGGGGGTAGATCGTGCCGTCCTGGGCTGCGACCGGAGCGGTCAGCAGGAGCGCGAACGCGGCGAGCGAGAAAACGGAGGCCGCTGGGAAGATCGGTTTGCCGTTCATGGAAGTCCTGCAATGGACGTGGAAGAAGTCGACCGGAACCGGAAGTCCAAGGTACCTCAAGCGCGCTTTGCGGCGCGGCGGGCCGTCGATTTCGCGAGGTTTTGCACGAGGCGCGAGGCGACGACTTCCGCGATCAGGTCGAGCGGAAGCGGTTCGCCGAACGGGAACTGCAGGTTGCCCTTCGGGCCGGCATACTTCGCGACCCTCGCACGCACCGCCGGATCCGACACCGGCGGATACAATCCGATATGGTTCTTGAACGCGGCGTAATAGACAACCACCCCGCGGTGGAATACCGCCGGCATCCGGTAGCTGATGCGTTCCTCCCCGTGCGGAACGGCCGCCAGCACCGCGGTGCGCACCGACTCGAGGCGTTCCCGGATCTCGGTCGGAAATCCGGCGATGTACTCGTCTACCGTCGAAGGAGCTTCGTTCATGCGATTCCCGGGCTCAGGATCGGGCGACGGAACCGAGTGTAGGCGGATCCGGCGCGTTGTGCAACATCGAGTTCCACTGCCGCCCGGGCCCCGCTCCGATGTGCGGGCCGCCTTCGTTGCGGCCGCGTCGATCCGGGGGCTGAGTTTGTGCCCTTCCGTGGAGTACGTTGGACCGCGAACTCCTTTCCGGGTGACCCGCCATGACCTCCCGTCGCGAATTCCTGCGCCTTGGCGCCGCCGTCGGCGCTTCGGCCTTCATCCCGAAGGTGCCGTTCCTCGGGAGGGCGCGAAAGATCCTTGTCCTGGGCGGAACGAGCTTCATCGGCCCGCACCAGGTCCAGTACGCGCTCGACCGAGGGCACGAAATCACCCTGTTCAACCGGGGCAGGACGAATGCGGACCTCTTCCCCGGGGTCGAGAAGCTGATCGGCGATCGGAACGGCCAACTGGACGCCCTGCGCGGCCGGCGCTGGGACGTCGTCATCGACAACTCGGCCACCGACCCCGAGTGGGTCAGGCAGTCCGCGGCCCTGCTGAAGGACACCGTCGACCGGTACTTCTACGTCTCGTCGCGCTCGGCCTACCGGCACTTCCGCGAAATCCCGATGACGGCCGACGCGCCTACGTTCACGTTCGAGTCCACCGGCGTGGACCCGTCGACGCCCGGCAACCGGCTGCCGTACGGGCTCGCGAAGGCCGAATCGGAACGGGCGGCCCTCGCGCACTTCGGCGACCGGGCCGTGATCATCCGTCCGGGGCTCATCATCGGGCCGCGCGACGAAACCGACCGCTTCACGTACTGGCCGGTGCGCATCCACCGGGGCGGCGAAGTGCTGGCTCCCGGGGACGGCACCGACGGCGTGCAGATCATCGACGCGCGCGACCTGTCCGAGTGGATGGTGCGCCTGGCCGAGGCCGACACGACGGGCACATTCAACGCCGTCGGCCCCGCGTGGGGGCGCTCGTTCGCGGAATTCCTGCACGGCATCCGCGCGGTCACGACCGCCGAGACGCGGTTCGTGTGGGCCGACACGGATTTCCTCCTGGCGCAGGGCGTCCGGCCCTACACCGACCTGCCCGTCTGGATGCCCGCCCGGGACGACAATGCGGGGTTCGCCCGGTTCGACCTCAGCCCGGAGGTGGAGGCGGGACTGACCTTCCGCCCGCTGGCCGAGACGGCGGCGGACACGCTCGAGTACCACTTCTCGCGTCCGCCCGAACGTCAGGCAGCCCTTCGGGCGGGCATGAAGGAGGAACGCGAGGCGGAGATCCTGGCCGCGTGGCGAGCGTCGAAGGGTGGATGAGAATGCGGGCAGCCCATCGAAATCCCGGAGATTTGCCATGATTCCGATTTTTCCGTTGGCCTCGAGACGCCTGGTCTGCCTGGTGCTGCTTCCGCTGGTGCTTGCGCCGACCGGGTTCGCCCAGCCCTCCGGTGGGCCGTACGGGCCGATTCCCCAGCGCTACGAGATCCCTTCCGTCGGGACCGTCTACTACGTGGCTCCGGACGGAAACGCGAATGCCGCGGGCATCTCGACTGACGCGCCGACCACGCTCGAAGCCGCTGTCGCCCGGGTCGTAACGGGCGACACCATCGTCCTGCGCGGCGGCGTGTATCGGACCGGTAACCTGGAGCTGAACCAGGGGATCACCCTCCAGCCGTACGCCGACGAACAGCCCATCCTGAAGGGTACCCGCGTGGCGACCGACTGGGAATCGGCAGGGAACGGTGCCTGGCGCACGCGATGGACCACGCTCTTCCCCTCGCAGCCCATGTTCTGGTGGCGCCGGGAACGCGAGGAGGCCCGCACCCCCCTGCACCGGTTCAACAACGACATGGTGTTCGTCGACGGACGGTTCCTCCAGTCGGCGGGCAGCCTCGACGAACTGGACGAGAACACCCACTACATCGACTACGAGGCGCAGCAGGTCTACATCGGCACCGATCCGGCCGGGCACACCGTCGAAATCACCGCCCACGACATCGGCATCCTTCGCGTGACGACCGACGTGCACGGCAAGGCGAGCGACCGACGGGGCTTCGTCCTGCGCGGAATCACGCTGACGCATTACGCCTGGACCGCCATCGCGATCGACGGCGAGCGGCACTTCACCCACCTCGACGAGCCCGTCGACGAGCCCATCGGCCCCGCCGACCCGGCCACGTACGGCAAGCAGGTGGTCGGAACCCGGCTCGAGAACGTCACGATATCCTGGTGCTCCCGCGTGGGCGGGTACTTTCGCGGAGACGGCCTCATGATCCGCAATTCCCTGTTCAGCGACACGGGCACCGAGGGCATCTACGTCATCGGATCGTCCGATGTGCTCCTCGAGCGCAACATCGTCCAGCGGAACGACATCGAGCGCATCACCGGGTACTACGTTTCCGCCGTCAAGATCATCAACCAGACCCACGACGTGGTCGTCCGGGACAACCTCGTGATCGACCACCCCACCTCGAACGGCGTCTGGTACGACGTGGGCAACCGCGACGGCGTCTTCGTCAACAACTGGGTCGAGGGCACGGGCGTCGGTTTCTTTTTCGAGATCTCGCGTGGAGTGACGGCCGCCGGCAACGTCTTCGTCAACAACGGCCTGGGCTCGTGGGTGCTGAATTCGGCCGATGCCCACCTGTACAACAACACGTACGTGGAGAGTCCCGTCCGCTTCTCCCGCGACCAGCGCAGCGCACAGGGCGACCACTTCAACTGGCACCCGGCGACGGGACCCGGCGTGACGGAGCGCGAGGGCCACGTGTTCATGAACAACCTGATGGTGACCAGCCGATCCGGCTTCACCCTGCTGGGCGTGGGCCAGCCCCCGCCCTTGTGCGGTACCCTGACGAAGCCGGCGCTGACCGCGATGGACGGAAACGTGTACGTCCGCCCGGCCGCGTCCTACCCTTCCGCCGCGGGTCCGCTGTTGAGCTGGGTCGATTCCGACGCCGCGGACTGTTCCGCCCGGTTCTCTTCTCTCCAGGCCTTCCAGGCGCAGGTGCCGGCCTTCGAAGCACACGGACAGCAGCTGACGGGCGACGCGCGCAGCGTGTTCGTATCCCCCGAACTGGGTCTTTTCGAGCTGTCCCGACCCCTTCCGACGAGCCGGGAGATCGCGATGCCGCGAACGGTGCGCGAACGGCTGGGCTGGAGCTCAGACGAGGCCGAGAGAACGGTGGGGGCGTACCGGCAGAGGTAGGCGCCGCCGCTCATCGCGACAACGCCCCGGCTACGACGGCCGCCCCGGCGCGGACGCCTCCTCGTATGCCCGCTCGAGCGCTGCCACGTCGAGCTTCACCATTTTCAGCATGGCGTCCATGACGGCCTTGACCTTCCTTGGGTCCTCGTCGCGGATGAGTTCCATGAAGCGCCGCGGCACGATCTGCCAGGAGAGGCCGAACGGGTCCTTGATCCAACCGCACGCCGTGGGCGTCGCGCCGGCCGAGACGAGCTTGTCCCAGTACTCGTCGACCTCGGCCTGATCCGCGCAGTCCACGTAGAGCGAAATGCCTTCGGAGAAGGTGAAGTACGGCCCCCCGTTGTAACCCATGAAGACCTGGCCTCCGACGACGAACTCGGCCGAGGCGACAGGGCCGTCCTCCCCGTGGCGCGCGACGTTCCTGATCTCGGAATCGGGGAACGTGGCGGTGTAGAAGGCGATCGCCGCCTCAAGCTGGTCGTTGAACATCAGGAAGGGGGTCACTTTCGTCATCGACGCAGTACCTCGTCTGGGTTCGCAGGACGCTGCACTCAGAATAGCGAATACCGCGGCCGGGCGGAATCGACCACCGAGCGAACGACCCGTATGTCCTCCGGCGTGGTCCGACAGCACCCGCCGATCCACGAGGCTCCGGCACGAATCCACTCCTCGAGATGGGCGGTGAATCGCGTCGCCGTTCCCTCCCAGCAGCGCGCCACGGCGTTCCACACCTCCCCCGAGTTCGGGTAGACGACGATGGGCTTGTCGGTAGCGGAAGCGATCGTGCGAACGAGTGAGGTCACGAGCGCCGGGTCCACGCAGTTGATTCCCATCGCCACCAC
>JANJTM010000054.1:0-20000 GCA_024711125.1 Rhodothermales bacterium
CCGGTCGCTGGTCTCGACGGTGGCCACGCGGTCGCTGGGCTCGAACGGGCAGCTGAACACGACACTCCCCCTGTACGGCGGAGCGGTCGAGTTCTTCGACTTCGCGGAGGTCGACTTTCTCGAGTTCCGGTTCGATACGCCTACCGCGGTTCCGGCCGTGCAGGACCCGGTGCGACGACGCATGCGGGGCCGCGCGGTGTTCGAGGCCTATGACGGCAGCCGCACCTGGGAGGACCTGGCGCCGACCGACGAGCCCTTCCAGTTCCGGGGACCGTTCCGCACGATCCGACTCGTGCTGGCGAACGTCACCGGAACCGTGGATACTCCCACGTCCTTCGTTTTCGACGGCCACTGGACCGCCGCCCCGGCCGGCACGGCGACCGATCCTGTTGCTGCCGGGCCGACCGATTTCACGCTCGGCGCCGCGTACCCCAACCCGTTCGCGGGCGTTACGAACCTTCCCATACGCGTCGATCGCCCGGGCCACGTTCGGGTGACCGTGTACGACCTGCTCGGCCGCCTGGTATCGATTCCCGTCGATCAGGTGCTCACGGCAGGGTCCCGGGAGATCGTGCTCGACGGGTCGATGTGGAATCCCGGGACCTACTTCGTACTGCTCGAAACGCAGTCGGGCCGCGCAACCCGGTCGGTGACCGTCCTTCGCCAGGGCGTGTTCACGCCATGACCGAGTATTTTGTGCACTTTCGGGGTCAGAGTGCACAAATACGCGCGATTCATGGGCCGTTCTGTGCACTATCGGGGCCAGAGTGCACAAATGCACCCGTTTGGAGGGCCATTTCGTGCACTATCGGGGCCAAAGTGCACGACCGCCCCCGCCGGCGGTCGTCTTGGCCGATGAGGGGGCCGGATTCCCTGCATGGTTCCGACCGGACCGCAGGGTGCCGATCCGGGCCTGGCGCGAACACGCCCTGGACGGTCCGCTCATACCCCGACCTCCGCTACGGGTCGCCGCGGACGGGGACGGGAGCCCTTACTGCGCGTCGCCCGGTTTCGTGAGCAGCGGCGTCTCGGGAAAAGCGCCCCGTATCATGACCGCCACGTCCAGCGCCTGCTTCTCGTTGAATCGCCAGGTCAGATCCTTCGCCTTGAACGCGTCCACGATCGTTCCGACCAGGCAGAGGCCGCCGGTAAGCAGGTAAAGCAGCCCCATGCCGGTCTGCCCCAGGTAGAAGCGCTGCACACCGGCCAGGCCCATGAAGCCGATCAGGGTCGTCATCAGCGTGATGTTCGCGTCCTTCCTCCGCTGACGGTAGACCCGCGCGTACTGCTCGGCCTGGTCTTCGGTCATGTCCCGGAACAGGGTGGCGACGAAAAGCTGCTCGTCGTCGGTGAGTTCGGGGAGATAGCGGATGATCTTCGACATCGGACCGGGGATCAGGCCGGCCGCGCGATTCCCCGGAGCGGGGAACCGGCCGTCCCGCGGACGGCCGTGCGCAGCAGGCGGGTTATGTGCGCCGCCAGGACGAAGACGGCCGGAAGGGCGAGCGGATGGGCCTGCCACGAGGCCCCGAAGTCCCCTCGGGCGAGCCACCCGACCGAGCGACCGAGCCCGCAACCCGGACAGAACGCGATTCCGAGCCAGTCTCCCATTCGGTCGAACAGGCAGACCGACGGCAGGACCGGGTGCAGCGGGTCGGAGCACGCGACGAACAGGAGCCCCGTCGCCCAGAACGCGGCTTCTGCCAGGGCCGAAACTCGGGTCTTCCGGGAGTGCATCGGGCCGGTCGCCGTTCGTTCACCGGGCCAATATACGTGGGACGGCGGCCGCGGATGCGTCCGATCACGATCCCGCGTCCTCCGCATCGATACCTCGCAACGCCGACTCCCACGTCGCCCGGGCGGCGATCGGGCCGTTCGGTCGCAGCCGGGTCAGGCGGAAACCCGCCAGCGCCACGATACGGTCCTTCATGCCGTCCCGCTCGGCCCGCCGGGCGTCGTCGTGGACCGGGCTGTCCAGCTCCACGAAGTGCACGGGGCGGAATTCCGCACGCGGATCGAACGCCACGCAGTCGACGAGGGCGGTGAAGAAGAACCGTCGTTCCGTGGCGGTGAGCCGTCCCCGCAGGCGCTCGTAATCGAGCGCGGCATGCAGCGCGACGTTGGGCAGCACGAGCAGGTCCGGCCAGGTTCTCACCGCGGCCTCGTGGAGCGCCTTTTCCCCTTCCGACCGGAAGACGGAACGTCCGGCGTCGACGGTACCGTGTCGGAGTTCCGCCGTCGTGACCCCGATCGGCCCCCGGCGCGCCACGCTCCGGCCGGGAATTCCGAACTGCGCAATGACCGCGGCGCTCGTCGGCAGATCCGGTCGGAACCGGGCGATGGCCAGCGCCCGTGCCGGATCGCCGTGCAGGAGCTCGAGAAGGCGCTCGATCACCGGCACTTCCGTCTCCCGGGAGACAGGCAGGCGACCCGACCGTCCGAGCATCACCACGAGTTCCAGTTCGTCGGCGCCGGGACCGGATCCGGCCCGGAGGGAGTCCCGGAGGCGCTCCACGAGCAGTTCGCAGGCGCGCGTCGCGACAGGACCCGATTGCCCCCATCCGGCCGACGCCGTACGAACGAGGGCGAGTGCCCCGGCCCAGTCGTCGGCGTGGAGGCGTTCGTACAGGCGTTCGGGGTCCGGGTTCACCAAGGAGATCGAACGGCAGGAGGGGAAGCGTCGAAGATAGGGTGGGGGCCACCCCGCTTGTCGCCCCCTGACCTCGACGTTATCTTGATCGGCGTACCTGGAATCCCGGACAAGGAGTCGTCATGCCGTACGTCGTTACCGAACCCTGCATCAACTGCAAGCACACCGATTGCGTCGAAGTGTGCCCCGTGGACTGCTTCTACGAGGGTCCCAATTTCCTCGCGATCCATCCCGACGAGTGCATCGACTGCAACGCCTGCGTTCCGGTCTGCCCGGTCGAGGCCATCTACGCCGACGACGAACTGCCGGAGAAGTACGCCCATTACGCCGAGTGGAATTCCTACCTGGCCGACCAGTGGAAGAACCTCGGCAAGAACATCACCGAGAAGCACGATCCGCTGCCGACCGCCGAGGAGTGGGCGAAGAAGGAAAAGACCGAGCAGGACATCCTTACCTGGGAGTCCTGACCCGCTCTCGTCACCGGCGCACGACCGCGGGCTCCACGAAGGACTGCGCGCCCGCCCGCATCCGGATGAAGTAGACGCCGGCCGGGGAGGCGGACGCATCCCAGGCGAGTCCGTGGCTCCCTGCCGCGAACACCGCGTCGGCCAGGATGCCGACCCTTCGCCCCAGCACGTCGTACACCTCGACGACGACGCCCTGGGGTTCCGGCAGGAAGAAGCTGATGCTCGTCAGCCCGGCGAACGGATCCGGGAAGTTCGCGTGCAGGGCGGCCCGGGTTCCCAGGTCGAGGGCCGCCGAGGCCGTGGTCTGCACGATCCGGGCCGAAACCAGGGTCCACCGGTCGTCGGGGCCTCCGGTTCCTACCGCATTCTCGAAGCGGAAGACCACCGTGCGGCCGGCCCATCCGGCCAGCGGGAACCGCTCCCTGCGCTCGGCGGCCTGTGTACCGTTCCATGCCGGCAATCCGGCTGCCATCGACGGGTACCCGCCCTCCGGTTCCGCCAAAGCCCATGACAGGCCGTCGTCCTGTGACACCAGGAGACGCGCGGCGCTCGACGGATCGAGGCGATAGGTGTGCGAGACCTCGAGGTGCGCGGTTTCCTGGTTCGCCGCAATCGTCACCGGAAGGGACACCAGTGACCCGCCCTGTGTGCCCGTCGTCCATGCGGACCCGGATCGGACGAAGCTCCCTGATGCCCGCGCGCCGGCCAGCAGATCCGTGGTCGTGACCACCCGCACCTCGAACCGCAGCGGGTCTTCGCCGAGCGGGGGCGCCAACCGCTCCCTGCCGGCTTCATCCACGAGCCGGAACCGGTACTCGACCCGGTCGCCTGCCGACAGCGGCTCATCGAACGCAAGGGTGGTCTCGAACCGGGTGACGTCTCCGGCCGACACGGCCAACGGGTACGTTCCCGTCGAAGCGATACCGGAGCGCACGACCCGGTACTCGACCCTCACGTCGGCCAGCGCCACGTCGTCGGTGGCAGACACCGCCAGCCGCAAGCTGTCGGAGGCCTCAACGGCGACCAGCGTAACCGCTTCCGGGAGTTCGAGGACGTCCGGCGGGTGTTCGTCGAGCGGAACCCAGGTCGCGACCGTCATGGCGTCGATGCGCCACCCGCCGCGACGCGACGCCCCGGTCGGCTCGGTTCCGGTTCCGAAATCGAACGCCAGGCGGACGTCCCGGGCGATCGGCAGCGCGAAGACCGCGAACTTCCAGCCGCGGGAAGCCCCTCCGTAGGCAGCCTCACCGGCGATCGGATTCTGCCCGGTCGCACCGATGACCCCCGGATAGCCGCCCACAGGTTCGAGCATCCGCCACGACGCCCCGCCGTCGGTCGACACCTTCACGTTGCCGCCCGCGAGGAAGGTCGTGGAGCCGGAATCACCGTCCGGAGTGGTCTCGAACCAGTGCCGCAGCACGAGCCACGCGGCGCCGAGACCGGTCAGGTCCATGCGCTCGAACCGAAGTCGCGATACCTCGGGCCGCGGTTCGTACGGGCCGTCGAGCCCGACGCCCCATACCGCGCCCGCCGACGGCGACGCGGTCACGGCGTACGTGGACGGCCCGGCCATCCATGCGCCGCCGATCGACGTTCCCGCCGGAATTTCGTCGGCATCGAGGACGCGGACGAGGCCTGCCGCGCTGATGGCGAACTCGTGGAAGCCCGAATCCGGCCACCAGGCCACGTTTCCGCTCACCGAGGCGTCCACGGCGCGGATCCGGTACGAAACCGTGCTGCCCGCGCTCATGGACGCGGCCGGCACGTCGAACGTGCCCGCGTAGACGCCGTCGCCCGGGGCCAGGAGGATCGTCCCGTTCGCGACCGGTTGGCCGCGGCCGTCGCGGACCGAGTACTCGACGGCCGCGCCCGCCACGCCGAGCGCGTCCGAGATGCGCGCCGCGATCGTCACCGGCCAATCGGCCAGCGAGACCGCAGAGACGGCGGTGTGTTCGATCGTCGGTGGCGTCGTGTCGGGACCGGCGTGAAAACCGAAGGTCGTGGTGGGCGCACCCGGGGGGAGAACCGTAACCCGATTGGCGGCATCCAGCACGCGGACCCAGTAGCGCACGTCTCCGGGAACGGACGGAAGGGGCATCGTGGCCGCGTACTCGTCCGAACCGGCCGGCATCATGTCGACGGACGACTGGGCTCCCGAACCGTACCGGTAGAAGAGCGTCACCTCGGAAACCGGCGCCGAGACTCCCACGGCGTGCACACGCACCTCGCGCCCGGTTCCGAGGCTCTCCGTGTCAGGCAACGCCTGGTGACTCGCCACCGGTGCGAACTGGCCCGAATCGACCAGCCCCCGCGCCGCGAGCTTCGGAACGAGCACCGAGAGATGGGCCCCGCCGTAGTGGTCCACGTCGGCCTGGATCAGCGCGGCCGCCGCGTCGGGGAAAGTGACCGGGGGCACCAGGTACCGGTGCGACAGCAGGTTCAGCCGGTCGGTAACGGTTCGTCCCAGCACGTCGTAGATCTCGAGCAGGACGGTTGCCCACAGGCGCCCGTCGTTGTGCGGACTGCACGCTCCCGGCGATGCGTTGTCGGAACACGTGTCCTCCGGGTACCGCCCCTGGAAATCGAGCATGCGGCCCGCCCAGATCTGCCCGTCGCCGGCGTCCCAGCGGAACGCCCGGCGCCAGTCCGTGCGACGGGTAGCGCCGGTCTCGGCCAGGAAGCGCCCGTACGACGCCGCCCAGTAGTCGCTCCATCCCTCGTGCAGCGCCTGTCCCTCGAGCGTGGTCCTCAGACCCGGCGCGCCCGCCTCGAGCAGCGCGTGAGCGTACTCGTGCCAGAGCACGAACGCATCCTCGGCATCGTCCACGCCGCCCGTTCCGAAGAAGATGTACCGAAGGGCCGCGATCCAGCCCGAATCGTCGCTCGTCGTGCCCGCCGGGTTGACCGGGAGCGGCGTCGACTGCAGGTCGTGGAAGCCCAGCGACTGCACGTATCGCTGCGAGGCGTCCAGGTGGTAATACGCGCTAACGGCCTCGAAACCGTCGTCGGAGCGGGAGTACGCGAACCCCGACGCGGACGCCTCGGCCGGCGGGGCGTACACCGTGCGACCCGCGCTGTTTTCTCCCACGATCCGGACAAACGGGCCCTCGAGCCGGTGCATGCCGTCCGTTCCGATCGTGATGTCCCGCAGCGTGACGCTCCGGCGTTCGGCGCGCAGTTCGGGTGAGTCGGCGTCGTTCGCGTCCACGTACGGCGGGCCGTACGCCGCGCCGGACGTCGCCAGCGGGTCCGGGTCGAACACGAGGCCCTGGCCGTCGATCGACCCCGCCGCACCGATCGAGGAGCGCTCCATCGATCGCTCCGGGGAAGCGAACGGAATCCGGATCGATGCGGCCGATCCGCGGCCGCGCTTCGTCACGGTCTCGTCCCGAACGCCGATGACCTGCCCGTCCCGGGCATCCACCAGGATCCTCCATTCGGCCGGCTCCCCGTCGGGCCACACGAAGACCTGCCAGGCAAGCGCCGGTTTCGGTCCGGGCAGAATCACGAGGTTGGCGGAACCCACGCGGCCCGGCACGCCGTCCAGGACGCCCCGGGCGATCTCCCGGGCCGCGGCGGGCAGGACCGCCGGTCGCGTGGACAGTCCCGCGACCGACTCGTCGATTCCGTTGAGAACGAAACTCACGTGGCCGTTCCGGTCCACCGACGCCGCGACCGAGCGATCGAGGACGGGAACGCCGCCCTCGACCTGCCGCCACCGGAGGTAGCGCACGCCGTCAATCACCCGATCGCTTTCCCGAACGAGGCGTCGTTCGTCGAATTCCCTGCCCGCGATGCGCCCGGCGGCCTCCAGCACGCGTTCTCCGGGCGCCGAGAACTCCACGCTCCGGGCGAGTTCCGGCCTCGCTCCGTATACCGCCCGGAACTCCGCCCGGTCTGCGTCCACCCTGCCGCCCGCTACCCGCATCGTCCGGTGCTGGGGAATCACTAGCACCCGTTCACGGGCCTGTCCCGACACCCCCGGCGGCAGGACCCAGGCCGCGACGAGCATGACGGCCACGCACGCCATGCCCGACCGCCAGGTCGTTGCGCGGGTGTCGTTCCGTGTCGTGGATCGGATCATGGGCGGGCCGTCGGCCCGGTCAGGCGAGACGTCGAGCTGCGGAAAGGAGGTCGTCCACGCGGCCGGTGTTCTCCCAAGGGAACCCGTTCCGCCCGAAATGACCGTAGGCGGCCGTGGGGCCGAAAATCGGGCGCTTCAGACCGTGCTCGGCCACGATCGCCGCGGGACGAAGGTCAAACACCTCGCGCACTACGCGGTCGAGGCGGGAATCGGGCACGGTCCCGGTGCCGAACGAATCGACGCGGACCGAGACCGGCTGGGCCACACCGATCGCGTAGGCGACCTGCACCAGCACCTCGTCGGCCAGTCCGGCGGCCACGATGTTCTTTGCCACGTGCCGCGCCGCGTAGGCTGCCGACCGGTCCACCTTGCTCGAGTCCTTGCCCGAGAAGGCACCGCCGCCGTGGGCACCCTTGCCGCCGTACGTGTCGACGATGATCTTGCGCCCGGTAAGCCCCGAATCGCCGTGCGGGCCACCGATCACGAATCGACCCGTCGGATTTACGTGCAGCACGAGGTTGTCGTCCAGCAGGGTCGACGGAAGCACGCTGGGCAGCACGTGGCGTCGCACGTCGGCCTCGATCGTCTTCCGCTCCACGTCTTCGGCATGCTGCGTGGACAGGACCACGGTGTGGATACGCCGCGGCGTGCGGCCGTCCTCTTCGTATTCGATGGTCACCTGGCTCTTGGCGTCGGGCCGCAGGTAGGGCATCAGGCCGTCGCCCTGCTTCCGGATGCGGGCGAGTTCCTGGACGAGCCCGTGCGCGTAGGTGATCGCCATGGGCATCAGGACGTCGGTCTCGCGACACGCGTAGCCGAACATCATGCCCTGGTCGCCCGCCCCCTGCTCCTTGTGGAGCCCTTCGCCCTCCACGACGCCCTGCGCGATGTCGGAACTCTGTTCGTGGATCGCCGACAACACTCCACAGGATTCGGCGTCGAAACGCAGCCGCGGATCGGTGTACCCGATCCGGCGGATGACGTCGCGGGTGACCTCCTGCACGTCCACGTAGGCCTCCGAATGGACTTCGCCGGCGAGCACGACCAACCCCGTCGTGACGAGGGTCTCGACCGCGACACGGCTGTGGGGGTCCTGCTCGAGGAACGCGTCGAGCATGGCGTCGCTGATCTGGTCGGCGACCTTGTCGGGATGCCCTTCGGAAACAGACTCGGAGGTAAACAGGACGGACATGGAACGGCGGTATTGTGCGGAGAACGTCAGGTAGACGAATTGAACGCGCCCCGATAGCCCGAGGTTCTAGCCGGTGACCGGGCGACAGACCGCCCGCAGGTCGCACGACGTGCATCCTGCAGGAGCCTGAATTGCACGCGCGGCCCCAGGAGCCTTATTTTCCCCAGTCTTGCAGCCGGCATCCACGCGCCGGGCACCTCGCTCCGCCCATCCGGGTCGAGGCCCGCGGGGCGGTCTTCCCCATCCCGGAGGCAGCCCGGAAACCGGCCGACATCTCATCCATCCCCACCAGGAGCCCCCTTTATGGCAACGGATATCGCCGCCAAGGTCAAGGCCATCATCGTCGAGAAGCTGGGCGTCGACGAGGCGGACATCAACGACGACGCCTCGTTCACGAACGACCTCGGCGCGGATTCGCTCGATACGGTCGAACTCATCATGGAGTTCGAAAAGGAGTTCGACGTCACGATCCCCGACGAAGACGCGGAGAAGATCGCAACCGTCGGCGACGCGGTTTCGTACCTGGCCTCCAAGGTCGGCTGAGTCCCCAGGGGCCACGGGGCGGCACTCCCTCGCCCCGTGGTGCCTTTCTCGGGCCCCTCGCGGACCCCGGTCGCACGAACCGGCCCCGACCCGGCCGGTTCGCTCGTTATTCCCCGGAACCTCTACCTCATGGCACGTCCCCTGCGCCGCGTCGTGGTCACCGGAATGGGTGCCCTGACGCCCATCGGCCTGACCGTCGACGCCTTCTGGGAGAGCATGATGCGCGGCGACAGCGGCGCCGCTCCCATCACGCACTTCGACGCGTCGGCGTTCGATACCCGGTTCGCGTGCGAACTGAAGGGTTTCGACGTCGGGGAGTACCTCGACCGCAAGGCCGCGCGACGCCTCGACCGCTTCTCGCAGTACGCGATGGCCGTCGCCGAGCAGGCCGTACGGGACGCCCGCATCGACGAGGAGGCGCTGACCGAGGAGCAGCGGGAACGTATCGCCGTGATCTTCGGCAGCGGCATCGGCGGCATGCAGACGTTCCACGAGCAGGCCGTGACCTACCACGAGTCCGGCCCCCGGCGGCTCTCCCCGTTCTTCATCCCGATGCTCATCCCCGACATCGCGAGCGGGCAGATTTCGATCCGGTACGGATTCCGCGGACCCAACTACTGCGTGGTCTCGGCCTGTGCCACGGGCAACAACAACATCGGCGACGCCTTCCTGCTGATCCAGACGGGACACGCCGACGTCGCGGTCTGCGGTGGCGCCGAGGCCAGCGTCACCGAACTCGGCGTGGGCGGATTCAATGCCCTGAAGGCCCTTTCCACGCGGAACGACGAACCCGAGCGCGCGAGCCGTCCTTTTGACCGCACGCGGGACGGGTTCGTACTGGGAGAGGGTGCCGGCGCGCTGGTGCTCGAGGAACTGGACCACGCGCTGGCGCGCGGGGCGACCATCCATGCCGAAGTACTCGGCATCGGCATGAGCGCCGACGCGTACCACATCACCGCCCCCGATCCCGAAGGCCGGGGAGCGCGCGCGGCCATGATCGCGGCGCTCGACCATTCCGGTCTCGAACGGGAGCAGGTCGATTACCTGAACATGCACGGCACGTCGACCCCGCTGGGAGACGTGGCCGAGACCAACGCGATCAAGGCCGTATTCGGATCGCACGCCTACCGCATGAACGTATCGTCGACCAAGTCGATGACCGGGCACCTGCTCGGTGCCGCGGGCGCGGTCGAAAGCATCGCGGCGATCCTGGCCATCAAGCACGGGCTGGTGCCCCCCACGATCAACTTCGTGGAACCGGACCCGGACTGCGACCTCAACTACACGTTCAACGTGCCCCAGCGGCGAACCGTGGACGTGGCCCTGAGCAACGCCTTCGGATTCGGAGGCCACAATACCACCGTGGTCTTCCGCCGGTACGGCGCCTGATCCGGCCCACGGATCACCGGAACACGATCTCGCGTACCCGTTCGGCGCCGACCGCTTCGTTGAGGCGCGCCCGCCAGTCCTCGCGCTGCATCGTGAGCGCCTGGCGCCACGCCGAGGAAGTCACCTCGACGGTCAACCGGTCGCCGGACAGGCGCACGCGTCCGATCACCCGGCCGATCTGCTCCCCGGCGACCTGCCGCCACGCCTCCTCGATTCTCGCCT
This sequence comes from Rhodothermales bacterium, assembly GCA_024711125.1. Classification (GTDB taxonomy): domain Bacteria; phylum Bacteroidota; class Rhodothermia; order Rhodothermales; family UBA10348; genus JANJTM01. Next base: position 10,548 of record JANJTM010000054.1, read on the forward strand.
GGTCGAGACGATCGCCGACCCCGAGGTCCTCGACCACGTCGGGGATGAGTTCGGCAAGGGACGATGCGGATTTCCTGCGTTCTGAGGCTGCCATGCACCCATGATACGGGCGGCTGCGGGGCGGGACAATCGCGACACCGGACCGTACCTTTCGGAAAACCGCTTCCTGATGGCCCCGAAGTCCGACCTGCATCCCGACACGCTCGTCGCCCACGCCGGCTGCGAGCCCCATCCCGTCTCGCGCGACGTCACCCCCTCGATCCACTTTGCCACGACGTTCGAACGCGACGCCGACGGCACGTTTCCGGGCGGCCACATCTACAGCCGGACCTCGAACCCCACGCGGGACCTTTTCGAGCGTACGCTGGCCCGGATCGAGGGCGCCGGTGCGTGCGCGGCGTTCTCGTCGGGAATGGCGGCCGCAGCTGCCGTGATGCAGTCGCTTCGTCCGGGAGACCGGTTGGTGATGCCCACGGATGCCTACTACGGCGTGACCCGGATCGCGAGAGACCTGATGGAGCCGTGGGGACTGCACATCGAGGAGGTCGACTTTTCGGATCCGACGGCCGCCGACCTGGCCCTCGCGCCGGGGACCGCGCTCGCCTGGATCGAAACGCCGTCCAACCCCCTCGTGCGCATCACCGACATCGCGACCGTCGCTGCGCTTGCCCGCGAACGCGGCATACTGACGGTCGTGGATTCGACCTGGACGACCCCCCTCCTGCAGCGGCCGCTGGACCTGGGCGCCGACCTCGTGCTCCACTCGGTGACCAAGTACCTGGCCGGGCATTCGGACGTGCTCGGAGGGGCCGTGCTGTCCCGTGATCCCGAACTGCCGCTTTTCATGCGGATTCGCACGGTCCAGGCGCAGATGGGGGCCGTCATGGACCCCTTCAGCGCCTGGCTCACGCTGCGCGGCATGCGGTCCCTCGGTGCCAGGCTCGACCGGCAGTGCGCCACGGCCGTGCGCGTCGCGGCCTTTCTCGCGACGCACGAGCGCGTCGAACGCGTGCACTTTCCCGGGCTGGCCGACGACCCCGGACACGCGATCGCGACCCGGCAGATGAAGAAGTACGGCGGCATGCTCTCCTTCCGCGTTGCCGGCGGTCGGGACGAGGCACTGCGCGTCCAGGCCGCCGTGCGGGTCTTCCGGCGCGCCACCAGTCTCGGGGGCACCGAGAGCCTCATCGAGCATCGCGCATCCGTCGAGGCCCCGCCGAGCCGCGCCCCGGAGAACCTGCTCCGCGTTTCCATCGGCCTCGAACACGCCGAGGACCTGGTCGCGGACCTGGCGGCGGCGCTGGACGCCTGAATTCCGCCCGGATTCGTCCTGGGGCAGGTGAGCCGGATGACGTCCCGGGCCCATGGCGCGCGCGGAACGTCCCGCTATTCGCGGACGCTTGGAAAGGCCGAGGTTGCCCGTCCCTGGGCCCGATGGTAGCTTGCGGCCGCTCGGCCGCGCCCGGCCGATCCCAGGAGTCCCGGTACCCGATCCGTCCGCTGCGCGGCCATCCCGATGCGTCTGCCGTTCATCCTCGCCCGTCGTTTCGTCGCGGCCGAAACCCTCGAAGGCACGCTTCCCGTGGCACGCCGGATCAAGGCGGAAGGCTTGTCCACGACCCTGGACCAGCTCGGCGAGTACGTCAGCGACCGGGACGTCGCCCTCCAGGCTCGTGACGCCTACCTCCGCCTCGTCGGCACGCTCGCCGCCGAGAACGGCGCGATCGATCGGAACATCTCGATCAAGCTCTCGATGCTTGGGCAGAAGATCGACGAGTCGTTCTGCCTGGACAACCTGCACCGGCTGCTCGCGGCCGCCCGCGCGGCCGACGTGTTCGTCCGGCTCGACATGGAGGGCACGGACGTGACCGAATCCACGCTGCGCCTGCTCGAGACCGTGCACCCCGACTACCCGGACCACGTCGGAATCGTGCTGCAGGCGTACCTGCACCGCACCGCGGACGACGTCGCGCGCATGTGCGAGAAACAGATCCGCGTTCGGCTGTGCAAGGGAGCCTACCGGGAACCGGCCCACCTCGCCCACCAGTCGATGGACGTTATCCGGGAGCGTTTCCTTGACTACATGGAAACGCTCGTCACGCGGGGCCGCTACCCGGCGATCGCCACCCACGACGACCTCCTCATTTCGAAGACCCGATCGTTCGTCGAATCGGCCGGCATATCGCACGACGCGTTCGAATTCCAGATGCTCTACGGCATCCGGACGGATACGCAGCGCCGTATCGCGGCCGACGGCTTCGGCATGCGGGTCTACGTACCCTACGGACGGCAGTGGCTACCGTACTACTCCCGGCGCCTTCGCGAGCGCCGGGAGAACGTCTGGTTCCTCGTCAGGAACCTGTTGCGCGGCTGAGAGGCCCCGGCGTGGGCGGCGCTCGGCCGCCCGGCGCCGCGTTTCATGCGGACCGTTCGGCCAGCCAGCGCTCCGCGTCGATGGCCGCCATGCACCCCGTGCCCGCGGCGGTGATGGCCTGTCGGTAGACGTGATCCTGCGCGTCACCGCAGGCGAAGACACCCTCCACGTTCGTGTACGTAGACCCGGGGCGCGTGCGGATGTACCCGGTCTCGTCCATGTCCAGCGTACCGGCGAAGAGCGCCGTATTGGGCTGGTGGCCGATGGCGACGAACAGGCCGCTCACGGGCAGTTCGCTCTCGGCCCCGGTCTTCACGTTGCGCAGGCGGATTCCGCTCACTTCCTGCGTTCCGAGCACGTCCACGACCTCGGAGTTCCAGACGAAGCGGATCTTCGGATTCGCCATGGCCCGCTCCTGCATGATGCGTGACGCCCGCAGCGAGTCCCGCCGATGGATCACGTGAACCGTGGTCGCGAACCGGGTAAGGAAGAGCGCCTCTTCCATCGCCGTATCGCCGCCGCCCACGATCGCGACCTCCTGTCCGCGGAAGAACGCCCCGTCACAGGTGGCGCAGGCCGAGACGCCACGTCCCAGCAACCGGCGCTCGTTCTCCAGGCCGATGTACTTGGCGGAGGCCCCGGTGGAGATGATCACGGCGTCGGCCGTGACCGCCTTCTCCTCGTCCACGACCAATCGCAGGGGGCGCACCGACAGGTCGACCGACGTTACGGTTCCGTACCGAAGTTCGGCTCCGAATCGGGTGGCCTGCTGTTCGAACTGCTGCATCAACTCCGGGCCGAGGATACCTTCGGGAAACCCCGGGTAGTTCTCGACCTCCGTGGTCGTGATGAGCTGGCCTCCCGGCTCCGGGCCCTGGATCACGAGCGGAGCCAGGTTCGCGCGACCCGCGTAGACGGCTGCGGTCAGGCCCGCCGGCCCGGTGCCGATGATCACGAGGGCGCGATGCTCGGCCCCTTCGAAGGATACCGACATGGCTCAGGCGGGCTTGGCGGCGAGGGCTTCGAGACGATCGGCCAGCACCCGCTTCGGGGCGGTTCCGACCAGCTGGTCCACCACGCGCCCGTCCTTGAAGAACAGGAGGGTCGGAATCGATCGCACGTTGAACGCCATCGCGACCTGGGGATTGTGGTCGACGTCGAGCTTCGCGACCTTCGCGCGTCCCTGGAAATCGGACGCGAGCTCCTCGATCACCGGCGCGATGATCCGGCACGGACCGCACCACGCGGCCCAGAAATCCACGAGAACGGGCTGGTCGCTCTGCAGCACTTCCGCCTGGAAGTTGCCGTCGGTGAGCGTCACGTACTTGGCGTCGGACGCCATGGTCTCTCTCCCCGGCCGCCGGCCGGATGCGAATTGCGGTGTGTCTTGGGATTAGTGTTCGGGCGTTACGGATCGGCACCGGCGACGTCTCCGTCCCGATAGGGAGCGTCGGTCCGGTTCCCCGATCAACCCATCAGGTTCGGAATCGTGGTCTCGTACGGATGCTCCATCTCAGGCCGGTCGAACGCGATCAGCGGGGTGCCGTCGACCACGATGCGCAGGCCGTCGGTGCCGGTCGTCCCGATCGGGGTCGCCCGCGCGCCGAGTCTGGCGGCCAGGGCGTCGATGGCGGTCACGTCTTCCGGTCTCGCTGTCACCACGATCCTAGACTGGGCTTCGCCGAACAACAGGGCATCGAGACGCAGTGCGCCTCCCGATTCCAGCCGCACATCCGCCCCCACTCCCTCCGAGAAGATCACGGATTCGGCCAGGCAGACGGCAAGGCCGCCGTCGGCCACGTCGTGAGCACTCCGGACGAGGCCACGCCGGATGGACTCCAGGCAGGTCGACTGTACGGCCCGTTCTTCTTCGAGGTCCAGCCAAGGAGCATCCCCCGCGGTGAACCCCCGGTAGCCCGCCAGGTATTCCGACCCGGCGAAGTCGTTCCGATGGGTCCAGCCGGCGGGAGACAGCAGCAGGATGACATGCCCGGCGCCCGCGAACGCGGCCGTCGTGGCATCCCGCTCCAGGTCGTCCAGAACACCCAGCATGCCGATCGTAGGGGTCGGAAACACCGCGCCCGACGGGTTCTCGTTGTAGAAGGAGACGTTTCCGCCGGTCACCGGGGTCGAGAGCGCCCGGCACGCGTCGCCCATTCCGCCCACCGACTCCCTGAATACCCAGTACACCTCGGGCTTGTACGGATTGCCGTAATTGAGGCAGTTCGTGATGGCAACCGGGCGGCCTCCGGCGCAGACCACGTTGCGGGCGGCCTCGGCAACGGCTATCTGCCCGCCACGACGGGGATTCAGGTACACGTACCGACCGTTGCAGTCGGTCTTGACGGCCAACCCCTTGCTCGTCCCCTTCAGACGGATGATCGCGGCATCGGTCGGGCCAGGGCCGGCGACGGTGTTGGTTCGCACCATCGTGTCGTACTGGCGGAAGACCCACCGCTTCGAGGCGATGTTGGGCGAGGAGAGCAGGGCGAGCAGCACCTCCGACGCCTCCGTCCCGACGACGTCCGGAACCGATGCCGGATCGAACGGGCGGTCCAGGTAGGCCGGACGGCGGGATTCCCGATGGTAGACCGGCGCCCCGCCCCCGAGGACCAGGTGCTCGGCGGGCACGTCGGCTACCAGGGCTCCGTGCCAGTGGATGCGGACGCGACCGGTTGCCGTGACTTCGCCGATGCGCTCCGCGTGCAGGTCCCACTTCTCGAAGATGGCCTCCAGCTCGGCCTCGCGCCCCTTGCGGCAAACGATGAGCATTCGCTCCTGGCTCTCGGAGAGCATCAGCTCGTACGGCGTCATGCCCGTTTCGCGTGCCGGCACGCGGTCCACGTGCAGGTCCATTCCGCTGTTGCCCTTGGCGCTCATCTCGCACGAGGAGCACGTGAGGCCGGCCGCGCCCATGTCCTGGATGCCGACGACGGCCCCCGAGGCGATGACCTCGAGCGTAGCCTCGAGCAGCAGCTTCTCCGTGAACGGGTCACCCACCTGTACCGACGGGCGCTTGGCTTCGCTCGCCTCGGAGATCTCCTCGGAAGCGAAGGTCGCCCCGTGGATTCCGTCGCGTCCGGTCGACGATCCCACGATATAGACCGGGTTGCCGACGCCTTCCGCGATGGCCGACGCCGTGTGGCCGACGCGCACCACGCCGACCGACATCGCGTTCACGAGCGGATTGCCCTCGTAGGCCGGATCGAAGTACACCTCGCCGGCGACCGTGGGCACCCCGAACGAGTTCCCGTAGCTGCCGATTCCCCGTACCACGCCGTCGAAGAGGTATCGGACGCGGGGGTTTTCCAGCGACCCGAACCGCAGGGAGTTCAACGAGCAGATCGGACGCGCTCCCATCGTGAAGATGTCGCGCTGGATGCCTCCGACCCCGGTTGCCGCACCCTGGAACGGCTCGACGGCCGAGGGATGGTTGTGCGACTCGATCTTGAAGGCCACCGCCAGGCCGTCACCGATGTCGACCAGACCGGCGTTCTCCTCGCCCGCTCCCACCAGGAGCGCCGGCCCTTCCCGGGGCAGGGTCTTGAGGACCGCGATGGAGTTCTTGTAGGAGCAGTGTTCGCTCCACATCACCGAGTAAATGCCCAACTCCACGAACGTCGGCGTTCGGCCGAGGCGCTCGACGACCCATCCATACTCTTCGTCGGTCAGGCCGTGTTCTCTGGCCAGTTCGAGCGTTACGGCGGGCTCGTGGGGGACGGTCGACATGGCGCTCCGGTACGTTTCGGCGGGAGCGGGGAAAATAGGACAGGCGGCCGATCGTCACACGACGCCCGGCGCCGAAACACCCCTCTTCCCGGCGATCTCACGCGGACGATCCGAAATGACGAACGCCCTCCGGCCAGACGACCGGAGGGCGTTCAAAGGGATCTCGGCGGCGACCTACTCTCCCACCACTTGGGCAGTACCATCGGCGCTGCGGGGCTTAACGGCTCTGTTCGGAATGGGAAGAGGTGGACCCCCCGCGCTATAGCCACCGAGAAATCGGTGACACGATGATTGTTACGTAGCGCAGATAACGGCGAGTCTCGATCAAGTGCACAGCGAGAGGCGGTGCATGGAAACGGGCAGGGTGTTAAGCCTCACGGGTAATTAGTACGGCTCGGCTGAACGTGTCACCACGCTTACACCTGCCGCCTATCAACGTCCTGGTCTAGAACGACCCGTAGGGGAGATCTCATCTTGCGGTGGGCTTCGTGCTTAGATGCTTTCAGCGCTTATCCCATCCGAACATAGCTACCCTGCGATGCAGCTGGCGCCACAACAGGTACACTAGAGGTTCGTCCACTTCGGTCCTCTCGTACTAGAAGCAGATCCGCGCAAATCTCCAACGCCCACAGCAGATAGGGACCGAACTGTCTCACGACGTTCTGAACCCAGCTCACGTGCCGCTTTAATGGGCGAACAGCCCAACCCTTGGGACCTTCTCCAGCCCCAGGATGCGACGAGCCGACATCGAGGTGCCAAACCTCCCCGTCGATGTGAACTCTTGGGGGAGATCAGCCTGTTATCCCCGGCGTACCTTTTATCCTTTGAGCGACGGCCCTTCCATTCGGAACCGCCGGATCACTAACTCCAACTTTCGTTCCTGCTCGACCTGTGTGTCTCGCAGTCAAGCACCCTTGTGCGTTTACACTCTACGTACGATTACCGACCGTACTGAGGGTACCTTTGAGAGCCTCCGTTACTCTTTAGGAGGCGACCGCCCCAGTCAAACTACCCACCTGACACTGTTCCTCGACCGGATTACGGCCGAAGGTTAGGCTTCAACCAAGAGGAGGGCGGTATTTCAAGGGTGACTCCACCTGAGCTGGCGCCCAGGCTTCGCAGTCTCCCGCCTATCCTACACACCCCTTGGCCGAAGTCAATGCCAAGCTGCAGTAAAGGTGCACGGGGTCTTTCCGTCCCGCTGCAGGTATCCGGCGTCTTCACCGGCACCACAATTTCACCGAGCACGCGGCTGAGACAGTGCTCAAATCGTTACACCATTCGTGCAGGTCGGAACTTACCCGACAAGGAATTTCGCTACCTTAGGACCGTTATAGTTACGGCCGCCGTTTACTGGGGCTTCAGTCGCGAGCTTCGCATTGCTGCTGACAAGCTTCCTTAACCTTCCAGCACCGGGCAGGTGTCACTCCCTATACGTCATCTTGCGATTTAGCAGAGAGCTGTGTTTTTGCTAAACAGTCGCTTGAGCCCTTTCACTGCGGCCTTCCCACGCTTTTGGATGTGGAAAGGCGCCCCTTCTCCCGAAGTTACGGGGCTATTTTGCCGAGTTCCTTAGCCGCGATTCACTCGAGCGCCTTAGGATATTCTCCTCGCCCACCTGTGTCGGTTTACGGTACGGGCACCCTAGGCAACGTACGACGCTTTTCTCGGCAGCCTGCTTGGGATCACTATGGGTTTCCCTGACGGGTCACCCTACTGTCGTGGTTCAGCCTTGATGGGGAACGGATTTGCCTGCTCCCCGGCCTACGCACTTCAACGCACATCCGTCAGTGCGCGGATCTTACGCTTCTGCGTCACGCCTTACGTTAGCGCCTTTGGGTGGTACGGGAATGTTGACCCGTTTTCCATCGCCTACGCCTTTCGGCCTCGGCTTAGGTCCCGACTGACCCTGATCCGATTAACGTTGATCAGGAACCCTTGGGCTTACGGCGGACAGGTTTCTCGCCTGTCTAATCGTTACTCATACCTACATTTGCTTTTCCAGAAACTCCACCAAACCTCACGGTCCGGCTTCAGCGTCGCTGGAATGCTCCCCTACCACTCCCAGTTACCTGGGAATTCGAAGCTTCGGTGCCTGGCTTGATGCCCGAAAATTTTCGATGCCGGACCGCTCGACCAGTGAGCTATTACGCACTCTTTGAATGAATGGCTGCTTCTAAGCCAACATCCTGGTTGTCTATGCAGTCCGACCCCCTTTGTTCAACTTAGCCAGAACTTGGGGACCTTAGCTGTCGATCTGGGTTCTTTCCCTCTCGGACACGGATCTTATCACCCGCGCCCTCACTGCCGCGCATCGTCATACTGGCATTCGAAGTTTGTCAGGGTTTGGTACCCGGTGAAGGGCCCTAGCCCTATCAGAGCTCTACCTCCAATAGACTAACGCGACGCTGTACCTAAATACATTTCGGGGAGTACGAGCTATCTCCGAGTTTGATAGGCCTTTCACCCCTACCCTCAACTCATCCGAGCCTTTTTCAACAGACACCGGTTCGGTCCTCCACGTGGTCTTACCCACGCTTCAACCTGGTCAAGGGTAGCTCACCCGGTTTCGCGTCTACCCCCACTGACTGAACGCCCTGTTCAGACTTGCTTTCGCTGCGGCTCCGGTCCTTAGGACCTTAACCTCGCCAGTGAGGAGTAACTCGTAGGTTCATTATGCAAAAGGCACGCCGTCACCCCACGAAGGGGCTCCGACTGGTTGTAAGCACATGGTTTCAGGTACTATTTCACTCGCCTACTAGGCGTTCTTTTCACCTTTCCCTCACGGTACTGGTTCACTATCGGTCATGGATGAGTATTTAGCCTTACCAGATGGTGCTGGCAGATTCCCACAGGATTTCTCCGGTCCCGTGGTACTCAGGGACATCGCTGGGCCAGTTGACATACACTTACAGGGCTATCACCTTCTATGGCTCCGCTTTCCAGGCAGATTCAATTTCGTCGCATGGTCCCGTACGCGAGCCCTACAACCCCGGTGCGACCGAAATCACACCGGTTTGGGCTGTTCCCCGTTCGCTCGCCACTACTTGGGGAATCACTGTTGTTTTCTCTTCCTCCGGGTACTTAGATGTTTCAGTTCCCCGGGTTAGCTTCCACGCGCCTATGTATTCAGCGCGCGATGACAGGTCTTCAACCTGCCGGGTTGCCCCATTCGGAAATCCACGGATCAAAGCTTGCTTGCAGCTCCCCGCGGCTTAACGCAGCTTACCACGTCCTTCATCGCCTATCCATGCCAAGGCATCCACCATGCGCTCTTAGTTGCTTAAGCCCTGTCCATTTCCATGGACCGGACTCTCGCCGTATGCACTCGATCGGTGACTCACCTTTGC
>JANJTM010000054.1:22500-87036 GCA_024711125.1 Rhodothermales bacterium
AGCGGCCCGGGCACTGGACGAGGCCGGGCTGGTCGCCCAGTTCCAGACCCTGCGCAGACCGAATCTCCCGCGGGACATCGTGATCGACCAGCGACCCGCGGCCGGTTCGGCGGTCAAACCCGGCCGCCACGTATTCCTCACGGTGAACACGGGAGACACCACCACGGTCACCGTTCCGAGAGTGCTGGGACTCTCCCTGCGCGAGGCGCAGAGCCGGATGGTCCTGCTCGGGCTCGTGGTGCCGACCGTACTGCCGGACTCCATCCCGTCGTCCCACGCCAATACCGTCACGCGGCAGGAGCCCGAAGCCGGCACGCGGGTGCCGGCCGGAATGGAGGTCACGCTCTGGTTTTCAACCGGGCTCGGGGAGCGTTACGTGACGGTTCCGGACGTCACCGGAATCCCGCCCGACGAAGCCAGGGCCCGCCTGCTCGAACTGCGCCTGAGATCGGTCGTGCTGGGTGAGACCGAGAATCCGGACGCCCCCCTGATCCTCGACCAGAGCCCGCAGGCGGGCGCACAGGTGCGGGAGGGTTTCGAAATCCGGCTCAGGGTCGGCCCCACGGCGCCGGAGCAGCCCCCATCGGGAGAACAGGAACCGTGACCGGCCCGGGCTACTCCTCGATGTGAACGGCCAATCGGCCCGACAGCTCGACCACGACGCGCTCCCGGTGCTTGGTGGGCAGCCTGACGCCCACGTAGTCTGCCTGGATGGGATACTCCCGGTGCCCGCGGTCCACCAACGCCACGAGTTGGATCGTCCGCGGGCGCCCATGGCGGACGACGGCGTCCAGCGCGGCCCTCGCCGTGCGCCCCGTATACAGCACGTCATCCACGAGGATTACGTCCCGGTCCAACAGATCCGGCACGTCGCCCGCCGTCGGTGACGGAGCGCCGACGGGACGGTCATCGCGGAACGGCGCCACGTCGAGCGCCACGACCGGCACCTCGCGCCCTTCGACTTCGGCGAAAACGTCCCCGAGATGCCGCGCCAGGGCGAGCCCGCGCTCCCGGATGCCTACGACGACCAGGTTGTCCGCACCCCGGTTCCGCTCGAGGATCTCGAAGACCAACCGGCGGATCGTGCGTCGCACTCTTCCGTCTTCCATTATCCGCTTGGCCGTCATGGGACCGGCCTACTGGAACATGGCCTTGATGCTGCCCCAGGTGCGGCGGACGGCGGTCGTCGTGTAGTTCAGGGACTTCGTCACGATGACCTCGCGGAGCCCGTTCGAATACACGGCTTCCAGCCGGTAGTCGACCTGATCCGCGGCAGACTTGTACACCTGGTCGTCCCGGAACGCATAGGGCCGGCCGCTCCCGTGGGCCTTGAAGCTCTGGACGCGCACGAACTGGTCGTTGCTGTACGGCGTGCGCCGCAACAACTCGTACTCCCGGACATCCTCTTCGAAATCGGTCTGCCACGTGATGGCAAAACTGCGCCCGTCGGGGCTCACGTCGAACGACGCGAGCCGCACACCGTAACCCATCGACATCGCGACGAGCAGCGGCAGGGCCAGGATCGCAAGGCGCTTCATCAGGGGACCGACGGAATCCGGATTCTCGTTCGGAAAGATAGTCGAGCCGCGACGCAATGCAAGCCGGGGTTCCCCCGACCCGTGCCCCGGGCGCCCGCCTACTAACCGCGCACGTCGCGCCGCGTTCCGCCGGCGGTCGGCAGGTTGGGGCAGGCGTCGCGTCGGCAATGCCCGTACAGGTGGAGCGAATGGTGATTGATCTCGAAGTGCAGTACTTCCGACACCATCTCCTGCACGCTCTGCAGCCGCGGGTCGCAGAACTCGAACACCTCGTTGCAGTCGAGGCACAGCAGGTGGTCGTGCTGCCGGAAACCGTAGGCCCGCTCGTATTTCGCCTGGCGGTTGCCGAATTGGTGTCGTTCGACGAGACGGCACTCGGTCAGCAGTTCGAGCGTGTTGTATACCGTCGCGCGGCTGACCCGGATACCCCCGGAACGCAGTTGCGAATACAGCGTGTCGGCGTCGAGATGCCCGTCCGATTCGTACAGCGCCTTCAGTACGGCGAAACGCTCCGGGGTCTGCCGCTGTCCCCGTTCCCTCAGGAACTCGGCGAAAAGGTGTTCCACCTCGTTCAGCACACCCGTCAGCGGAGTCGCCATGCGCGGTTCACGTTGTTTCCGAGCCGTTACCGGACCGGGCTCCCTCGGTTCCGTTCCCGACGAGCCTCGCAAGGTCAGACCACACGACGGCGTGCTGTGCCTCCACCGTATCCCGGGCGTCCACGACCAGGAAACGGTCGGGCTCTGCGCGGGCGATCGCATCGTAGCCATCGGAGACGCTCCGGTGGAACGCGTCCCCCGCCCGCTCCATGCGATCTTCGGCGCGCTCGGCCCGCCGCGCCCGGGCCGTCTCGACGGGCAGGCGGAACAGGTACGTGCGGTCGGGCACCAGCCCCCCGGTCACGCGACCGTGGAAGTCCCGGAGCCAGCCCGGATCGGCCACGCCCCGACCGGCGCCCTGGTACGCCGTCGTCGAGTCGAAGAACCGGTCGCACAGCACCACCGCGCCCGATTCGAGCGCGGGCCGGATGCGCTCGGCGCACAGTTGCGCCCGGGCGGCGCTGAAGAGGAGCAGCTCGGCGAACGGATGGATCGGGTGGGAGGAGTCCAACAGCAGTTCCCGGATCCGCTCCGACAGCCCGGTGCCGCCCGGCTCCCTCACGAGCAGGGTCTCGAAGCCCAGGGACGCCAGGCGGTCGCGTACCAGGGCCGCCTGCGTTGACTTTCCGCTTCCGTCGATTCCCTCGAACGTGATGAGCATGGGCGCCGTGTTGGATCGCGAGAAACTACGATTCCGACGTACTCTATCCACGGAATCCCGTGGGCCGGCGACCGGAAGTCCGGCCTGCGGTTCCGAACCTTTCATCGAATGGCGCGCTATAAGGCGCTCCGCCCGATCTCCTCGGACGCACCGACACGAAACGCATGTTCCACTCCGGATTCGACGACTCGGACGAGCTTCACGGCGAGGATCGCCTGCGCGAACTCGTGGAGTCGTACGAGGCCGCCGACGGCTCCCGGTATTTCGATTCGGATACTCTCGACGATATCGCGAGCTGGTATTTCGAAGCCGCACGATTCGAGGACGCGCTCCGCGTGGTCGACCGGGTGCTGGAGGGCCAGCCCTTCTCGTCGGACGCCTGGATGCGCCGGGGCATCCTGCTGAACAACCTGAATCGGCACGCCGAAGCCCTGGACGCGTACGACCGGGCGCTTTCCCTGAATCCAGCCGACCTCGAGACGCTGGTCAACCGGGGCATCACGCTCGACAGCCTCGAGCGGCCGGAGGAGGCCCTGGAGGCATTCGGGCAGGCCCTGCAACTCGACCCGACGCACGACGAGGCGCTGTTCCACATCGGCGTCACGCTGGAGCGTCTCGGCCGGTCGCAGGAGGCCGTCGCGGCCTTCGAAGCCTGTGCCGACGCGAATCCCGAGCACGCGGAAGTCTGGTACGAACTGGGGTTCTGTCTCGATCGGCAGGGGGATCTCGAGCGGGCCATCGCCTGCTACGACCGCCATCTGGACGTCGATCCGTACTCGCACGATGCCTGGTACAACCGGGGTATCGTGCTCAACCGCGCCGAGCGGTTCGATGACGCCGTGGCCTCCTACGACATGGCGATCGTCATCGCGGACGACTTCGCGTCGGCCCACTACAACCGCGGCAACGCGCTGGCCAACCTCGGGCGACTTGACGACGCGATCGCCAGCTACCTGCGGGTACTCGAGTTCGAGGAGAACGACGCCGCCACGTGCTACAACATCGCGCTGGCGTACGAGGAGAAGAAGGAATACCGGGACGCCATCCGCTATTTCGAGAAGGCCGTGGAGACCGACGACGCGTACGCCGAGGCCTGGTACGGCCTCGGGTGCTGCTTCGACGCGCTCGAGCGGTACGACGAAGCGCTGACGTTCTTCAACCGGGCGGTGGTGCTTTCCCCCAACACGGCCGACTTCTGGTACGCGAAGGCCGACAGCGCCTATAACCTCGGGCGGCTCGCCGAGGCCGCCGCGGCCTACCGGACGGTCGTCCAGCTCAGCCCGGACAACCAGGACGCCTGGCTGGATTACGCGGAAACCCTCTTCGAGGCCCGTCGACCCGAGGAGGCGCTCGATGCATACCGGAAGGCGGTTTCGCTCAAGCCCGACAGCGCGGGGAGCTACTTCCAGCAGGCCAAGGCGCTCATGGCGCTCGGGCAACGGGACGAAAGCATCCGTTCGCTGAAGACCGCCTTCCGGCTGGATCCGCGCACCAGGGACGAGTTCCCGCTGACGTATCCCGACCTGTACCGGGACGCGCGGATCCGCCGCCTGCTCGACCTCGATCGTTAAGCCGGCGAAGAACGAAAGCGGTCGACCGCCGTTGCACCGGCGCGGCTTTCGGGAATCCCGCCCCACGGCGGTCTTTTCGCGAAGACCGCCGTTTTTCGTTCCACGACGGAGTCCCCTCCATGCTCAAGCGCCTGACCCACGTCGCACAAGGATTCGGAATGGGTATCGCGAACGTGATCCCCGGCGTGAGCGGGGGCACGATGGCCCTGATCTTCGGCATTTTCGAGCGCTTGGTCGCCGCGATGCGCGACGGTGTTTCGGTTGCCGTCGATCTCGCACGTTGGCAGCCCGCATCGGCGTGGACGAGGGCCAAGGCCCTTCCGTGGGGATTCATCCTTCCGCTGGGCGTGGGATTGCTCGCCGCGCCGTTCTCGACGGCCGGACTGATGAAGTCGCTCCTGGCCGACCATCCGCAGATCATGCGGGGGCTGTTCTTCGGCCTGATCGTCGGATCGCTCCCCGTGCCCTGGATGCGCACCCGGGAGCGGAACGCCGTCGGCATCCTGCTCCTGGTGCTGGCCGCGGCCGGCGCCTACCTGCTCGCGGGCCTGCCGCCCCGGGCCGTCGCCGACCCGTCGGACCTGCAGATTGCCTGGACGGCGGCGCTCGCCATCACGGCGATGATCCTGCCGGGAATCAGCGGGTCGTACGTCCTGCTGGTGCTGGGCATGTACGATCCGATCCTGGGTGCGCTCGACTCGTTCGACGTGCAATACCTGGTCGTCTTCGCCGTGGGCGCGGGACTGGGCCTGGCCGCGTTCACCGTGGTGCTCAACTGGCTGCTGGAACACCGGCACGACCTCACGATGCTGGTGCTCGTCGGCCTTATGGCAGGCTCCCTGCGGGCCCTCTGGCCATGGCAGACCGACAACGTGCCGCGGTTGGCCGAGGCCGGCGAACCCGTGCTGCCGGTGCTCGCGGTGCTGGTCCTCGGCCTGGCGCTGACCGGCCTGCTGACCTGGATCGATCGCCGGCGCATCGGCGCGGCGGACGACGGGAAGGTGCGACCGGGGGCGTCAGCGTGAGCGGACCAGCGTGACGGTGCGTACGGAGCCCCCGACGCTCACCCGGAACCGGTAGCTGCCGGGCGGCAGTCCGCTTCCGCCTACCGCAAGGTCGAGGGTGGTACCCGCCTGGACGGGCCCGTCGAACACCACCGCCAGCACGCGACCCAACGCGTCGACCAGCTCGGCCCGTGCCGTCCCGGTTTCGTCGAAGGTCACCGGGATGCGGGCCGCTTCCGTGAAGGGATTCGGCCATGCGGCTCCCACGCGGAACGAGGCCGGAACGTCGGGGGCCGGGTCCGTGGAAGCCGCCACGGCCCCCGCGTCCACCGACAGCACGAAGAGTCCCTGCCCGATGGACGAAGCGAGCACCGTGTCGTCGTCGAAGTACGGGTAGACCGACCAGGTCCCGTCCCAGACCGATGGCCCGTTGGTGGGCGTCGTATCGAACCACGCGATCTCTTCCGGGCGCTCCGGGTCTGAAACGTCGAGCACGCGTATGCCCTCCTTGTAGTTGGCCTGGTACAGGCGGCCGCGCGTGGTGTACATGTTGTGGTCGATGCCGCTCCGGGTCGAGAAATACTGCCCGGCCACTTCGGGGTCGTCGAGCTTCGATACGTCGAAGATGAGCGTGCGGATGGGTCCTCCCCCGTTGAGTTCGTCGAGTTCGTCGCCAAGGAAGAAGTACCGCTGGTCTTCCGAGAGCCATCCCTGGTGGGCGTAGCTCGTGCCGGGATACTGGCCCAGGCCGACGGGAACGGGGGCCGAGGCGTTGGTGACGTCGGCGATCGAAAGGGCGGTCTCGTTGGATCCGAAGCAGATCCGGCGACCCGTGAACCGCGTGTCCGGACCCCGATAGACGACACACTGGGCGTCGTGCGTGTAGCCGGTCAACGCGCGGCCCGTGCCGGGGTGGTTGAAACACCCCGCGAACCGCGGATCGGCCGGTACCGCCAGATCGAGCATCACCAGGCCGCCGGCGCAGGCCCGGGGCGAGGGCGATTGTCCGGCCGACGCCCCGACCACGAACGCGAATCCGGTCTCCTCGTCGATCGCGATGTTGTGTGCGCTTCCGAACCCGAAGTAATGGCCGGTCTCCTGAAAATTCGTGGGGGTGGTCACGCCCCTCAGGGTTCTCAGGTCGAACACCTGGAGCCCGTGACCCGGCTGGGCATCGGCCACGATGTAGGCATGGTCCTGGTAGACCTTGATGTCGCGCCACGACGAATTCCGCCCGCCGTGGGACGGAAGATTGCCCACGTAGACCGGCGCGTCCGGATAGGTCACGTCGACGAAAGCCGTTCCGTTCGTGCGACCCACGATGGCATAACGACGCCCCGTCTTGGCGTCCTGCCAACCCCAGACATCGTTGAGCCCTACGCCGGGACCCCCTCCGAGCAACTGGATGGGCAGGAACGATTGCAGGTGCATCCGGCTGCACGCGTATCCGGATGCCAGTCCCTCGACGCATTCCGACGGACCCATGGCGGAGGCCGCGGACGGGGCTTCCCCCCCGGTCGCGACGGCGAAGGGTCGCGACGTCCAGTCCACGGCGGTCGCCTTGCCGTCAGCGGCGCGCGTCGTCGGCACGTCCTGGGCGCGCAGGGGGTTCGGAAGCGCCAGCAGCAGCGTCGCGAGGACGAGCGCGCCGCCCGTATACTCCGGTGTACGACCAATCAGCCGAATGGAACGCCAGGGGATCATGTTCGAAAATCGCATCGTCTTCGTGACCGGTGCCTCGGCCGGGATCGGTGCCGCCTGCGCAGAGGCGTTCGCCGCCGCCGGGGCCTCGCTCCTGCTTTGCGCACGCCGCCCTGAGCGGCTTGAACGCGTCGCGCTCACACTATCTTCACGGTACGGGGTTCCCGTGCATGCCTTCGGCCTGGACGTGACCCGGAAGGACGAAGTGGACCTCGCGCTGGCCGCCCTTCCCGAACCGTGGAGCCGGATCGACGTCCTCGTGAACAACGCGGGAAAGGCCCTGGGGCGGGACGCCGTGCACGAAGCCGAGGACCGGCACATCGACGGCATGATCGAGACGAACGTGCGGGGCCTCCTTCACGTCACCCGGGCCGTTCTGCCCGGCATGCTGAAACGGGGCCGAGGCCACGTGATCAACATCGGCTCGACGGCCTCTCGCTGGATTTACCCCGGCGGCGCGACCTATTGTGCCACGAAGGCGGCCGTCGCCGCGCTCACCGAAGGGCTCAAGATGGACCTGCACGGCACTCCGATCCGGGTCAGCTCGGTCGATCCCGGCCTGGTCGAGACGGAATTCAGCCTCGTGCGTTTCGACGGCGATCGGAAGAGGGCCGACGAGGTATACGCCGACATGACGCCGCTTTCTGCCGAGGACGTCGCCCGATCCGTGGTTTTCGTGGCCGGTCAGCCGGCCCACGTCAACATCCTGCAGGTCGTCATGCTTCCGACCGACCAGTCGTCCTCGTCCATGGTCCACCGCCGCCCGACCTCCGGCGGCACAACCCGCGCCTGATGCTCATGCGCCGAATCTGCCTCTTCGTGATGTGCTCGCTCGTCGCGGCGGCGTGCTCCCGGACACCGGAATTCGACGTCGTGATCGCGGGCGGCACCGTCTACGACGGATCCGGTGCCGCGCCGGTCCGTGCAGACGTCGGCATCCGCGGGGATTCGGTCGCGGCCATTGGGGATCTGTCCGGCTCCCGGGCCCGCGAACGCGTCGATGCCGCCGGCCTGGCGGTCGCGCCCGGTTTCATCAACATGCTCAGCTGGGCCGACGAATCGCTCATCCAGGACGGTCGCGGACTCAGCGACCTCCTGCAGGGCGTGACGCTCGAGGTGTTCGGAGAGGGTACCTCCAACGGTCCGCTCACCGACGCGATGGCGGCAGAGATCCTCGCGGGCCAGGAACGCATCCGGTACGAGGTGCCGTGGCGCACGCTGGGGGGCTACCTCCGTTATCTCGAGGAACGGGGGGTATCTCCGAACGTCGCGTCGTTCGTCGGCGCGACGACCGTGCGCATCCACGAACTCGGGTACGAGGACCGCGCTCCGACGCCGGAGGAACTGGAGCGCATGCGGTCGCTGGTCCGGCAGGCCATGGAGGAAGGCGCCCTCGGGGTCGGCGCTTCGTTGATCTACGCCCCCGCGTTCTACGCCACGACCGAGGAACTCGTGGCGCTCGCCTCGGTGGCCGCCGAATTCGACGGGATGTACATCGCCCACCTGCGCAACGAGAGCGACCGGCTCGAGGAGGCGATCGAGGAACACCTGCGCATCACGCGCGAGGCCGGCGTGCGCAGCGAGATCTACCACCTCAAGGTCGCCGGGCGCGACAACTGGCCCCGGGCCGGGCAGGTGCTCGCCCGACTCGAGGCCGCCCGCGCCGAGGGACTCGAAGTTTCGGCCGACATGTATACGTATACGGCGGGCGCGACCGGTCTCGACGCGGCCATGCCTCCGTGGGTACAGGAGGGCGGATTCGGCGCGTGGCGCGACCGGCTGGCCGATCCGGACGTTCGGGCGCGGGTTGCCCGGGAGATGCGGGAGAAACCGGACGGCTGGGAAAACCTCTACCGGGCGGCGGGTGCCGACGGAGCGCTGCTCGCTGGGTTCCGCCAGGATTCGCTGCGACACCTGATCGGACGAACACTGGCCGACGTGGCGCGCGAGCGCCGCCGGTCGCCGGAAGACGTCGCCATGGACCTCGTGGTGGCCGATTCCAGCCGGGTCGGCACCGTGTACTTCCTCATGTCGGAGGAGAACGTGCGGCGCAAGATCGCCACGCCCTGGATCACCTTCGGCTCGGACGGCGCGGCTCCCGCCCCCGAACCCCCGTTCACCGCGACGAGCACCCATCCCCGCGCTTACGGGAATTTCGCGCGCCTGCTCGGCCGGTACGTGCGGGACGAGGGGCTCGTCCCGCTCGAACAGGCGATCCACCGCCTCACGGCGCTGCCGGCGTCCCGGCTGCGCATCGAACGCCGGGGGGCGCTCGTTCCCGGTCACTTCGCGGATGTGGTCGTATTCGACCCGGCGACCATTCGGGACACGGCGACCTTCGAGGATCCCCACCGCCTCGCCGAGGGGGTCCGCCACGTTTGGGTCAACGGCACGCGGGTCGTGTCGGAAGGGGTACATACCGGCGCGAAACCCGGACGGTTCGTTCGCCGGGGGAGCCGCAGGAACTGACATGCGTGTGTCCGGCACGCGCTTGGCAGGGGATCGGCCCATGATCCCGACCCACCCTGCCATGACCCCGGTGCAGCACGACCTTCCCGTCGACGAGCACGCGCTCGCCGCGCTCCTCGCCGGTACGCTTCCGGAGACGGAGCGCCAATCCCTTCTCGCCCGCCTGGCAACCGACCCGGAGGCCAGGATGGTCCTCCAGATGGCCGTGGAGGCCCTGGAGGCCGTCCAGGGACCTGGAATGTCGATCGCCGTCACGCGGCGCAGACCGGACGGAAGCCGACGCGCAGCCTGATCCCGTCCCTTCGGGCCCGAACCGTTTCGCGTCGATACCCGGCACGCGCTAGATTTCGCGCGCACTCTCCGGGCCTCGCGATGCGGCGCTTTTTTCCGGCGGGCGGAACGACGTTCCCCGGCCTTGTCTCGGTCCTCCTGCTGGCAGCCGCTCCACGCGCGGCCGCGGGACAACCCGCGCGGGAGGCCACGGGGCCGCCCGCCTATTCGATCGTCCTCGTCGGGGGCACCGTCGTGGACGGGACCGGACGCGAAGGCGTCGTCGCCGACGTGGCGATCTCGGGCGGCCGCATCGCGGCGATCGGCGATCTCTCGAATGCCGCAGCCGCGTTCCGCGTCGACGTGACGGGTCTCGTCGTCTCGCCCGGATTCATCGACATCCACAGCCACGCCGACGGCGACGACGCGCTCACGAGCCCGATCGGCCGCCGACCGATGGCCGAAAACTACCTGCGCCAAGGGGTGACGTCGGTGTTCGGCGGACAGGACGGTTCGTCCACCCTCGACGTCGGCGCATTCCTCGCGGCGTTCGACGCGCTTCCTGCCGCCGTGAACGTGGGCCTGTTCGCAGGTCACGGCTCGGTGCGTGCCTCCGTCATGGGCGAGGACGACCGCGCCCCGACCCGCGACGAGATGGACGGCATGCGACGCCTGGTCCGGCGGGCCATGCGGGACGGGGCCTTCGGCCTGTCCTCCGGCCTCGAGTACACACCCGGCGCCTTCGCGCGCACCGACGAACTCGTGGCGCTCGCGGCGGAAACCGCACCGTGGAACGGCCTGTACATCAGCCACGTGCGCGAGGAGGGGGGCGCGCTGCTCGAGAGCGTCGACGAGGTGATCGCGGTCGCGCGCGAGGCCGGCGTGGCGGCCCAACTCACCCACCACAAGATCATCGGAAAGCACCGCTGGGGTGGGACGAAAGCCTCGCTCGAGCGCGCCGCCGCGGCCCGGGACGAGGGGCTCGACGTCACGATCGACGTCTACCCGTACACGGCGTCGAGCACCAACCTGACGATCCTCTTTCCGAACTGGTCCAAGGACGGGGGATTCGAAGCGCTGCGGGCCCGGCTGTCCGATCCCGCGACGCGCGCCCGCATACGGGCCGACGTGATCGCGCACATCCACGCGGAACGCGGGGGCGACCCGTCGACCATCGTGGCATCCCGCTGCGGTTTCGACGCGTCGCTTTCGGGCCTGAGCCTCGCCGACATGGCGCTCTCACGCGGCCTGGAGCCGACGGTCGGGAACGCCGCGGACGTCGCGCTGGACCTCGTCGAGCGCGGAAGCTGCCAAGGGGTCTTCCACTCGATGTCCGAGGAGGACGTCCAGCGGGTCCTGCAGGACGAGGCCTCGATGGTCGCCTCGGACGGCGGGATCCCCGCATTCGGACAGGATGCGCCGCACCCCCGGTCGTACGGCACGTTTGCCCGCGTGCTCGCCCGGTACGTCCGGGACCTCGGCGTGCTGACGCTCGCCGACGCGGTGCGCCGGATGTCCGGGGCCCCGGCGGCGCGGTTGGGCCTGGAGGACCGGGGCGTACTGCGCGTCGGCGCGGTCGCCGACGTGACGGTGTTCGATCCGGCCTCGGTGCAGGATCACGCGACGTTCGCCGATCCCCACCGGTACGCGACCGGTGTCGTGCACGTGTTCGTGGGCGGAACGTGGGCTCTCCGGGACGGGGAGCCGACCGGGATCCGGGCAGGTCGGGCGCTGCGCAAGGCCCGCTGAGGGCTCAGTATTTCGCCGAGCCGTCGGTCGGGCTCGGCCAGGGGTGGTCGGGCTCCCAGGTCTCCCAGAGCAGCTTCGACACCTCGCGCAGCAACACGAAACCCGCGTTGCCGGGCTCCCAACTCTCGTCGGCCTGGTCTTTCGTGATCACGCAGAACACGTAATCGCCCGAGGGAGCGTTCACCAGCACGACCTCGGACCGCGACCGGTTCACGGCGCCCTGCTTGGAGGCGGCCTGCACCCACGGCGGGAGCTGCGACAGCGCCTCGTCGTTCCAGTAGATGCGCGTCAGCATGCGGTACATCTCGGCGCTCGCCTCCGGCGACACCGCGCGTCCCTCCCGGATCATGACCAGCAGTTCGGCCATCTCGCGCGGCGTCGTCTGCCCCCATCCGAACCGGTTCCGGGCCTCCTCCCTTCCGGGGGTGCGGCTGTTCACGCGCGTCGCCTCGAAACCGTGCTTCTCGAGCCAGGCGTTGATCGCGGTACCGGTGCCCGAAAGGTGCTGAAGCCACAGCGATGCGGTATTGTCGCTGGTCGTGATCATGAGCATCGCCGCCTGCGGGAGCGGGATCACCGAACTGTCGGCGAAGCTGCCGAGGATGTCCTCCCCCGGGTAGAGCAGCGAATCGCGGTAGACGAGAACCTGGTCCCACGCGAGCTCCCCGCTCTCGATCGCGTCGAAGGTCTTCACCAGGATCGGCACCTTGATCATGCTCGCGGTCGGAAACAGGGTGTCCGCGTTGACTTCCGCGCGCAGTCCAGTGCCCAGGTGGCGCACGTAGATGCCGACCGTTCCTTCGAACCCGTCTGCGAGCGCGACGAGCCGGCGTTCGAGGTCCACGTCCCGCAGGTCGGGTCGCGTACACGCGCCCAGCGGCAGGACGCTTGACACGATCAGGAGAAGCACGGATCGGACGCGGTGCATGGCGGTATCGGCAATGGGCTGCGGGGGCAAAATCGCCCCTGGCGCCCGTGACCCGCAAGCCGCAGCCGCCTCTTGCCGTCCCGAAAAGCGCTTCCGCCCGGAACGGGCCGCGTATTGCGAATCACCGGGGATTCTGCTAACGTCCCGCCGTCCGGCGATCCCGCCCATCCAGCACGGGTCTCGACGCTGCAGTCCGGCGGCGCACCCGTGTCGGGATCGCATCGAAAAACCACCTCGTAGGTTTTATGAACCTCCTCTACGAAGCCTCTCGCCTCGTGGCGAGAAGCCTGTGTGTGCTTGCGCTCGCATGGGCAGCAACCGCGGTCCCGGCGCTCGCGCAGTCCGGGTCCATCTCCGGCAAGGTCACGGACGCCGCCGACGGCAGTCCGCTCGCCGGAGCCAACGTGCTCGTCATCGGTCCGGGGGGCGCCATGGTTACGGGTGCCGCGGCCACCGACGACGGCTCGTACCAGATCGACAGCGTGCCCGCCGGTTCGTACACCCTGCGCGGGCGTTTCCTGGGCTACCAGGAATACGAGCAGGCGGTCTCGATATCGGGCGGCCAGCGTCTCGTGGTCAACATCGTGCTGTCCCAGACCGGCTTCGAACTCAATACCGTCGTCATCACGGGCTCCCGCCGCCAGGAAAAGGTGCTCGACGCCCCGTCGTCGATCTCGGTACTCACGGCGCGCGACATCGAGACCAGCGTCGGCACCTCATCGGTCGAGGCGCTGCGCAACACGACCGGCGTGGACATGGCCCAGACGGGCGTCGATCGCCGCGAGGTCGTGCTCCGCGGATTCAACAACGCGTTCTCGGGCGCCGCGTATGTCATGACCGACTACCGCCACTCGGCGGTCCCGTCGCTCAACGTCAACATCTTCTCGATCATGCCCAACATGAACATCGACGTCGACCGTGTCGAGGTCGTGCGGGGCCCGGGCTCTGCGCTGTACGGACCGGGCGTCGATTCCGGGGTGATCCACTTCATCACGAAGGATCCGTTCACGCATCCGGGTACCACGATCCAGGTCTCGGGCGGCGAGCAGTCCCTGCTCGGCGTCCAGTTCCGGCATGCCGGCGTCCTGGGCCCCTCGCGCAAGCTGGGCTACAAGGTGACGGGCATGTACGGCACGGCCGACGACTGGCCGATGGACCCGGCCGATCCGGCCCTGGCGCGCGACCTGACGCCGCGCCGCACGGAGTACGAGAAGCTCAACGTCAACGGGTCTCTCGAGTACCGGCTGACCGAGAAGGCGTCCCTGATCGCCAACGGCGGCTATTCGACGCTGACCGCGGCCGTGCTCTCGGGCATCGGCAACCTGCAGGCCGACGGATTCGGCTACGCGTACGGACAGGTACGCTTCGTCTACGACCGCTTCTTCGCCCAGGCCTACCTGAACAAGAACGAGACGGGCGATTCCTTCGTCTACGGCCAGGACTTCGGCGGGGACGGCATCCCCGACCCCGTCGTCGACAAGTCGACGCTGCTCAACCTGCAGTCGCAGTACGACTTCGACCTCGGATCGCGCACGAACGTGATCGTCGGCGCCGACGCCGAGTTCACGCGACCGAAAACCGAGGGCACGATCATCGGCAGGAACGAGGGCGAGACGATCACCGAGGCCGGCGCGTACGCGCAGACGCTGGTCCGGGTCGATCCCAAGCTCGACCTGACCCTGGCCCTTCGCGGGGACTACAACAACGTAGCCGACGACTTCCAGGTCTCCCCCCGTGCCGCGGTCGTCTTCAAGCCGACCAACTCGCACTCCTTCCGCGTGTCCTACAACCGCGCGTTCTCGTCCCCGAGTACCAACTCGATGTTCCTCGACATCATCGCCGGGCAGATCCCGGGGACGAACATCATGATCCGCGGTCGCGGTACCGGCCAGGGATTCTCGTGGGAACGCAACCCGGCATTTGAGGCCCTCGCCGGATCGGACCTTGTCGCCAGCAGCCTCAACCCGGCGACACTCGGAGCGAAGACCCCGCTCGGGCTTCCGCTCGACGCGGTCTACGCCTCGATGTACGCGGGGGTGAACGCGATTCCGAACGCCACCCTCCAGGCCATGCTGGCGCAGGCGGGGATCAACGTTCCGGCACCGCTCATCCCGCAGCTGAAGGCCCTGCTTGCACCGGGCACGAACCCGGGACAGACCAACGTGCAGGGCTTCTCGCGCGGCATCCTCGGCAAGCTGAACCTGACGACGCTGGGCGTCGACATCGTATCGGGCCTGGACGACCTGCAGCCGCTGGAAGCCACGACCACCCAGTCGGTCGAGGTCGGGTACAAGGGCATCCTCGGTCCGCGGCTCATCGTCGCGGTGGACGCCTACTACACGAAGAAGAAGAACTTCGTGGGCCCGCTGCTCATGGAGACTCCCTTCGTGATCGTTCCGAACCTTCGCACCGACCTCGGGGTCGCCATCGCGGCGGGCATCCAGGGTAACGCCGCGCTGGCAGGCGCGCTCGGCCAGCTCGGCCTGACGCCTGCCCAGGTGTCCGGCCTCCTTGTCCAGCTGGCCGGCTCGGCGCTTCCGAGCTCGTCGACTCCGGTGGCCATCGTACAGCCGGTCGAGAACAACCCGGGCGTCGGCCAGACCCCCGAACTCATGCTCTCGTACCGCAACTTCGGTGACCTTTCGTACTACGGCGTAGATGCCTCGTTCGAATTCCAGGCCAGCGAAGAGTTCGGAATCTTCGGAAACCTCTCGATGGTCAACAAGGACCTCTTCGACAACGAGGATCTCGGCGGCGGCATGGGCGACGCGCTCGAGCTCGCGCTCAACGCCTCCAAGCTCAAGGGGCGCCTCGGCGTACGGTATGACGGCGCCTCGGGCCTCTCGGTCAACGTTGCCGCCCGCCAGACCGAGGGCTTCCCCGTCATCTCGGGCCCCTACGTCGGCGACGTCGAAAGCTACTTCGTGGTCGACCTCGGCGTGGGCTACGACCTGAAGGCCCTGGCACAGGGTCTCCGACTGGACCTCGGCATCTCCAACGCACTCGACAACATGCACCGCGAATTCGTGGGAGCGCCCGAAATGGGCCGCATGGGCATCCTGCGCGCCACGTTCACGTTCTGATCGGCCCCTGGCCGGTTCCGGACGAACGAGCCCCCGGAGGCGTGGCCTCCGGGGGCTCGTCTTTTCGAACCGAACCCGTTCGTCCGGGTCAGACCGACCGGGAAGCGCCGCGTCCTAGTCGAACTGCACGTACACCGGGGCTCCACGGTCCGCGGCCTGTTCGACGGCCGACTCGAACGCGTCCGTGATCTGCACGTCGGTCGCACCGCTCGGGACCCGCACGTCGATCGCCGATGCGGCACGGGGTGCCGCGCACGTCACGCGGATGTGCATCGGGGTCACGATGCCGAACGTGAGCCCGTTTACGAGCTGGTTGAGAAAACTCAGGCGGGTCTCCACCTTGGCCACCCCGCCGGTACACTGGGATTCGGCCTCCACGACGGCGGGCGGAATCAGTCCGTAAATGAAGCCCAGTGCCCAGGGCTTGTCGATGACACGGTTACCGGGCTCGAGGCCGGTCGTGACCTGGGCGTGGTAGCACCCGGTCCACGTCAGCACGGCGAAAAAGAGGATCACGCTGCGGAATGCCTGTCTCATGGGATCTGCCGATGGATTGATGATGGGTTGCCGCCGACTCCGCGCCGCGGGGTCGGACCGGACCCGGGACCGCCCGGAGGACGAGTGACCCGATGTTCGGTTCCGTAAACAGGGGGAGCCCCCGGGGGCGCTGCCTCCGGGGGCTTCTTTCGGTCACCGAACGGTAATGAACGGCTACTTCTTGAGCGTCATGCCCGCCTTGAGGCCGAACTGCCACCCGGTGGCCGTGCGTTCGTAGTCGCCCTCGCCCTCGGTATAGCGGCTCATTTCGATCGAAGGCGTCACGGTCACCAGGCCCGGACCCTTCTTCATCGAGCCCGTCAGGCCCAGCTTGAGCCCGAACGGGGTCCAATTGTATTCGTCGTCGCTGGACACTCCCTTGGAGGCCGAGTCATAGCTCGACGTGTACCGGTTGACGCGGATGGTCGCGTGCGGAAGCAGCCCGATGTCCTTCATCGGTTTGATCGAACGGGACACCCCTACGTCGATTCCGAAACCGCTGACGTCCACGTTCTCCTCGCCCGCGAAGACGAGGTGGTAGGTCAGGTCGGCGGACACCGTGACCGGGTACCTGTCGCCCTGCCGGATGGGCACCGCGATGAGTCTCGGGGAGACGTACAGGTTCGCTTCCGCATTCTCCTCCTTCTCCCGCTGGAATTCGAGCCCGACGCCGAACTTGGACGTGGGGAGGAAGCCCGCCTTGAACCCGAACAGGGACTTCGAGTGCGTGCCGCCTCCACAGCAGTCGGTCTTGTATTCGGTCGACCCGAAGCTGAACCCCAGGTCTCCGTAGAAGCCCTTGTCGACGAGGGCCTCCCACTGCGCCACCGCGGGCGCGGCGAGCAGCAGGCTCATCACCATCATTGCCGTGAACTTTCGCATGGGTACCTCCGATGGTTTGCCGGACGTCCCAATCCTCGCTCAGGCGGAGGGAATCCGTGCGACAGGCACCTGCGCGAGTCTGCGTAGGACCGATCCCGGCACGGCCGGCGCCGTTCGTCCCGCCCGGTCGTTTCGTCCAATCTTCTACCCCCCGCGCGTTGACTACGGGAACGGGGTGGGCTAGCTTCGAAACCCTGAAAATCTCTCATTTTCGGGCATTGGCCCACGGCGGAACCTCCCGCTGCCCGGCCCGGTCCCGAACGGCCGCTCCACCCGTCCTGGTCTCCCATGCTGACCGACTTCGTGCCGCTGCTGATCACGATCGTGATCGCCGGCGGAATCGCGCTTACGCTGCTCAAGGCGGCCGAACTGCTGGGTCCGAGCCGACCCAACCTGATCAAGCAGAAGTCCTACGAGTCGGGCATGGACCCGATCGGAACGGCACGCGACCGGTACTCGGTCAAGTTCTACCTCGTCGCGATGGTCTTCATCGTGTTCGACGTTGAAGTGGTCTTCCTGTATCCGTGGGCGGTGAGCTTCCACGAGTTCCTCAAGGCGGGCGTCGGAGCGCCGCTCATGGGCATCGTGGTGTTCTTCGTGATCATCCTCGCGGTCGGGCTGCTGTACGACATCAAGAAGGGCGGCCTGGAATTCGACTGAGCTCCGCGCTTCCGTCTTCCCCGGGTATCCTCCGATCCATCCCCCAAGCCCATGACCCTGGCACCGGACAGCCCCCTCCACAGCGAGGGATTCCTCACGACGCGCGTGGACGCGGTCGTCAACTGGGCGCGCTCGAACTCGCTGATGCCGATGCCCATGGGCCTCGCCTGCTGCGCGATCGAGATGATGGCCTTCGCCGCCCCCAAGTACGACGTGGCGCGCTTCGGCAGCGAGGCGATGCGATTCTCCCCCCGGCAGGCCGACCTGATGATCGTGGCGGGCTGGGTGTCCTACAAGATGGCCCACACGATCCGCCGCATCTGGGACCAGATGGCCGACCCGAAGTGGTGCATCGCCATGGGGGCCTGCGCGTCCACGGGCGGCATGCACCGGTGCTACGGCGTGGTCCAGGGCTGCGACAACTTCCTCCCCGTCGACGTCTACGTTCCCGGCTGCCCCCCGCGCCCGGAAGCGGTGATCCACGCGATCATGGACATCCAGGAGAAGGTGCGCAACGAGTACTCGGTGGCGACCGACGCGCACCGCGGAAAGGGAGCCCCCGAGCCCACCCCGCTGCGCCCGCGCGTGCTCACGCCCGGCGGCGACCGGGTCATCTCCCCCGTTGCGCTGTACGACCAGGAGGCCCTGTGACCATGGCGACCCGTACGCTGGCCTTTCACTTCACCCCGGTCGACGGGCCTCGTGCCGTCGAAGGAACGCGAAATCCGCACGCCAAGGCGACGACGTTCGACCCGGATACGGTCGAAGCCCTGCAGGCCGCCTTTCCTGACGCCGTCGGCGAGGTTTTCCTCTACGCGAACGAGCACACGGTCTACGTCGACCGCTCGCGCATCGTCGACGTCTGCCGTTTCCTAAAGGAGGATCGCGGGTTCGAGTACCTCGCCGACATGGGCGGAATCGACCTCTTCGTCGAAGGCACCCGGTACGAGGTGTTCTACAATCTCGTCTCGCTGTCCCGCTCCAGGCGGCTCCGGCTGAAGATCCGCGTGAACGAGGACGATGCCGTCGTGCCTTCGATCACCGGGATCTATCGCGCCGCCGGCTGGAACGAGCGGGAATGCTGGGACATGTTCGGCATCCGGTTCGACGGCCACCCGGACCTCCGGCGCATGTACATGCCCGAGGATTTCGAGTACCACCCGCTGCGCAAGGAATTCCCGTTGCTCGGCGTTCCGGGCTCGCTCCCCCTGCCGCCTCAGACACCCGAGGCGGGCCTCACGCTCGATCCGTTCGCCGCGGCCCACGGCTCGCGCCCCGTCAAGAGCTTCGAAGAGGCCGAGTCGGACCTCGCCCGCCAGTAGCGCCATGAGCATCATCTCCAGGGAAGACATCAGCGGAAATCTCCGCTTCTGGCCACGTCACAACGAGGCCATCTACCGGCGCCTCGAGTCGAAGCACTCCTGGCTCGAGGAGAAGGGTCTCGGCAAGGTGCGCGGCGCATCGGACCCGCTCGAGAACGAAATGGTGCTGAACATCGGGCCGCAGCATCCGGCGACGCACGGCGTGCTTCGCTGCGTGGCGCGGCTCGACGGCGAGACCATCGAGAAGTGCGTGGTCGATATCGGCTACCTGCACCGCGGGCTGGAAAAGGTCGCCGAGAACAAGACCTACCAGGAGTTCATGCCCTATACGGACCGCATGGACTACCTGTCGCCTTACTCGAACAACGTGGCCTGGTGCCTCGCGGTGGAAAAGGTGGCGGGAATCGAGGTGCCGGAACGTGCGCAGTGGATCCGGATGATGATGTCGGAGCTTGCCCGCATCTCGTCGCACCTCATCTGGATGGGCGTGGGGCTGATGGACGCCGGCGCGGTATCGGTCTTCCTGTGGACCTTCAAGTACCGCGAGGATCTCTACTCGATCTTCGACCATGTGGCCGGCGCGCGCCTCACGGTGTCGCACAGCCGTATCGGCGGGGTCGCCAGCGACGTGTCGGACGAGGCGATCGGCATGATCCGCGCGTTCGTGGACGACTTCCCGGCCGCGCTCACCGGGTGGGAGAAACTGCTGAACCGCAACCGCATCTGGATCGACCGCAACGTCGGTATCGGGGTCCTGACGAAGGAGGAGGCCATCGCGTTCGGCATGACGGGTCCGAACCTGCGCGGATCGGGCATTCCGCACGATATCCGGCGATTCGAGCCCTACCTCAAGTACGACGAGGTGGATTTCCTCATTCCGATCCGCGAGGAAGGCGACGCGCTGTCGCGGTACTTCGTGCGGCTCGACGAAATGAAGGAGTCCCTCAAGATCGTGCGCCAGTGCCTCGATCGGCTCGACCGGGTGAAGGGCCCGGTGCGCACCGACGACGCCAAGCGGTCCTACCCTTCCAAGAACGAGGTCTATTACTCGATGGAAGGGTTGATCCACGACTTCATGTACACCGACACGGGCGTCTGTCCGCCCGACGGCGTGTGGTCGTACCACGCGATCGAGGCGCCCAAGGGCGAACTCGGTTTCTATCTGCAGTCCGACGGCACGGGCCACCCGTTCCGGGCGCGCATCAACGCGCCGAGCTTCTCGAACATCCAGGGTCTCGAGGCCATGATGGAGGGTGCGATGATGGGTGACATGGTCATCCTGATCGGCACCGTCGATCCGGTGCTCGGCGAGGCCGACAAATAGATCGACCATGGCCGATTTCATCAAGCATCCGGTCGTCGAGCTCCCCGAGCGCGATCCCGAGCCGTCCGTTCCGGCAGACCGTCTCTTTTTCTCCGAGGAGGAGAAGGCACGCATCGCGACGTACGTATCGCGGTATCCGACGGCCGACGGCGCCATCATGCGCGCGCTCTGGCTCGCCCAGGAGAAGTTCGGATGGCTGCCTCCCGAGGTGATCCGGCTTACGGCCGACACCGTGGGCATCCCGTACTCCCAGGCGTACGGCGTGGCCACCTTCTACTCGCAGTACTACAAGCGGAAGATGGGCACGCACGTCCTCGACGTATGCACCTGTTTTTCGTGCCAGGTCTGCGGCGGCTACGACATGCTGCACCACCTGGAGAAGAAACTCGGCATCCGGAAGGGCGAAACGACCCCCGACGGTCGCTTCACGATCCAGGAGGTCGAGTGTCTCGGCGCGTGCGGCTCGGCCCCGATGATGCAGGTCACCAACGGCCCGTACGTGATGAACCTCACCGAAGAGAAGCTCGACACGCTCGTCGATGCGCTCCAGGAAGGGCGCATGCCGCCGTTCGCTTCGGTCACCCTGCCGCAGGACCAGGACGAGATGGGTGGCAATCGCCGCTCCGACGCCCCGTCGCAGGAGATCTACCAGGCCCCTCCCGTATCGCAGACCATCCGCTGAGACCCGACCCGGGGCTCTTCGATTCCCACGCCCATGTCCGTTTCCAACGGTAGCGTTTCCAAGGCCGGCGACTGGCGCTCGTACCAGCGCGTGCTGCTTCCCCCGGTCAAGGACCTGCACAAGCTAGAGGTCTACGAGCAGCACGGCGGTTACGCCTCGCTGCGTAAGGCCCTGACCGACCCGGCCTGGACTCCCCAGGCCGTCACCGAGGAGGTGAAGAAGTCGGGCCTCAAGGGCCGCGGCGGCGCCGGATTTCCGACCGGTCTGAAGTGGACGTTCATGCCACCGGTGAACCCGGACGTTCCGCGCTTCCTCTGCTGCAACGGCGACGAGTCGGAGCCGGGCACCTTCAAGGACCGGCAGCTGATGGAGTACAATCCGCACCTGGTATTCGAGGGCATGATCCTGGCGTCGTACGCCATGTCGGTCAAGACCTCGTACCTGTACGTGCGCGGCGAGTACGCCGACTGGATCAGCCACATGGAGCGGGAGCTCGAGAAGCTCTATGCCAAGGGATACGTCGGCAAGAACATCATGGGCACGGGGTTCTCGACCGACCTCGTGATCCACAAGGGCGCCGGCGCCTACATCTGCGGCGAGGAGTCCTCGCTCATGGAGTCGCTCGAGGGCAAGCGGGCGTACCCGCGCTCGAAGCCGCCCTTCCCGGCGCAGCGGGGCATCTGGGGCTATCCGACCACCATCAACAACGTCGAGACCCTCGCCTGCGTGCCGCTCATCCTCGAGAAGGGAGGCGACTGGTACGCGAAGATCGGCGCCGAAAAGCACCCGGGGCCGGTCCTCTACGGCATCTCGGGGCACGTCAACCGACCGGGCGTCTACGAGTACCCGACCGGCATGCTGATTTCTGACCTCATCTACGAGGTCTGCGGAGGCATCCGGGGCGGAAAGAAGCTCAAGGCTCTCGTTCCGGGAGGCAGTTCGACCCCGGTCCTGCGCGCCGACATGATCGACGGCGTGACCATGGACGCCGACGGACTTCGGGCGGCAGGCTCCATGATGGGTACCGCGGGCATGCTCGTGCTGGACGAGGACACCGACATGGTCTCGTTCCTTCGGCGCATCACGCACTTCTACCACCACGAGTCGTGCGGGCAGTGCACGCCGTGCCGCGAGGGTACCGGGTGGCTCGAAAACATCGTCACCCGCATCGACGAGGGCGAAGGCAACCTGAGGGATCTCGACCTGCTGCTCGACCTCTGCTCCCAGATGGAAGGCCGCACCGTGTGCGCCCTGGCCGACGCCGCGGCGTGGCCCGTGCGGTACACGGTCGAACGCTTCCGTTCCGAATTCGAAGCCAGGTGCCGGCCTTCGCTCGTATCCGTTCCCGAGACCGCCGCACTCCCGGCGTGACGACACCCTACCGTACCGAATCCCATGACCCGTTTCCTCCTCGCGATTCTTCTCCTCGTCGTGGCCGGCTGTGCCGGTGGAACCAACGAATCCCTCGATCCCGCGGCGACCTATGACGCCGTCGGAGCCTCGATCACGCCCGACGAAGCGGTCGCCGCGGCGGCCGTGCTGGCCGATCCGTCGGCCTATGTCGGCAAGGAAGTGAAGATCGAGGGCGCGGTGACCGAAGTCTGCCAGAGCGCCGGATGCTGGCTGACCATGGGGGTTTCCGAAGCCGGCATGCTTCGCGTCGACGTTCCGCGGGACTCTGCGGGCGCGTACGTGTACACCTTCCCCAAGGATATCGCGGGCCGCCGCGTCATCGTCGCCGGCGTGCTGAAGCAGGGCGCCGATGCTGCGCACGAGCACGGCGAGCACGAAACGCACGATGCGACGGCCGCCGACACGGCTGCCGCGCAGGCCCACGACGAAGCCGAGGCGGCCGCGATGACCGTGAGCCTGGCCCTAGTGGCCGACGGCGCGCTCGTCGAACGCGCGCGCACCGAGGGCACCGAGACCGAATCGCCGGCCGAAGGCGTCGAGAACTGATTTCCAACCGTTGGATCCATGCCCACGATCACCATCGACGGAGTCGCCCACGAGTTCGAGGCGAAGCAGGCCCTCCTGCAGTTCTGCCTCGACCGGGGCATAGAGGTTCCGCACTTCTGTTATCATCCGGCGATGTCGGTCCCGGCCAACTGCCGGCAGTGTCTCGTCGAGGTCGGGATGACCGAGGTCGACCGCGAGACCCGGCAGGTCAAGTTCGGCGAGGACGGCAAGCCCATCGTGCGCTTCCTGCCCAAGCTCCAGACGAGCTGCTCGCAGGAGATCGCCGACGGCATGGTCGTGCGCACCCACCGGACGAGCGAT
Source organism: Rhodothermales bacterium (assembly GCA_024711125.1). Taxonomy (GTDB): domain Bacteria; phylum Bacteroidota; class Rhodothermia; order Rhodothermales; family UBA10348; genus JANJTM01. The sequence continues at coordinate 45,761 of JANJTM010000054.1, forward strand.
CTCGTCGCGCGAGCCCAGAAGGACACGCTCGAGCTGCTGCTGATCAACCATCCGCTCGATTGCCCGATCTGCGACCAGGCGGGGCACTGCCCCCTGCAGATCCAGGCCTACAAGTACGGTCCGGAGGGCTCGCGCTTCGAGTTCGAGAAGACGCACAAGCCGAAGCGTATCGAGCTCGGCCCGCGCGTCATGCTTGACGGAGAGCGGTGCATCAATTGCACGCGCTGCGTGCGCTTCACGGGCGAAGTCTCGAAGTCGCACCAGCTCACGATCATCGAACGCGGCGTGCGCAACTACCCGATGACGCCGCCCGGAGTGGTGTTCGACGAGCCGTACTCGATGAACGTCATCGACATCTGCCCGGTGGGAGCGCTGACGTCGGTGGATTTCCGGTTCAAGGCCCGTGTCTGGGAGATGTCGAAGACGGCATCGATCACCGTGTCGAACGCCAAGGGCTCGAACTGCTGGTACTGGGTCAAGGACAACCGGGTGCTGAAAGTCACCCCGCGGGACAACGAGCAGGTCAACCGGTACTGGCTGCCGGACGAGGATCGACTCGACTACGAGCGCTTCAACGACGGCCGGCTCAGCGGCCCTGTCGTGGACGGTCGTCCGTCATCGTGGGACGCCGCGTACGCCGCGGCGGCCGAGGTGCTGGGCTCGGTCGAGCCTGCCTCGATCCTGTTCCTCGGTTCGGCCCACGCTTCGGTCGAGGACAACTGGCTGCTCTCCCGCCTGGCGACGCATCTCGGCGCGCCCGCTCCGGTCTACATCCCCCACGTCGACCCCGGACACGGGGACGGCTGGCTGCGCACCGACGATCGCACGCCGAATGCCCGCGGCTGTGAAGCGCTCGGGATCCTCCCGATCGATGCCGACTCCGTGCGCAAGCGCCTGTCGTCCGGCGCGGTGAAGGCCGTCTACGTGCTGGAGGAAGATCCGATCGCATCGGGCGTCTTCTCGGCCGACGATCTCGGATCGGCGCCGGTGATCGTTCACGCCTGGCACACGGACAACCGTACGCTCGCGGCGGCGAAGGTCGGGCTCCCTGCCGCGATGGTCGTCGAAACCATCGGAACGTTCGTCAACGAGGACGGGCGCGCCCAGCGCGTGCGCCCGGCGAAGGCCATCAAGGGCGTCAACCGGACGCTGATGATGGAAGTGGGCAAGAGCCGGCACGACCTGCACGGCACCCCGTTCGACCGCTGGTACGACGAGACCAACCTCGTCGACTGCCAGCCCGGCTGGGTATCCCTCCCGGCCGTCGCGGCCCGCTGCGGGCTCGAACTTTCGTATCGCGGCCCGAAGGACATCCTCGCCGAGATCGCCGGGTCGAACGAAGCGTTTCGAGGTGTGAGCTACGAAGCGATGGGCGAATCCGGTGTCCGTCTGCAGGAGACCGCTCAAACGGCCTGATCCACCCGGGGCGGAAGAACCGCCGCCCCCCTACCGCGCCTATTCCATGGACATCGCCTGGTACTGGACGGCCCTGATCGCCTTCCTGGTCGTCAATTTCATGCTGGTCTCGGCCTCGGTCCTCGTGTACGCCGAGCGCAAGGTTTCGGGATACATCCAGAACCGGCCGGGCCCCAACCGTGTCGGCCCGTTCGGTTTCCTTCAGCCGTTCGCCGACGTGGTGAAGCTGATCCTCAAGGAAAACATCGTCCCGACCGTCGCGAACCCCTTCATCCACTCGCTGGCGCCCTATATCATGGTGCTCATCGCCTTCACGGCGAGCGCCATGATCCCGCTGGCCCGTGGCGTGGTCGTGGCCGACATGGAGGTGTCGGCGCTCGTGCTGCTCGCGCTGACCTCGATCAGCGTCTACGGCGTGACCCTGGCCGGCTGGAGCTCCAACTCCAAGTACTCGCTGCTCGGCGGCCTGCGCTCGTCGGCCCAGATGATCTCCTACGAGCTTTCCATGGGGCTCGCCGTGATCTCGGTGGTCCTCCTCGCCGGTTCGCTCAACCTGTCGACGATCGTCGAGGACCAATCCGGCGGCTGGGGCCTCTTCGGGTGGAACATCTTCCGCAACCCGATCGGTGCCATCATTTTCATCGTGACGGCGTTCGCCGAGACCAATCGTACGCCGTTCGACCTGCCGGAGGCGGAGCAGGAACTCGTGGGCGGATACCACACCGAGTACTCCGGAATGAAGTTCGGCATGTTCTTCCTCGCCGAGTACGTCAACTTTTTCATCGCCTCGTTCGTGATCGTAACGCTCTTCTTCGGCGGCTACATGCTTCCGTTCGAGCCGCTGATCCTGCAGGCCGTGCCGTCGCTCGACGGATCGATTCTCCTGGGCCTGCTGCAGGGCTTCACGTTGCTGCTCAAGGCGGGCTTCTTCGCGTTCACGTTCATCTGGGTGCGCTGGACGCTGCCCCGGTTCAAGTACAACCAGCTCATGACCCTGGGCTGGAAGGTCCTGCTTCCGCTCGCGATCGCGAACACCCTGCTCGTGGCCGGCGGCGTCGCCCTCTTCAGCACCTTCTGATTCGTTCGTTCGCGAGCGGGAGACGGTCGTTTCGCCCTACCTTGGGTGATCCGAAGCCACCATTCCCTGCCCACGACCGTCCCGTGCCCATCCTGGCGCCATCCATCCTGTCGGCTGATTTCGGCCACCTGGAGGAGCACGTCCGCGAGGCCGTGTCGGCAGGGGCCGAGTGGATCCATGTCGACGTGATGGACGGGCACTTCGTGCCGAACATCACGGTTGGCCCGCTCGTCCTGCGCGCGCTTCGGCCCGTGGCCGACGACACCGGGGCGCTGCTCGATGTGCACCTCATGATCGAGCAACCGGACCGCTACGTGGACGCCTTTGCCGACGCGGGCGCCGACTTCATCACGGTCCACGTGGAGACCTGTCCGCATCTCCATCGAACCCTCCAGGCGATCCGGGAGCGCGGCGTGCGGCCGGGGGTCACGTTGAACCCGGGCACCCCGCTGTCGAGTCTCGACGCCGTACTGGATCAAGTGGACCTCGTCCTCGTGATGTCGGTCAATCCGGGCTTCGGCGGCCAGGAGTACATCGAAGGCTCCACCGACCGGATACGGACCCTGCGCGATCGCCTCGACCGCCTGGGCTCCCGTGCGCATATCGAGGTGGACGGCGGCCTGAATCCCGACAACGTGCGCGCGGTCGTGGAGGCCGGGGCCGACGTGATCGTGGCGGGAAGCGCAGTATTCAAGGGGCGCGGAACGGTGGCTGACAACGTGCGGGCGTTCCGGAGGGGGTGGTCCAGCGAGGCATGAGCATCGAAGAAGGAAGCACCTGCGTCGTGACCGGCGCGAATTCGGGAATCGGAAAGGTGGCGGCCGCCGAGTTCGCCCGCATGGGAGCCCGCGTGGTCATGGTCTGCAGGAACCGCGAGAAGGGCCGCACCGCGCTCGTGGAGATCTGCCAGGCGACCGGTAATACCCAGGTCGAACTCATGATCGCCGACCTGTCCGAGATGGAACAGGTCCGGGCCACCGCCGCCCGCATCCGCGACAGGTACCCGCACATCGACGTCCTGCTGAACAACGCCGGGGCCATCCACCGCCCCAGGCAGGTCACCTCGGACGGCTTCGAGCGCACGTTCGCGCTCAATCACCTCGCGCCGTTCCTGCTTACGCTGGAACTGGAGCCCGTGCTGCGGGCAAGCGCTCCGTCCCGGATCGTCACCGTGGCGTCGGACGCGCATCGCCGGGGCCGGATCCACTTCGACGACCTGCATCTCGAGCGCAAGTACAGCCCTCTGCGGGCCTACGCGCAATCCAAGCTGGCCAACGTGCTGTTCGCCCGCGAAATGGCGCGTCGCCTGGAAGGGTCCGGCGTCACGTCGAACGCCGTGCATCCGGGAGCGGTGGCCACCGGTTTCGGCCGCAACAACCGAGACCTGCTGGCCTGGCTGGTCCGCGTCGGCGCGAGGTTCCTGCGGACGCCCGAAGAAGGGGCCCGCACGCTCGTCTGGCTCGCCACCGAGGACTCCGTCGAAGGGGCCACGGGTGGCTACTACGTCGACGAGAAACTGCGGAAGCCGTCGAAGGCCGCCCTCGATGACGAGGCGGCAACCCGGCTCTGGGACCTCAGCCTCGAGATGACGCGCCCAAGCGCATCGTGATTTCGCGGCTGCTCCCGTCCCTGATCACGGTGAACCGCACCCGGTCTCCGGGGCGCAGGTCATACATGCGCAGAAGGATGTCGCTCTGACCGACGATGCGTTCCCCGTCGACCCCGACGATCACGTCGTACGTCTGCAACCCCGCCTCCTCGGCAGGCGAGCCGGGCTCCACGCTCTCCACGAAGACCCCGCGGGCTTCGGCAAGGCCGAGGGCCTGGGCTACCCGGGCATTCACTTCGCGCACCTGGAGCCCCGTGTAGTAGTTGCGGTCCACGAAGCCCTTGTCGCGCAATTCCTCCACGATGCGAAGCACCCGCTCGTGGGGAACCGCGAAGCCGATGCCCACGGAGCCGCCGGCCGGGCTCACGATCGCCGTGTTCACCCCGATGACCTCGCCGAGCGCGTTGAGCAGCGGTCCGCCCGAATTGCCCCTGTTGATCGCCGCGTCGGTCTGGATCATGTCCCGGTACACCCTGCCCTCCTGGGGGGCGAGATCGCGGCCGATCGCGGAAACGACCCCGACGGTGACCGTCGGTTCCGCCGCCTGGAACAGGCCGAACGGGTTTCCCAGCGCGATACACCATTCGCCGACGATCGGCTTGCCCGTCGACGAGAACGACAGGTACGGAAGGGGCGAATCGGGTTCGACCTTGAGCAGGGCCAGGTCCGTGGCCGAGTCGCGGCCCACGAGGCGGGCCGGCAACGAACGGCCGTCGGGAAATGCGACCGTGATCTCGGAGGCTTCACCGGTGACGTGGTCGTTCGTCACGATGTACCCGTCGTCCGACATCACGAACCCGGATCCCATGCTCTGCACCTGGCGCTCCCGCACGCGGGAGCGCTGTCCGCCGAAGAAGAAATCGAAAAACGGGTCGGCGAACGGATCCCGGTACTGGATGCGCTGCACCACGTTGACCGATACGACGGCGGGCGAGGCCGCTTCGACGGCACGTGTGATCGCGTTCCGGCGCGACCGCATGATCTCGTCGTTACGCAGCAGTACCGCGGCGGAATCCACACGGGCCGACTCGGCCTGCTGACGAGACTGGACGTTCTCGGAGCAACCGGCCATCGCGACGACGCAGGCCAGGAGACGCAGGGTTCGGTTCATCTCGGGATGGCTGGGAAGAGCGCAGGTACTACGGGGCCGGGGCGAGCGGGTTTCTGACGCTCCGGGCCGAGTATCTTCCGTCCAGCCGCCGCACGAACATGCCCAAGCGACCCGACATCGACGGTCCCCGCCTGCTCGCCGACATCGAAACGCTCGCCCGGATCGGCCGAGACCCTTCGACCGGGGGCGTTACGCGCCTCGCATTCAGCGGGGAGGATCGCGCAGGTCGGGACTTCGTGGCCGGCCTCCTGGCCGAGCTGTCCATGGAAACGCGCTACGACGCGATCGGAAACGCGTTCGCCGTCCGCCCCGGCGCCCGGGAAGGCATCGTCCTTGCAGGCTCACACACCGACACCGTGGCGTCCGGCGGTCGTTTCGACGGCGCACTCGGCGTCCTGGCTGCCGTGGCGGCCCTCCGCGCGGTACACGAGGCCGGCATGACCACGGGATGGGGATTGGGCGTGGTCAGCTTCGTGAACGAGGAGGGCGTGCGGTTCATGCCCGACATGATGGGCAGCCTGTACGTACGGGGAAGCCTCGACACGGCGTCCGTCCGATCGGTGGTCGGAATCGACGGCATGACGGTCGGCGAGGCCCTCGACCGCTCCGGCATGGCGGGAACGGATGACCTGTCTTCTCTCCCTGTTCGCGCCTATCTCGAACTGCACATCGAGCAGGGGCCGGTCTTGGCCGGCGAGGGAATCGACGTGGGTATCGTGACCGGTGTCCAGGGACTGCGCTGGATGCGGTGCCGGCTCGAGGGTGCGGCGAACCACGCGGGCACCACGCCCATGAGCGGGCGTCGCGACGCCCTGCTGGCCGCGGCTCTCGTCGCGGTCGAGGCCCGTGCGCTCACCCGCGAAATTCCCGGTCTTCGCGCCACGGTAGGCCAGGTGCGCTGTCTGCCGGGCCTCGTCAACGTCGTAGCGGGCTCGGCCGAGTGCACGGTGGATCTTCGCCACCCCGAAGCAGGGGAACTCGACCGGGCCTGGCATGCGGCGATCGAGCGATTCCGGGGTGCCTGCACCGGCGAAGGCGTAGCGATTGAGGTCGAAGAACTCGCCCACGCCGCGCCCGTGACGTTCGACCCCGGATTGGTATCGGCGCTCGACACCGCCGCCGCCGCCCGCGGTCTCACCCGGCGACGTCTGCTCTCCGGCGCGGGACACGACGCCCAGATTCTGCAGGGGTTCTGGCCCTCGGCGATGCTCTTCGTGCCCAGCCGGAACGGCATCAGTCACAGCCCCCTGGAGTATTCGAGCCCCGAGGCCTGCGTGTCCGGTGCCCGGGTGCTGCTCGACGCGATGCTGGCCCTCTCGGCCGACTGACGGCGCCTCAGCGGGGCGCGAGCAGCCTCTGGTGGCGGGCCGGGTCGCGCAGGATCTCGATGGCCGACGTTACGAACGGATCGCCGGTGAGTCCGGCCCGCACCCGCTCCTCCGGGCCCAGGAGGCGCGCCGAGACCTCCTCCGACAACCGGACCCTGAGCCGGTCGGCTTCCCGGTCGAACGCGAGGTCGCGCTCCGACGCCGCGGCGCGCCGGAGCCGCTCGAGCGCCGTGCGCGATTCCGGTCCGAGCCCGTCAGACGCCAGGGATTCGAGCGACTCCTCGAACGGGGTCCGGAACGAGAATTTCCGTTCCTGGAGCCAGGTACGGAAACGCGGAAGCACGTCGTCCGGAAGCAGGGGGCGCTGCGCCCGGCTCCAGGCCTCGCGCAATCCGCCGTCCGTCGCGAGGACTCCTGCAAACAGGAAGAACGCGGCATCCCGCTCCAGGGCCGCCTCGAGAGGTCCGGGACCGGGTCTCGCTCCCGCTTCGGCGGGCGCGGACCCGTACGCGGATGCGGCGAGATCCGGCTCGATCCCGAATCCCTCCCTCACGACGCGCCCGGCCGCGGTGCGGAATTCCGACCCTGCAGGAACTGCCTCCTGCCCGGAAGACCGGCGAAAGATGCCGCGCCCGCTCGGAGTGTAGTAGGCCGACATCGTCACCTTGAGCGAGGTGTTGTACGGGAGTTCGTGTACCGACTGCACGAGGCCCTTCCCGAAACTCGGCTCGCCTATGATCACGGCGCGATCGAAATCCTGGAGCGCGCCGGCGACGATTTCGCTGGCCGACGCGCTCGCCCGGTCCATCAGGACCACGGTCGGAACCGACGGAATGACGGGGTTGGCCTCGCTGCGGAATACGCGCGTCATGCCGCTCGACCGTCCGCGCGTCGAGACCACGGGCGTCCCCTTGGGCAGGAACAGCCCTGCGACTTCGACCGCCTCGGAGACGAGCCCGCCCGGATTGCCCCGCAGGTCCAGGATGACCCCGGTTACCGGCCCCGACGCCGACAGCTCCTGCCAGGCCTTGGCCAGCTCGCCGGCCGCCCCCTGCCCGAACACGGCGAGCCGCAGCACGACGACGGCAGGATCCTCGGGGAGTCGACCGGCGAACGGAACCGATTTCTGCTCCGGGGCCTCACGGCGCAACGAGAAGGTCATGGTACCCTCGCCGGCGCGCTCGATATCCACGACGACCACCGTGGCCGGCTCGCCGCGCAGCAGCTGCAGGACGTCGGGTATCGACAGGCTGTCCACCGGCTGTCCCGCCACGCGAAGCACGACGTCCCCGGTGCGGATACCCTGCCGGTACGCCGTCGTCTCGAACTCCGGTTGGATCACGGTCACACGCCCATCCCGGCGCGAGAGGGCCAGGCCCACGTCGGCAAGCAGTCGGCGACCCCGGAGATCCATTTCGACGTTGTCGGCCTCGTCGAAGAAATCGGTCCACGGGTCGAGGGTCGACAGCATCGCGTCGAGACCTGTCCGCATGAACCGCTCGGGATCGACGCGCTGGTGGTACGTTGTCACCAGTTCGGCGTACGCGGCGCCGAAGATCTCGAAGTTCTTGCGCATCAGGTAGAAATCGTCGTCCCGGGTGCCGGGGGCCGACCCCGAGAGCAACAGGGCCGATGCCACGGCCGAGAGCAGGACGACGACGGATGCGGGGCGGAAGCGGGACATGGCGGGGCGGTCGGTGCGATGTCGGTCAGACGCTGCCGCCCGCCCCCGGTTCTAGGCCGCCGCGGCCAGCTGCTGTTTCTGCCGGTTGCGCTCGACCCCCTTCGCGATCCAGATGGAAAGCTCGTACAGGAAAAAGAGCGGCGTGGCGACGATCATCTGCGAAATCGGATCCGGCGGCGAGAAGATGGCGCCGAGCACGAGGGCGATGATGATCGCCCAACGCCGGAATTCCCGAAGCCGCTGCGGGGTCGCGATGCCGAGCTTCGCGAGGAAGTAGATCACGACGGGAAGCTCGAACAGAAGGCCGGCGCCGAGCGACCAGCTCGTCACCATGCTGAAGTATTTCGAAATGTCGAACTCGTTGGCGATCTCGGGCGAAATCGAGTACCCCGCAAAGAACTGCAGCGCGATCGGCGTCAGGACGAGGTATCCGAAGGCGATTCCGAGCGCGAAGAAGAAGGTGGCGAAGAAGGCCGCGAACCTCGCCCCGCTCTTTTCGTGCGGATAGAGACCCGGCTCGATGAACCGCCAGAGCTGGTAGACGAAGATCGGGGACCCAAGGATGCCGCCCACGGCGAGCACCGTACCCCAGTCGGCGAAAAACTGGCCCGTGATCGTGCGATTCTGCAGCACGAATTCGGTGGCCTCGATGCCGAACAGCCGGTACATGAAGAAGTCAGGCTTCTTCGGTCCCAGCAGCACCTCCTCGAGAATCCAGCTGCGAAAGAAGACCGCGGCCACCGTGGTCACGATGAGGCCGGTGAACCCCTTGATGAGCGCCCATCGAAGCTCCTCGAGGTGGTCCAGGAAGCCCATCTCCTTCATTCCGGCCTCCGGATCGCCGGGAGGAAGAGCCTTCCTGCCGGAGGAATCGGACGGGCGCAGTCGCCGCAGAAGTCCCATGGGTCGTGGAGGTGCCGGAGGCTCAGCAGGAATCGGAGCTTCCCGGTTGGTTGTCGCGCAGGTTCAGGTCGAGCAGCGTGTCGAACCACAGGCCCTGCGCTTCGATCCGGGCCCGTCCCCCGCTCCACGTGAAGTTGAAGAGGGTCATCAGGCCCACGACTTCGAAGCCGTCGGACCGCAGGAGCCCGGCGGCCCTCAGGGCGCTTCGTCCGCTGTTCAGGATGTCGTCGAGCACGACGATCGGGCGCGACCGGTCCACGGGCCCTTCCACCAGGCGGCGACGACCGTGCGGCTTGCGTTCTTCCCGGATGAATCCGCCCCGGAACGGCGGCTGGCCGCCGGACGAAAGCACCGAGCCGACGAGCGCGAACGACCCGAACCCGAGCCCGGCCACCTGGTCGACGCCGCGCGCCCGAAGCCGCCCCGCCATCATCTCGCCCACTTCCTTGAACAGGCTGCCGTCGAGCATCGCGGCGCGCGTATCCAGGAGCCATCCGATGGGCTGACCCCGGGGATCGGTGATCAGCTCCTGCTCGCGGCGGACGAGCGCTCGGTCATAGAGTCGCCGCCCGAGGTCGAGAAGCTCGGCGTAGGCAGGGGAATGGGGCGCGGCGTGGGACATTGATGGCATCTTGACCGGACGGCCGGTCCAGAAAAGTACGGTCGAAAACGCGGATTTCGGCTCCCGGGCGACCGACCTCCCCGGTCAGGCCACCACGAAGTCGTACAGGGGAAACTCGTCGCACAGCGTACGGACCTCGTCCCGTACGGATTCGGCAATCCCGTCGTCGGCCGGCCTGGACAGAACGCGGTCGACGAGTGCCACGACGCGCTCGAATTCGTCCGGCCCGAACCCACGGGTCGTCATGGCCGGGGTTCCCACGCGGATTCCGCTCGTAACGAAGGGGCTCTGCGTATCGAACGGTACCATGTTCTTGTTCACGGTGATCTCGGCGCGGCCGAGCGCCGACTCGGCGTCCTTCCCGGTAAGGCCCTTGCCGCGCAGATCGATGAGCAGGAGATGGTTGTCGGTCCCGCCGGAAACCAGGTCGTAGCCCCGCTCCAGGAACGCTTTCGCCATGACCTGCGCGTTGTCGATCACCCGCCGCGAGTAGTCGTGGAATGCGGGCTGCAGGGCCTCGCCGAACGCGACGGCCTTCGACGCGATGACATGCATCAGCGGCCCCCCCTGCATGCCGGGAAACACGGCTCCGTCGAGCAGTTCGCTCATCATCTTCAGGCGTCCCGACTTGGGCGCGGTCTTGCCGAACGGGTTCTCGTAGTCGGTTCCGAGCAGGATCATGCCGGCACGGGGACCGCGCAGCGTCTTGTGCGTCGTCGTGGTGACCACGTGGCAGTACGGCAGGGGGTCGTTCAGTTCGCCCGCCGCGATAAGGCCCGCGGTGTGGGCCATGTCCATCCAGAGGTGCGCTCCGACCTCGTCGGCGATCGAGCGGAAGGCCGCGTAATCGAAATCCCTCGTATAGGCGCTCGCGCCGATCGAGATCATCTTCGGGCGCACCGCCCGGGCCTTGTCGCGCACGCGATCCATATCGATTCGCCCGGCGAGCGGTCCGTCCTTCTCGACCCCGTAGTGCTCGGCGCGGTACAGGATGCCCGAGAAATTGACCGGCGAGCCGTGCGTCAGGTGGCCGCCGTGCGCGAGATCGAGGCCGAGAAACGTGTCCCCGGGCTGCATGAAGGCCAGGTAGACGGCCGCGTTGGCCGACGCGCCCGAGTGCGGCTGCACGTTCACCCATTCGCAGCGGAACAGGGCCTTCGCGCGCTCGCGGGCGAGATCTTCCACCTCGTCGACGAACTGGCACCCGCCGTAGTAGCGTTTGCCGGGAAGTCCCTCGGCGTACTTGTTGGTGAGCGGCGTTCCCATCGCCTGCATGACCGCCCGCGACACGAAGTTTTCGCTCGCGATCAATTCGAGGCCGTCGTTCTGCCGCTCCACTTCGCGACGCAGGATGGCATGGACGTCGGGATCGGTTCGTTGGAGGTCGAGCATGGGGATCGGGGGAAGTTGGCTCCGGGACCGCGCGAAGCGGACCGTCCGAAACTACGGCACGGGGCTCGGACGCCGCGAACGCGGGCGATTTCTGCCCGCGATCGGGAAATTGTGCGGGGCATTTTCTGCACCGACGCGGCGATGCAAGGAATATCGCCCAAAGTCCCTGGTTCGTCCGGCCCTGGATTTTCGTTCACCGGGCGGCAACGGCGGGGGGCCGGTCACTGAAGGTGGGAGCCGGCCCCCCGCTCGTATTTCGCGGCCCGGGGTCTACCGCACCGCTTCCGGGGTCGCGATCTGCCAGAAACGGCCGCCGAGCCCGAGAACCCTCCACTCGTCGTCCGGCCGCCCGTCGGCGCCGAGATCGATGGTGTACACGCTGAAAAGAAGCCAGTTCTCCCGCTCGGCGGCGCGACTGGCGATGCCCGAGACGACCGAGGCGCCCATGTCGGTCAGGATGCGGCCCAGCGTACCGTCGCCGGTTTCGTCCTGGAGCCGGGCCTCGACGCGCTCGCGGATCCACTCGGCGAAGGCGTCGTCGTCCGGGTTGGTGGTGGCCAGGAAGCCGCCGAGGAGGAGGAAGAGAAGGGCGAACAGGAGCTTCCGCATGGTTTCTTCCGGAGAGGCTCGATCTGCGGTGGTCACCGCATGAGCGCGTAGGCCAGGAGATTGGTCCCCATCCGCAGCGCGGCGAGGCGCTTCTCGGGCGGGTCGTTGTGTACCGATTCGGGCTCCCATCCGTCGCCCAGATCCGATTCGTACGAGTAGAAGACCATCACCCGGCCCGCGTCGTCGAGGATCGCGAAACCCTGCGGCGGTTTTCCGTCGTGCTCGTGGATCTTCGGAAGCCCGTTCGGAAAGTCGAAGTGCGTGCGATAGACCGGGTGGTCGAACGGTAGCTCGACCAGTTCGCGGTCGGGAAATACCCGGGCGATTTCCCGTCGAAAGGCCCGGTCCATGCCGTAGTTGTCGTCGGCGTGCAGGAATCCGCCGCCCAGCAGGTAGCGACGCAGGCGCAGGATCTCGTCGTTGGACAGGACGATGTTGCCATGCCCGTTCAGGTAGAGATACGGGACCGTGAAGAGCTTGTCGCTCGTCAATTCGACCGTCTCCTCCGTCGGGGCGACGTCGATCAACGTCTCGCGGCGCACGAACGCCAGCAGCTCGGGAAGGGACCGGGGATTGGAATACCAGTCCCCTCCGCCCGAGTACTTGACCCGGCCGATCGTGAACGAGTGCTCGGTCTGCGCCCCGGCCGGGGCGGCGAGGCACGACAGGAGGATCAGGGTCGAGAGGCGCACGGCAGACGTCATGGGACGGGTGTACGACGTCCCGGCAGCCGGGTTGCCGGCAGGCGACACCCCGCGGGCTGCGTCGCGCACCCGAGTCCGGTGGTGTCCGGACCGACTTCCGAGCGGCCGCCGGACCGATTGCGTATTTTTCGGCGTGATCCCCGGCCGCGGCCGGGGTTTTTTTTGCCGGACCTGTCTGACGAACCCCATGCGCGAGTATATCGCGAACCGGATCCTGACCGCCCTCGAAGAGATGGGGGGCGTTCCCGAGGGCTTCGCGCCCGATTTCCAGCAGCCGGCCAATCCGGAGCACGGCGACCTCGCGACCAACGCCGCGATGCAGCTGTCCCGCGCCCTGCGCAGGGCGCCCCGTCAGATCGCCGAAGAACTCGTCCGGCGGCTGGTCCTCGATCCCCGCCGCGTGGCGTCGGCCGAGGTCGCCGGCCCGGGGTTCATCAATTTCCGCTTTTCCGACCGGTACGTGTCCGAGGCACTGCGCGACATCCTCGAGCAGGGGGACCGCTACGGGCGGACGGCGACGGGCGCCGGGCGCCGTGCGATCGTCGAATTCGTGAGTGCCAACCCGACCGGTCCGCTCACGGTCGGCCACGGCCGGAACGCCGTGCTGGGCGACACGATCGCGAACCTCTACGACTGGACCGGCTGGGACACCACGCGCGAGTACTACTTCAACGACGCGGGCCGCCAGATGCGCATCCTGGCGCAGTCGGTCGAGGCCCGCTACCGCGCGCTCGCCGACCCGTCCCACGGAACCAAGACGATCGACGGCGCCGGCGAACCGGTCGTGGTGCCCGAGAGCTTTCCCGAGGACGGTTACCTGGGCGACTACATCGCCACGATCGCCGGCGAACTGTTCGAGCGGCACGGCACGACGCTCCTCGGTGGGGACGTGCAACCCTTCAAGGAAGCGGCCGAAACGGCCATTTTCGCCGAGATCAAGGCGACGCTCGTGCGGCTCGGGATCCGCATGGACACGTATTTCAACGAGCGCACGCTCTACGAATCCGGCGAGATCTGGCGCATCGTGGACGCGCTGAAGGCCCGCGACCTCGCGTACGAGAAGGACGGTGCCGTGTGGTTCCGCACGACGGCGTACGGCAAGGAGACCGACACGGTCCTGGTCAAGTCGACGGGCGAACCCACCTACCGCCTTCCCGACATCGGCTACCACGTCGAGAAGCTCGGTCGAGGGTTCGATCGCGTCGTCGACATCTTCGGCGCCGACCACATCGCCACGTTCCCGGACGTGCTCTCGGGGGTGAAGGCCCTCGGGCACGACGCCGACCGCATCCAGGTCATCATCTACCAGTTCGTGACCCTCGTGCGCGGGGGCGAGCCGGTCAAGATGTCCACGCGGAAGGCCACCTACGTCACGCTCGACGAGCTCATGGACGAGGTGTCCGAGGACGTGACGCGGTTCTTCTTCCTGATGCGGTCGCCGAACACGCACCTCGAGTTCGACCTGGACCTGGCCAAGGAAGCGAGCGAGAAGAACCCCGTGTTCTACCTGCAGTACGCGCACGCCCGCATCTGCTCGATCCTGCGCAAGGCCGAGGAGGTGGGGTTCGCGGCGGCGACGGACGCCGACCTCGGCCTGCTGACGCACGAGACCGAAACCGCCCTCGTCAAGACGCTGCTTTCGTTTCCCGACGTGCTCGACCGTGCGGCCGAGGCCCACGAACCGCACCGCGTGGCCACGTACCTGCGCGAGGTGGCGGTCGCGTTCACGCAGTTCTACGGCGCCTGCCGCATCATCGGGGAGGCCGCGCCGGTCGCTGCCGCGCGCATGCGCCTCGCCGTCGCCACCCGTCACGTCCTGCGCAACGGCCTCTCGGTGCTGGGCATCGGCGCGCCGGAGCGCATGTGAGCCCATGCGCGTCGCTTTCCAGGGAGAGATCGGAGCCTACAGCGAAGAGGCCGCGCTGGCGCTCTTCACCGGGGCCACGGTCGTACCCTACCCTTCTTTCGAAGGCGTCTTCGAAGCACTGGAGGGAGGCGCGGTCGACCGTGCGGTGGTTCCGATCGAAAACTCCCTGCACGGGAGCGTGCACACGAACTACGACCTGCTGCGGGAGCACGACGTGCGCATTACGGGAGAATTGCAGCTGCGCATCCGGCACCACCTGCTGGCGCGCAGGGGCACGACGATCGACACCGTGCGGCGCGTGCTTTCGCATCCCCAGGCCCTCGGGCAGTGCCGGGATTTTCTCCGTTCGAGGGTCCCTGACGCCGACGTCGTTCCTGCCTACGACACGGCGGGCGCCGCGAAGCAGCTCGCCGAGGGAGGCCAGCCGGGGGATGCGGCCATCGCGAGCCGGCGTGCGGCACTGGAATACGGGCTCGTGATCCTCGCCGAGGGTATCGAGTCGAACCATCGGAACTACACCCGTTTCCTTGCGCTCAGCAGGGAGGCCGAGCCGATCGCCGATCCGGGGGCGCTCGGCTGGAAGACGTCGGTGGTCTACGCGCCGAAGGAGAACCTGCCCGGAGCGCTGTTCAAGAGCCTCGCGGTATTCGCGCTGCGGGATATCGACCTGTTCAAGATCGAGAGCCGGCCGCTGGTCGGCTCCGTCGGCAAGTATCTCTTCTACCTCGACCTCGCGGGCAGCGAGCGGGACGAGCCGGTCAGACTCGCCCTGGACCACCTCCGGGAGCTTGCGGCTTCGGTTCGTGTCCTCGGATCCTACCCCCGCGGCTCGACCGTAGGCTGACCATGGACCGCTCGCTGCGCGATGCGCTGGCCTCCGTGGAAGACCGCCACTGGTGGTTCGAGGGACGCCGGCGCATCGTGGCGGCCGTGCTCGAGTCGCTCGATCCGGGTTCTGACGCCCGTGTGCTTGAGGCCGGGTGCGGAAACGGAGCGAACCTCGAAATGCTCGCCGCATTCGGTCTCGTCAGCGCGTTCGAACCGGATGCCGAGGATCTCGAGCGCGCGACGCGACGCGGCGCGGCGCGGGTCCGGCCCGGCAGCCTGCCCGACGCCGTTCCCTTCGAGGGGGAGCGCTTCGACGTCATCGCCGCGCTCGACGTCCTCGAGCACCTGGACGACGACCGCGCGGCGCTCTCGGCCCTGGCCCCCAGACTGGCCGACGGCGGACGGCTCGTGGTCACCGTTCCGGCCCTGCCGCGGCTCTGGAGCGCCCACGACGAGAGCAACCATCACCGCAGGCGGTACACGCGCCGCTCGCTGCTCGACGCCCTCCAGGAGACGGGATTCCTCGTGGAACGGATCACGTACTTCAATACGTTCCTTTTCCTGCCGGTGGCGATCGTCCGTACCGCAGGGCGCCGGTTCGGCCTCGACACGGCGGGCACCGGGATGCCGGCCGAGCCGCTCAACCGCCTGCTCGCCGGGATCTTCGCGGCCGAAAGCCGGGTTGTCGTCCGACGGTCGCTTCCCTTCGGTGTCTCGCTGCTCGCGGTCGCCCGTCTGCCCAAGCCATGAACGCGGTACGGAACCGGCTTTTCGGTCTGCTTCGCCTCGTGCGTCCGCTCAACACGGCGCTTTTCGCCGTCGGAACGCTTCTGGGCGCGTTTCTCGCGGCGGGCGACGGACTCTTCTCGCAGACCGGGACGCTGCGCGCCGCGGCGCTGGCCGCACTGGCTGCCGCGCTCGCCGGCGCCGGCGGCAACGTGGTCAACGATCTCTTCGACGAGCCGATCGACCGGATCAACCGGCCCGACCGCCCCCTTCCGTCGGGCCAGGCGAGCCGGCGATCGGCGTGGGCGGCATGGGCCGCGCTGGGAACGGCGTCCGTCGGCGTCGCATCCGGGATATCCCGCGCCCACGGGTACGTGGCCATGGCCGCCGTACTGATCCTGTTCGCGTACGCGGCCGTCGGCAAGAGACATCCCGCCTTGAAGAACGGCACGGTAGCCCTGGTCGTCGCGGCGGCCTTTCCGTTCGGCGGCGGAGCTGTCGGCGACTGGACCCTCACGATTCCCGCCACCGCGTTCGCGTTCCTGGCGACCTTGGCGCGTGAGGTCGTGAAGGACCTGCAGGACCTCGAGGGCGACCGCCTCGCGGGCGCGAACACGGTCGCCACCCGGTTCGGCGCCACCGTGTCGGCCCGACTCGCCACGGCCGTCGTCGCCGCCACGCTGCTGGCGGCACCCGTTCCCGTCCTCACTTCGGGATACACCGGGCTGTACCTGCTGCTGTTGCTGCCTTCGGCCACGGCGTTCCTCCTGGCCACCGTGCACCTGGCCGGGGATGCGGCGCATCGCGCCAGCTCGACGCTCAAGTGGGCCATGGCGCTCGGCATGCTGGCCCTGGCTTCGGCGGCGCCGTGAACGGACTTCCGAAGCGGCCATGACCCGACGCGTTCGCGCCGCCGATTTCGAATCCCTCGTCGCCAGGGCGCGGGACGGCGACCGGGAAGCCCGCTCCCGCGTCGTGGAGATCCTCCGGCCGGTGCTGGTCGGCTTCTTCCGGAGCCGCCTGTCGAACGCGGATCCGGTCGAGGACCTCGTTCAGAACAGCCTGCTCCGTGTGCTCCGGGGTTTCGACGAGCTGAACGACGCCCGTGCCATGAAGGCTTTCGCGATGAAGGCGGCACTCTTCGAACTCCAGGATCACTACCGGGGTCGATACGCCATGCGCGAATCGGCGCTCGACGAATCGACCGAGATCGCCGCGGACCGGGCTCCGGAGGGACTCGCCCTGGACCTGGATGCCGCGCTCGCGTCGTTGCCCGAGAAGGCCCGGACGATCCTCGAGCTGAAGGCCATGGGATACCGCTACGAGGAGATCGCCGGCATGCTCGGCACGACGGAGGCCGCGGTGAAGATGCAGGTGAAGCGAGGAATCGAACGCCTGCGGGCTTTCCTGGGGGTTCCCGCCTGGGTGGCCTGGTTTCTGCTGCGCGGAATCCCGTGATCCCGACGTTACCTGTGGCCGCTCTCGCGCGGCTATTCCCTTGAACCGCTTCCGCTTTCCGTGAACGACGATCTCCTGGACCTGCTGTCCGACGATTCGCCCGACGGCATCCGCCGGCGGGCGGAATTGCTGCGCGGGTCGGCGTCGGACACCGCCGGGGCCCTGTCCCGGTGGGAAGCCGTCGAGCGTCGTGTATCCGGAATCGTCGAGCGGTCCCTTCCCGACCGCGAGATCGTCGTGCTCCACGCCCTGGAGCGTTCGGGCCGCTCGGCGGGATTCACCGGGCAGGAGCGTGCTCGCCTGGACGGGGCGCGTGATTCGATCGACCGGGCCCGTGTGACCCTGGCGTCCTTCGATCTGCTCCTCGACGCCGTGGACCGGGATATCGAGTCGTTCGACGCGGCGTGGACCGGAGTCGTCGAGCCGGCCGTCCCGCGGAGGACCGGTACGCGACGGGACCGTCCCGCCGTTCCGGACCCGCGACGCGGCCGCCGACTCGCCGTTCGCTGGCTTTCGGCCGCCGTCACGCTGGCGTTCGTCGTGACCGTCACGCTGGTCGGCCGCCGCGACGCCGACCGGATCGTGCTGACGGCCGGCGATTCGGTGCGCGTGGAAACCCTGGCCGACGGTTCGGTCGTGCGTATCCAGCCCGGTTCGAGCCTCACGCTGGATCCGACGCGTACCCGATCGGTCTCGTTGGACGGTCGTGCGTTCTTCGACGTGCGTTCCGACGGTACGCCGTTCGTCGCATCCACCGCACATGCCCGCGTGACGGTGCTCGGTACGACGTTCGCGATCGCCACATCCCCGGACGCCACCGAAGTCGTACTGGTGTCGGGTCGCGTCGCCGCGTCCTCGCTGAGACGCCCCGATGCGGCCGTGTTCCTCGCGCCGGGCGACCGTGTCGTGATCCGGGACGACGGCGCGCAACCGACCGAATCGGTGGATCTCGCCCAGACGCTCGAGTGGACCGGCCTGTTGCTCTTCCGCTCGACCCCGCTCGGGCAGGCGATCGAGCGCGTCGAGGCGGTCTACGGCATCCGCGTCTCGCTCGACGGACGGTTGGACGGCGAGCGCGTGACGGGAACCTTCACGCCCGAGCAATCGCCCGGCGAGGTGGTGGCCCTGCTGGCCGAGACGCTGTCGGCCCGCGTGGTTTCCGAAGGCAACGGACGCTTCCGCATCGGCCTTTAACCGCGCCCGTTCTCCGGCTATCTTCGCACCATGCGTGGTGTCGAAATGCCGATTCCTGGCCGCCGGAGCCTCGTCCGCGGGTTCGCGTTCGCGACGACGCTGGTACTGCATGTCGGCGCGGCAGCGGCCCAGGACCTGCGCATCGACGTCCGGGACGTGCCCCTGCCGGCCGCTCTCGCGATCGTGGAGCGTCAGGCGGCCGTGACGGTCATCTTTGCAGACCGTCTCGTCGCGGGTCGCCGGGCCACCTGCCGATACGAGGGTGATTCGGTACCGGACGCCCTGGCGTGCGTGCTCACGGGTTCGGGACTCGTGGCGAGGGAGAGCGCCGATCGTCAGTACGTGCTCTCGGCCGGCCGCCGGGTCGAGACGCGGCCGCTTGCGGGGTTCGTGCGGGATGCACGCACGGGGGAGCCGCTGCCCGGGGCACATGTCGTGCTTCCGGAACCCGGAATCGGTCTCGCGACGAGCACGGCCGGCTTTTTCTCTTTCGCGGCGCTCGAGCCGGGCGAGCATCGCGTACGGGTCAGCTTCATCGGATTCGCGGTACTTGATACCGTGCTCGTGACGCGGCCAGGTCCGCACTTCCTGTCGCTGGAGCCGAGAGCGATCCAGACCGAAGACGTGATCGTCGAGACCGCGGCCTCCCAGCGTGCCGACCTCACGCTCGTCCCCGGCCTCGTCAACGTTCCCGTCAGCCGGCTGCAACAACTTCCGTCGTCACTGGGAGGCCAGGACCTGTTGGAGGCGCTCAAGTGGCTGCCCGGCATCAGCCGGACGAGCGAGGTCACCGGCGGCCTGGTCGTACGCGGAAGCGGCCCCGACCAGAACCTGTACCTGGTCGACGGGGCTCCGGTCTACCACCCTTGGCATGCGTTCTCGCTCGTATCGACGTTCGAGACCGAAAGCTTCCGACAGATCCGCCTGTACCGAGGCTCGTTCCCGGCCGAGTTCGGTGGTCGCCTGTCGTCGGTCCTGGACGCCGAACTCTCGGACGGACGACGGACCGAGCCCAGGGCGGTCGCCTCGATGTCGGTCCTCGCCGCCCGATTCCTGGTCGAGAGTCCGATCACGTCCACGAGTTCCTTCATGCTGGCCGGGCGTCGGTCCTTCATCGACCGGCTCATCGGGCGGACCCACCCGGTGTCTGACCCGTCGGGTCGGGTCGATACGCTGCGCACGGGATATTTCTTCTACGACTGGAGCGCGAAGGTCGCCCTGCGTCCGGACAAGGACAGCCGGTTCACGGCGTCCTATTACCTCGCGGGCGACGACCTGGACCTCCGGCTTCCGTTCGACCTCTCCCTCGACCGGAATTCATGGATGCGCCCGGCCGACCTGCTGTTCGAGGTGGACGAAGCCTGGCGCAACGCACTGGTCAGCCTGCGATTCGAGCGACTCCTCGCCGCAGACTGGTTCCTGTCGGCCAACGGGTATGACGTCCGGTACGCGGCCGACGAAGGCGCCTTCGTCCAACCGTCCCGTACGGCCGACGTGACGTCGGACTATTCGGTCCGGCTGCGTGACGTGGGGGTGAGCGTGGACGCCGACCACTACCGGTCGCTCGAGCACCAACTCCGGGCCGGCGCGTCGATCGTCCGGCGCAGCTTCGATTCGAGCGTGGCCGCCCTGATTTCGTACGCGCCGGGCGTCACCGACGAAATCGAGCAGGACACCGGCTCCGACGCGTTCGAATTCTCGGCCTATGGGCAGGACGTATGGCGACCGGAACCCCGCCTGCACCTCGTGACCGGCCTGCGCATCACGCATTTCTCGGGTGGGCCGTTCACGAGGCTCTCGCCGAGGCTGAGCGCGCAGTATGCATTCCACCCGTCGCGCCTGGTCGTCCAGGCGGCGGTCTCGAGGAACAACCAGTTCATCCACCGGGTGCGCGACCGCCACTCGTTCCTGTACGACCTCGTGTCGAGCCGCTGGGTGCCGTCCTCCCGCGACGTTTCGCCCGCCGACGGCGACCAGGTCGCGCTGTCGGTCGAAAGCCGACCGGGCGCCGGGCTGGAGGTGCGGGCCGGCCTGTACGCCCGCCGCGCTTCCGGCGTGTTGCTTCCGGACGACGCCTTCCAGGACAAGGACGGCCTGGCGGGACCCGGAATCGAAACGGCCACCCTGTTGTCCCAATACGTTTCCGGCGAGGAGCGGTCGCGTGGCTTCGAGTGGGAGACTACGCTCGACCGCCCCGACTGGCTCGCAAGCATAGCCTACACGTGGTCCGAGGCCGAGAACCGGCAGCGGGATGCGACGTCCCGGTGGTACCGCTCGCGTTACGACGTACCCCACGCCCTGGATGTGCTCCTCCGGCGCAAGGGCGGGGCTTTTTCCGGTTCCGTATCCCTCTCGTGGCGCTCGGGAAACGTCCTGACCGTACCCGTTGCCCGGTATTTCCTCGAGGATCCCGGGGGGGGGCCGCCGACCGGATACCTGTATCGACCCGATCTGAACAACGGGCGGCTGCCCCCCTACCTTCGTTTCGACGTCGAACTGTCGTACCGATTCTCGGGCCTCGGGGCCGACTGGCTCGTGCGGGCCCAGATCTACAACCTCTTCTCGCGCCGTAACGTGGTCTCGCGTCTGTACGAACCCGACGAACTGGCCGTTCGGCAACGGGATCGCCGAGGACTGCCCCGCATTCCGCTCCTTGAAGTGAGGATGGAACTGTGAAACGGATGGCCATCCTGCTGGTCGCGACGGCGGCCCTCGCGTGCGACACGGTCCAGCCCCGGTCCGACGGAGCGCTCGTGGTCCAGCTGTTCGTCCGACCGGACCAACCTCCTCCCGCGCTTCGCCTGACCCGGACGGCGCCTTTCGGGGCTCCCGACCCCGGGGTGCGAAGTGCCGACGTAAGCCTCTGGATCGCGGGCCGCCGGGTTCGCTACCGGCCCGCCGATTCCGTCGGAACGTGGGTCCCCGACACCCCGACCGATACCGTGCGTGCCGGCGCGTATTTCCGTCTCGAGGTGGTTTCCGGGGCAGACCGGCTCGAGGCGGACGGCATCGTGCCGCCTGCCATCGGACCCGTTTCGGTGGACGTCAGCGTGCCCGACCACGCGGTGGAAGCCGTACTGCTGGATTCGCTGAGCCTTCCGCTGGACTCGCTCCGGTTCGAACTGCCGTCCCGGACCGGGTTCCTCTACCCGGTCGTGGCGCGGGTCCGCTGGAATCCGCCGCCCGCGTCGTCGATCCCCGAGTGGTGGATGGAGACCCGCCTCGTACCCGTGCGACGGTTCTCGTCGACGCTCATCGACTATTTCCTGCGTCCCGAAGGCGTACTGCGCGAGCCGTCGGGCAAGGACGGCCCGCTCGAGTGGAGCGGCGTGTACGCCGTTCCCGTCGCGGCGGCCGACGAGCCGCTGCCGCCGCACGAACTGCGCGTGGTCCTCGTGCGCGGATCCGGGGATTGGGCCGCGTTCGCATCGAGCGACGGGGATCCGGATCGCCGCGAACCGGTTTCGAACGTGCGGGGCGGAATCGGTATCGCCACCGGCCTCGCCATCGACACGCTTCGCATCGTGATCCGCTGATGATACCGGTTCGCCGAACGAAACCCGCCGATCCTCCCGCCGCGGACCGCCCCGCGTCGGGTACGGTCACGCGTGTCGTCGCACAGGCCCGACGCGCCGACCGGGTCTCGGTATATCTCGACGACACCTTCGCTTTCGGTATTCCCGCTGAAGTCGCCGTGGCGGCCGGGCTCGTCAAGGGGCGTTTTCTCGATGAGACCGAGGTCGTCTCGCTCCGGTCGGAAGGCGGCCTTCACGACGCGAAACAGGCGGCCCTTTCGTTGCTTGCCCGCCGGGCGTTTTCGGAGGCCGAAATGCGAAGTCGGCTGATGTCCCGTGGCCACCCGGAATCCGTGGCCGATCGTGTGGTCGACCGGTTGCGGGAGTTGGGGTACCTGGACGACGCACGCTTCGCGGCCTCGTACACATCCGGTCGCTTCCGATCGAAGGGTTACGGTCCGCGCCGCATCCTCCAGGACCTTCGTCGCCGCGGCGTGTCCGACGCCGTCGCGCGACAGGCGGTGTCAACGCTGCAGGAGGACGTCGATCCGGTCCAGGCTGCCCTCGCCTCGGCACGGAAGGTCTGGCCCCGGCTCTCCCGCGAGCCGGACCGTCGCAAGCGGGAAGCCCGCCTCCACGGCTACCTGGCCCGGCGGGGCTTCGACTCGGATACGATACGCGCCGTTCTGCCCCGCCTCGAATCCTTCGACCCGTCATGACCCAGTATTCGCTGGAACCCGTGCTCGACGCGGCCGAACGCGTCCTGCGCGACCGCACCGATTCCGTACCGCGATTGGCCCTGGTCCTCGGCTCGGGGCTGAACGGGCTCGCCGACCAGGCCGAGGACCCGGTCGTCGTGGGTACGGAATCCCTGTCCGGGTATCCGAGGAGCACCGTGGAGGGGCACCGGGGGCGGCTCGTCTTCGGCCGGCTGGGGGCGTGTCCCGTGCTGTTCCTGCAGGGCCGCGTCCATGCGTACGAGGGACACGACCTCGATGCCGTCACCCTGCCCGTCCGGCTGGCGGCCCGGCTCGGCGCAACCCACGTGCTGCTGACCAACGCCGCAGGAGGCATCAACCCGGCGTACGCGCCCGGCACCCTGATGTGGATCGTGGACCACATCGACTGGGTCCGACGGCGACCCTACCCGGGTCCCGTGGGCGAGTCGGAGGCAAGGCCCGGGGCCTGGGCGCGTCCGGCGGTGCCGCCCTACGATCCCGAGTGGTACCGCCGCGCCGCGGCGACGGCCGACGCGCTGGGCATTCCGACCGTCATGGGAACGTACCTGTGGACGCTGGGCCCGAGTTTCGAGACGAAGGCCGAGATCCGCGCTTTTGCCGGCCTGGGCGCCGACGCCGTCGGCATGAGCACCGTTCCCGAGGCCGACGCGGCCTCGGAGCTGGGAATGCACGTGCTGGGCCTGTCGACCATCACGAATGCGGCGGCGGGCATCTCGTCCGGGCCTCTGAACCACGAAGAAGTCCTCGAGGCGGGCCGCGCCGTGCAGGATCGCCTGTCCACGCTCGTTCGGGCGATCGCCGCGGACCTTGCGTGAGGTAGAAGCCGGCTCCCGCGTCTCCGCGTTCGGCGTCCGAACGTGGGCTTGTTGACGTTCTTCTTCACGGTTTGTTTATTCGATTTGCAACTCTCCGATTCACCACGATCGGACCGCAGGACCCCGGGAGTTCCGACCCGGGGATACGGCGGTTCAGGCCAATGGACTACGACAGCGAGTATCGCGACCAGCCGGACCGCCGGCCTGACGGACGTTCCCGGGACGAAGTATGGTCGAAGCGTGTCCCGGCCGGAAAACGGACCTATTTTTTCGACGTCAAGCCGACGCGCTCCGGAGAGGATTTCTTCATCACGATCACCGAGTCGAAGCGCGTAGACGACACCCACTACGACAAGCACAAGATCTTTCTGTACAAGGAGGACTTCGGGAAATTCGTCGCCGCCATGCTCGAGACGGTCGCCTTCATCCAGGAGGAGTGCCTCCCGGATTACGAGTTCCGCGGTCTTCCGGACCTCAGCGGCCTCGAGTTCGACCCGTACCCGGACGACTACGACGACTGAACCGGGGATTTCCGGGCAGGATGGCCAAAGCCCTTCATGACTGAAGCCGATATCCTGGGTCTCGTCAGGCCGGCCGTTTCGTCGCAGCGCGCCTACCACGTGGGCGGTACGATCGACCCGCCCGTCAAGCTGAACCAGAACGAGAGCCCGTACGACCTTCCGGACGACCTGCGCGGCGAGATCCTGGACGCGTTCGGCCGCATCGCGTTCAACCGGTATCCGACCGAACAGCCCGACAGCCTCGCGGCCGCCCTCGGCGAGCGCGAAGGACACCCGGCCGAAGGCATCCTGGTCGGAAACGGTTCCAACGAGCTCACCTACACCCTCGGCCTGAGCTTCGTCGAGCCCGGAGTGCAGGTGGTGCTGCCGCGACCGATGTTCGCGCTCTACACGACCATGGTGCGCATCCATGGCGGTACCGTCGTCGACGTACCGCCCCGTGGCGACCTTTCCTTCGATGTGGACGGAATCATCCGGGCGATGCGCGTCACCGGGGCCGCTATGACCGTGGCGTGCACGCCGAACAACCCCACGGGGCTCGCGCTCACGCCGGACGATCTGGAGCGTATCGTGCGGGCGGCGCCGGGCCTGGTCGTGATCGACGAGGCGTACGTGGAATTCAATCCGCACGGCTCTGCGATGGACCTGCTGCGCCGCTATCCCAACGTGATCCTGCTGCGCACGCTGTCCAAGGCGTTCGGACTCGCCGGACTGCGCGTGGGCTATCTCGTGGGTCGGCCGGCGCTCATCCGGGAGCTGCTCAAGGCGCGCCTTCCGTTCATGATCGACCGCTTTGCACAGGCGGTTGCCCAGGCCGTGCTGGACCACCCCGACCTCGTCGACCGCAGGATTCGCGAGATCCGGTCGTCCATCTCGTCGCTGACCGCGGCCCTGTCGTCCACGCCGGGCGTCGAGGTGCTGCCGTCGGCGACCAATTTCGTACTGTTCCGTACGGCCCGACCGGCGGCCGAACTCATGAACGCGCTGGCGCGGAGGGGAGTCCTGGTCCGTGACATGGGCGGGTATCCCGACCTGAAGGGGTGGCTGCGCGTATCGGCAGGCCTCGAGAGCGAGAACCGGGCATTTCTCGAGGCGTTGAACCGTTCGCTCGACGAAGTGCCGCGTGATCCGGAGGGAGCCGAAACCTGAGGCCATGTCTTTGATCCAGGTCGACATCATCGGTCTTTCGACCAGCCCGTCGAGCGGAGGCGCCTACGCGCTCGTGCTCGGCGAAGTGGACGGCAACCGCCGGCTTCCCATCATCATCGGGGCTTTCGAGGCCCAGGCGATCGCGCTCGAACTGGAGAAGATCCAGCCGCCGCGTCCCATGACCCATGACCTGCTGCGGGACCTCTTCGAGGCCGTCCGCGCCGAGGTCATCGACGTGGTCATCGACGAGCTTCGGGAAGGCACGTTCTTTGCCAAGATCCGCTTCACGCACGACGGCGAAGACAACCAGCTCGATGCGCGACCGAGCGATGCCGTCGCGCTGGCCGTCCGGCTCGAGGCGCCGATCTTCATCGCGCCCTCCGTGCTCGACGAAGCGGGCATTCCGACCGAGGACGGAGAATCGGCGGACGCCGAGGGCGAGGGCGAGGAGACACCCGAAGAACTGCCTGACCTCGAGGCGGCCTCCCCGGTCGACGAGCCGGGCTCGGACCTCGAGAGGCGGGAGCAGGAACTCCAGCAGGCCATCGCCGACGAGGACTACGAGAAGGCCGCGAAGCTGCGGGACGAGATCAATCGCCTTCGCGGCAAGGCCAATTGAGTACCGACGCGCGGGCAGCGGGCTCCGGCCGATCCCTCGCTGCCGGACTGGAACACGTTCCGCTCGAACGGCTCCGCTCCTTTTCTGCGCTGTACCGCGAGTACGTATCCCGCTTCGACGGCGTTTCGGAGTTTTACGCCCGCGACTGGAGATCGTCAGACGACTGTCTCGCGGCGGTCCGCGAGGCCGCGGCGCATCCGAGGGACCGCGGGGTGCTGGTGGATGTGCTGCGGGAACAGCAGGCCGCGTGGAATAACCTCGGGCCCGCCGCCGCGCAGGTCGAGCGCCTGCTCGATCCGCGAAGCGCCGTCGTGGTGACCGGCCAGCAGGTCGGGCTTTTCACCGGGCCCCTGTACACCGTGCTCAAGGCCATGACGACGGTGCGCCTCGCCCGGCATCTCGAGGCCGAGACCGGACATCCCGTCGTACCCGTGTTCTGGCTCGGCACCGAGGACCACGACCTGGCAGAGATGTCGGTCGCCTCCGTTCCCGGTTCGGACGGACCCGAGCAGCTGGTCTACGACGGTCATCGCCTGCCCCGCGTAGGCAACCTCGGCTCGGTAGGCGCGCTTCGGCTGGCCGCCCCGATCGCCGCGTTGGTCGACCGGCTGGAGCGGCTGCTCGCAGGCACCGAGTTCTCCGGACCCGTGATGGACGCCGTGCGCGCGGCCTACCGACCCGGAGCGACGTTCACCGACGCGTTCGCGGCCCTGCTTACCGCACTGCTCCCCGACTCCGGCCTGGTCCTGATGTCGGCCGAGGACGTTCGGCTGAAACGCCTCGCGCTCCCGCTCTGGCGTCGGGAAATCGAGGACGGAGAACGGCTGCACCGGGCGCTGACCGACGTGACGGACCGGTTGGAAGGCGCATCGTGGCATGCCCAGGTGCGCACGGCTCCGACCAACCTGTTCCTCGAACAGGGGGGCATGCGTCTACCGATCGACCGCGACGGGGCTTCCTACCGCGTACGGTCGACGGACGTGGCGTTCGACGGAGCCGGGCTCCTCGACCTCCTCGAACGCGAGACGGGACGTTTCACGCCGAACGTCGTGCTCCGTCCCCTGACCCAGGACTGGCTGCTCCCGACTGCGGCGTACGTCGCCGGGCCCGGCGAAGTGGCCTATTTCGCGCAATTCCGACCGGCCTACGAGTGGGCGGGCCTTCCGATGCCCAGCATCCATCCCAGGGCTACCGTCACCGTCGTCGAACCCCGGGTCGGCCGGTTTCTCCACGAGACCGGGCTGCCCGTCGAGGCGTTGCAGGAGCCCGTGGATTCCCTGTTCACGAGACTGGTGCAGGAGCGTACCGGGATCGACCTGGAGGCGACGTTCGCGACCGCCGGGTCCCGGATCGACGCGTCGCTCGCGGCGCTGGATTCGGTAGTTTCGGGGCTCGACGCGGGGCTTTCAGCCACCGTCGGCGCGAGTTCGGCGGCGATGAGGCGTGAACTCGAACGCCTGCGGGAGCGCGTGCTGCGCGCGCAGCGCCGTCGCGAAAGCGAGCTCGGACACCGGCTGCGGCACGCCGCGTCGTCGGTTTTTCCCCGGGGAACGCCGCAGGAGCGCGTATCGTCTCCCCTCTGGTTCGCCGCCCGTTTCGGCCCGGGGTTCCTTCCCGAACTGATGGAGAGCATCGACGTCATGGCTCCCGCGCACCAGGTGATCCACCCGGCCGGACAGCCGTGACGCCGCTCGCCCCCCTCATCGAGGAGGCCGTGGAACTGGCCGCGGAATGGCACGACCGCACGTACCGGAAGAGCCGATGGCGCGCCTCCGCGTTTCGCCTGGCCGACGGGTCCGAGCCCGGCATCCCCGTCCTTTCCCACGTGGTGAACGTCGCGATCGTCGTACAGCGGGCGGGATGGGACGACGCCACCGTCGCGGCCGCGGTGCTCCACGACCTGGTCGAGGACGCCAACGCGCTCGGCCAGGGATTCGACCCGGTGGAACTCCTCGCCCGCATGGGACCGGAGGTCGCCGGGCGTGTGCACGAGGTCAGCGAACGCAAGTTCGACGACCGGGGCCGCTGGCGCCCCTGGCAGGATCGGAAGGATGATTACGTGAAGGCACTCGCCTCGGCCTCGCCCCAGGCCGTCGCCATCAGCCTGGCCGACAAGCTGCACAACGTGTGGACGATGAACCGGGCGATCGAGCGCGGCGTCGACGTGTTTTCTGACGCGCCCGGCCGCCGCCGGCTCGTCGCCGGTCCGGAACGGCAGGCCTGGTTCATCCGGGCGGTGTTGGAGGCCTCGTCGGCGGCCGTCGATCCCCGCCTCGAGCCCCTGCGCGCCGCGTTGCGCGACGAACTTCGCCGCTTCGAGGAACTGACCGGCCTCTGACCGCCTCCGGGACCCCCGAAGCCGCCCCTCGGTACAATCGGGCTTCCCTACACCGCAGCGTCCGACGATGGCCGAGTACCCGTTCCACGACATTGAAGCCAAGTGGCAGCGCGCCTGGGAGGAGCGGAAGACCTTCCGCACGCCCGGTACCGTGCGCCGGGACCAGCCGAAGTTCTTCGTGCTGGACATGTTTC
This sequence comes from Rhodothermales bacterium, assembly GCA_024711125.1. Lineage (GTDB taxonomy): Bacteria > Bacteroidota > Rhodothermia > Rhodothermales > UBA10348 > JANJTM01. Next base: position 74,181 of record JANJTM010000054.1, read on the forward strand.
CGTACCCGAGCGGCGTCGGGCTGCACGTGGGGCATCCGCTCGGTTATATCGCGACGGATATCCTGGCGCGCTACAAGCGCATGACGGGACACGCCGTGCTGCACCCGATGGGGTTCGACGCCTTCGGCCTGCCCGCCGAGCAGTTCGCGGTCGAACACGGGGTGCACCCGCGCATCACGACCGAGGCGAACATCGCCAACATGCTGCGGCAGCTGAAATCGATCGGCCTGTCGTACGATTGGGATCGTGTCCTGGCGACGACCGACGTCGAGTATTACCGGTGGACGCAGTGGATCTTCCTCCAGCTGTACCACTCGTGGTATGACCCGGAGGCCGATTCGGCGCGTCCGATCGCCGAACTCGAGGCGAAGCTGGCCTCGCAGCGCGCCGACTGGGCGCACCTCGGCGAGAAGGAGCGGGAAAGCATCCTGGCCGAATACCGCCTGGCGTACCTCGCCGAGGTCCCGGTCAACTGGTGCCCCGCGCTCGGCACGGTGCTCGCCAACGAGGAGGTGACGAACGAGGGACGGTCGGAACGCGGCAACCACCCGGTCTTCCGCCGGCCGATGAAGCAGTGGATGCTGCGCATCACGGCCTACGCCGACCGGCTCGAGAAGGACCTCGCGATCGTCGACTGGCCCGAGGCGATCAAGCTCATGCAGCGCAACTGGATCGGACGCAGCGAAGGCGCGTCGGTCCGGTTCCCGGTCGTCGGTTCGGACGAACGCATCGAGGTCTTCACGACGCGGCCCGACACGCTGTTCGGGGCCACCTACATGGTGCTGGCACCCGAGCATCCGCTCGTCGACCGGGTCACGACCCCCGACTGCGCCGCGGCCGTCGCGGCATACCGCGACGAAGCCGCGCGCCGCAGCGACGTGGACCGGCAGGCCGACTCGAAGGCCAAGACCGGTGTGTTCACCGGCGGGTACGCCACCAACCCCGCGACAGGCGCCGACATCCCGATCTGGATCGCCGACTACGTGCTGATGGGGTACGGAACGGGGGCGATCATGGCCGTGCCGGCACAGGACGAACGCGACTGGGAGTTCGCCGAGGTCTTCGGTCTCCCGATCGTGCGCACGGTCCGGCCGCCCGACGGCTTCGAGGGCAAGGCGTACACCGGCGACGGTCCGGCCATGAACTCGGGCTTCCTCGACGGACTGCACGTGGCCGACGCCAAGCGCACGATGACCGAGTGGCTCGTGCGCGAGGGCCACGGGCGCGGAACGGTCACCTACAAGCTGCGAGACTGGCTGTTCAGCCGCCAGCGCTACTGGGGCGAGCCGTTCCCCGTGCTGCACGCGGCCGACGGACGCATCCGCACGGTGCCGGAGTCGCAGCTGCCCGTCGAGCTTCCACCCATGGACGACTTCAGCCCGGCCGCGTCGGACGATCCCGACGCGCCGCCGAGCCCCCCGCTCCGCCGCGCCCCGGACGACTGGCGGCTGGTCGAGATCGACGGAGAGACCTGGGAACGCGAACTGAACACGATGCCGCAGTGGGCCGGGTCCTGCTGGTACTACCTGCGCTTCATCGACCCACGGAATTCCGACCGCTTCGTCGATCCCGACCTCGAACGGTACTGGATGGGGCCGAAGGGCGTCGACCTGTACGTAGGCGGGGTCGAACATGCCGTTCTGCACCTTTTGTATGCCCGGTTCTGGCACAAGGTGCTTCACGATCTGGGCCATCTTTCGACGCCCGAGCCGTTCGGTCGCCTCTTCAACCAGGGCTACATCCAGGCCTTCGCCTACCGCGACGAGCGGGGCATCGCCGTGGACGCCGAGAAGGTCGTCGACCAGCACGGAAACCCCGCCTACGAGGTGCAGGATCGGCCCGATTCCGCGTATTTCTTCGAGGGCCGGCCGGTCACGCAGGAATACGGCAAGATGGGCAAGAGCCTCAAGAATGCCGTATCGCCCGACGAGATCAACGAGCGGTACGGCTGCGATACCCTGCGCCTGTACGAGATGTACATGGGCCCGCTCGAGGCGTCGAAGCCCTGGAATACGCGCGACATCATCGGGGTGAACCGGTTCATCCGCCGCGTCTGGCGCGTCTTCACGACCGAGGAGAGCGGGCTGCGGGTCGCCGACGTCGACGTGCCCGACGACCTGATGCGGTCGCTGCACCGCACCATCCGCCGCGTGACCGACGACATGGACCGGATGAGCTTCAACACGGCCATCGCGGCGCTGATCGAGTTCCTGTCGGAGCTCGTCCCGCTCGACGTCGTGCCGCGCACGGTCGCCGAGCCCTTCGTGCTGCTCCTCGCCCCGCTCGCCCCGCACCTGGCCGAGGAGCTGTGGGAGCGCCTGGGACACGCCCAGTCGCTGGCCTACGCGCCTTGGCCCGTCGCCGAGGCCCGTTGGCTGCGCCGCTTGACCGTCCCGGTCGCCGTGCAGGTCAACGGCAAGCTGCGCGCGACGATCGACGTCGATCCCGAGGCCCCGGAGGAGGACGTGCTGGCCGCGGCGAAGGCGCACGAGAACGTCGCGCGCTTCCTCGAGAACGGTACGCTTCGCAAGGCCATCTATGTTCGCGGCCGCATCGCCAACTTCGTCGTGAGCTGACATGAGCACCGACTCCGACCGCCTGGACGTCCTGGTCTTCGCCGCACATCCGGACGATGCCGAGTTGAACGTGGGCGGAACGATCGCGACGCTCGTCGCCCAGGGCTACCGCGTCGGCGTCGCTGACTGCACCCGCGGCGAACTGGGCTCGCGGGGCACGGTCGAAGGGCGTGCGGCGGAGGCTGCCGAAGCGGCCCGGGTGCTCGGCCTGTACGCCCGGTACAACCTCGGGCTGCCCGACGGAGCGATACCCGACACCCCGGAAGCGAGGCTCGCGGTGATCCGCATCGTGCGGCGCACCCGCCCCGACATCGCCCTCGTCCCTCCCGTCGCCTGCCGCCATCCCGACCACGAAGCGGCGTCGCGGCTCGTGACGGCCGCGTTGTACCAGTCGGGCCTGGTCCGCATCGAGGCCGGGGATGGATTGGCCCCCTGGCGCCCGCACCACGTCCTGCACTACATGCAGACGCTCGACTTCGAACCGACCCTCGTCGTCGACGTGACGGCGGCATGGGAGGTCCGCATGCAGGCGCTGCGGGCTTACCGCAGCCAGTTCCACGATCCCACGTACTCGGCGGCCGACGGCGAACCCGAGACCTACATCTCGAATCCGGCGTTTCTCGAGTCGGTCGAGGCAAGGGCCCGTTCGTACGGTCACCGCATCGGCGTGCGGTACGGCGAGCCCTTCCTGTATCGCCATGGACCTTTCGGGGTCACCGACCTGGTGGGCACCTTCTCCACGCGGCGCGAGCACCGCTGAGACGTGCAGGCCTGAAATGAGTCGTCCCGCGACCGGATGACCGCGGGACGACTCTCCCCGACGCACACATCCCCTGTGATAGGGAACGTGAGGTTTTCCGTTGCGCCAGTCGGCGCGGATTTCACCAGGCGAAACGCACCCGGCGTGACCCCGGCGGCAGGCTGCGGATGACCACGTGATGCGACCCGGCGGTATCGGTGGTCTCGACGTCCACGCTGAGACCGTCCAGGTCTTCGGCCTCCAGACCGTCCTTGCCGTGCACGAGCAGGGTGATGCCTTCGACGGGCTCGTCGAGGTCATTCACGAGCTCGATGGTCACTCCCGAGCGATCCTGTTCGGTCACCTGCACCGAGACGTGCGACCGGCGTGACCACCACTGGGCGATGTCGGCGAGGGTGGCAATCCAGGTACCCGAGTTTCGGGCCGTGAGCAGCGTCTCTTCGAGCCGGCGGAAGGGCCCCGATCCCGAGCGGTGCATTTCGGGGTAGAACGGGATGACGAAGAGCCCGCCCGCCCGGTCGATTTCCGAGAACCGCGTCGGAAAGTCGACCACGCCCGGGTCGAGCGGCATGGCCATGACGGGCGCCGCCATGGGATCCTCGGCGGCGGGTGCCGCGGGTAGGGTTCGCTGGGTAAGGAACGGCAGGTCCGACGGTTGGGTCGATGCACGCATCGCGCGGTAGTCCACGTCGTCCCACCAGCGCACCACGCCGGGTGAGAGGCTCGATGCCGAGGGCAGCAGGAGGTAGGCGAGGCCTTCCTCCAGGATCGCACGCACGGTATTGCCGTCGTAGAACCCTCCGGGCGGATACACGCCGAGCCCGCCGGAAGCGCCTATCTCGTTGCGAGCGGCGGCGAGACGCTGCCCCTGCACGTCGCTCGGCATTCCGGAAATGACGTCATCCGAAGGGCCTGCGAGTGCAATTTCGCCCTCGGCGTGCAACTCGGCCACGAAATTCGGAAACGCCACGGCTTCCCTGCTCGTCAGGAAATACGTCGCGGGCGTGGACGTCCGGGACAGCAGCCCACGGAAATCGGTCCATCCGCCCAGGTATCCCAGCGGTTCGAAGCCGACCGAGGGCAACGCGGCGACCGCAAGGGCCGACCTGCGCCCTTCCGGCCAGGCCGCGATCGAGATGCCGGGGGTGCGACTTACCCACGCCATGGCATTCACCATAAGGCGCTGGTAGTTCACCTGGTGGTCACGCTCTCGCGAAACGTCCTGGGGTTGGAACCGGGTCCAGAAGACCCGTCCCTTTCCGCGTTCGTTCGCAAGGATCAGCGTGGCTCCGGCGAGCTTGTCGTCATCGCGACCCGAATACGACCGTATCGTGCCCAGCGAGCGGCCGGAGACCGGGCGCGCGCCCGTCAGGGGCCGTTGGACCGAGATGTTGAGGCGAAAACCGGGCTCGATACCGGCCGACACCGCATGGCGTGCGTCGATTTCGTGCAGGAGTCCGAACGGCTGCTCCGGCAGCCGGGTAACCGGCTCGGCGCCCAGCAGGTCCACGAACAGCCCGTCGGTTACCGCGCGGCCGCGCTCGTCGAGCGCCCCGAGCCGGCCCGAAACGATCAGTCCGCCGCCCTTTTCGGTAAACCGAAGCAGGGTTCGGCGCTGGCGGTCGCCCAGCGCGTCCGCTCCCGGAACGATGAGCAGCCGGGTGTGCTTCGAAACGCCCCGTCCGAGTTCGGCCGCGTCCACCGTCTCGAAAGGTACCTGGAGGCCCAGGAGGAATACCTCCCAGTTGTAGACCGCGTCCCGGCCCAGGGTGGCGGCCGCGGCATCCTGCGTCTGCCATGTGGCCGGGCGGACGAGCGTGATCGCCGGCTTTTCGCCGTCGCGGAACCCCTCGAACGCGTGGGCCACCATGCTGCCGGGCTGGAGGAGGTGCATGCCCGGTTCGAGCGGCTGCGCCCCTGCCGCCGCGGCCGACGCCAGGCACAGCGCCGCCACGAAGGCGGTGTGTCGCACGGAAAGCTGCAGGCGGTGCGTCATGGTGTTCATCGGATCAATTCGACGACCGGAAGGGGGTCCGGTCGGGACCGAGCAGGTCGATGTGGAAGATGCGGTACTGCTGCGGCTTCAACTCGCGGATCGGCAGCACCAGCACGGTTCCGTTCTCCTTCAGTTCGTAGGCCGGGATGTCGTTGTCGTCGGGTACCGGCTTGAAGATGTTGATCAGTTCGGGGCGGATGTTTACCGCGGTGACCTCCCGCCCGAGCGCGATCGACACGGTGGCGCCGTGCGCCACGTCTCCGTTGTCGTTCGATACCCGAACGAAGATGCGCGACGGCCCACGCTGCTCCACGTCGGTGTTCAGGGCCTGGTGAAGCCTCCACCAGTGGGCGATGGAGTCGCCCGATGCGGTCCAGAACCCCTGCGAACGTACCTGGCGCGCAACGGTGCGGATGGCCTCGAGCGAGCCCGCGTGCTCCAGCTCCGAGGACGAGTAGACGAGGTGGAAGAGCGACCCGTCATACCGCGCACGATCGATCCCTTCGGAGAGCGTGGGCGATACGAGCCCGCCGAGGTCGGTTCCGTTCACCGAACCGCGCGTGGTAACCCCGATGCGGACCAGCGTTTCGAACGGGAAGCCCATGATCTTCGGCGCGGTCCGGCGGCCGATCGAGTCGGGTATGAAGTACGTGTATCCGGAGGCCTGCACGAGTCCGCCCATCGTGTGGTCGCTGTACATGCCCCGCTTGGAGGAGCGGTACCCGCGCACGGGACCCTCCACCAGGCGCTCCAGCGCCTCCCGCTGCCGTTTCAGGCGCGCGGCCTGGCTGCTGACGATGCCGTCGCTGCGGTATTGCAGGGTATCGTAGACTCCCACGTCCCCATTGTCGTGCAGCCGGCGCATCAGCGCGCCGTACGGAGCGGCATCTTCGGGGCGCACCATGTACGTGCCGGGGACCCGTTCCTGGTTGAGGACGTCGACCACCTTGGAGAACTGCTGCACGTCCCGGTCGCCGAACCCGGTGACCATCGCCGCCGCGTCGTACGGGTGCGGCCAGTCATGCACCCAGATGACCGGCTTTCTGCGCAGATAGTTCATCACGTTGGCGAAGTACTGCGCGAGTACCACCCAGTCCTCCCGGTCCTGCGGGCCGAGACCCATGGCATTCCGCTGGAAGCCCATGTATACGAAGCGGCCCTTCCCGTACGTGCCGTACACGACACCGCTCGTATTGTCGAAGTTGTCGACGCCCACGGCCTCGTCCGTCGCGAAATCGAACCAGTAGCCCGCCGAATGGGCGCGGTCCGGCTCGACGACCCGGACCTTCACGCCGGGATTGTAGACCTGGATCTTGACGCGGTATCCGCCGACGATACCCGCGGTCAGCGGCGTATTCGAGCGGAAGGTGAACCGGCGGATGCCCGCGCTCGTGCGCGGGTAGGGGACCTGCGCCGTGGGGTCGCCGCCGATCCACGTGTAGTAGGTGACGATCACGGCGTCCTGCTCCCGCTCGCTTCCGTCGAGGTCACGCAGCATCGCGCGGATGGGCTGCGCCTGGGCGAAGTCGCGCGCCGGGGGCTGGGCCCCGAGCGAATCGAACCATTCGTACGTCTCCAGCGGCGCAAAGCCCGAGGCGCGGGCCTCGTCGATTCGCTGTCTGCGCGTGACCTCGTATTCGTTGCTCGACCCCAGGAACGCGGGGTCCCGCTCGAGCGAAGCGAGATACGACGGTTGATAGAGACCCGCGGGCGTCACGCCCGGAAAGGTGTCGGTGTATACCCGGTAATTACCCACCCCGCGCTCCACGAACCCCTGGAACTCCACGCCGAAGAGGTCCTCGACGAAGCTCCAACCGCGCCAGGAACCGTCTTCGCGGTATACGCCCGGAGTCCAGGTCGCAAAGACGCTTCCGCCCTGCTCCATGAACTCCTTGATGCGCTGGATCTGCAGGTCGCTCATCGCCCGTACCGAGGGCAGCACGAGCACGTCGAAGTCGTTGATGGCCCCGCTCTCGACATCCAGGTCCGTGATGTCGCGGAACGGGATGCGGCGGTCCTTCTCGATGAGGAATTCCCTCCACGAGAGGAGCGTCTGGTCGATCCACGACGTACTCGTATCCGAGACGTTCAACGCCCGGTGGGCACGCCGCGTGTAGTCGCTGTTGAGCAGGGCAACCGTCGGCCGACCTGCGTCGACGCGGGTCCTCGGGTCTGCGTCACGGATGGAGAACGCGCCCAGCGCCGACTCGATCAGCAGGATATAGACGAGGATGGCCGCGGCCAGGGCCGTCACGCCGAGCGTGACGAACCAGAGCGTGTTGACCCGTTCGAGTCGAGGCAGTGCCATGGCCGGAGTGCGTCTGGGATGAACGGCAGGGGGCGGCTGCGGCCGGGCTCAGAGCCAGGCGTAGCCTTCGTCCTGCGCCTGCTGCTGCTGCGCGGGCTGCCGGGACGGCTCGCGGCTCGCCTGGGGCTCTTCCTGGGGATTCACCGGGACGAAACCCTCGTCGGTGTATTCCCAGAAGAGCGAGCTCTGCGGCCGCTGCGAGGGTGCCGCCGGCGCCTGGAGCGACGGCTGCTGCCGGCTGGGGGCGTACATCGACGCTTCGGCCGGGGCCTGCAGCGACATCGCCGTCTGCGGCGCGACGAGCACGTGCGGCTCGGGCTGTGCGTACATGGCCGGACGACTCGACTCGCGGGCGCGGCGCTCGCGGATCTTGTACAGGATATACGCTGCCACCGCCAGGATGAAGGTGGCAATCGTACCGACCAGGATGATCGTGGAGAGGATCGGGACTAGTTCCATGACGATTGCGTGCGGGGACGCTTCGGAGGTTTCGGTTCGCGGTCAGGTATCACAAGGTCCGTGCCCAATGGCCCGTGAGGGCTTTTTCCCCCGGAAACCGGGGTCAGGACGTCTCAATCGGGCTATCGCAGGTTCATTCTGAGACGGCGGCGCTCATCGGGCGCCCGAGCCGATGCGCTCGAGCTTGCCCCACGTCATGCCGAATCCGAGGAATTCCTCCACCGTGGCGAGCGTCTTGCAGACGTCCACGATGAGGATGAAGAAGAGCCGGTAGAAGAGCGAGTAGAAGACCAGGCGGGCCTCCTCCTTCTCCACGGCGACGCAGTAGAGCGCCGCGATCAGGTCCAGGATGGTCAGGCTGAGCCACCAGTACACCAGGTAGTAGCTCATGTTGAAGACCAGCGCGATGAAGATGAAGTACGCGTTCGCGAAGATGTTCATCACCGGCCAGATCAGCGACTCGAACGCCATCGACCACATCACGATGGTCCCGCCGAAGTTGATCGTGGGATTCAGGAAGAGATCCCGGTGCTTGCGCACGGCCTGGATGATGCCGCGCGTCCAGCGGTACCGCTGTTTCAGCAGCGACACGATCTTGTCCGGCGCCTCGGTATAGGACTTGGCATCGGGTTCGTACTCGACGCGCCATCCGGCGCGGATGATCTTCAGCGTGATGTCGGCATCCTCGGCGAACGTATCCGAGCTGTACCAGCCCGCGTCGAGGATCGCCTGCTTTCGGAAGAGGCCCAACGGACCCGGGATGATGTTGACCAGCTTGACGATCGACTGGGCCGATCGGGCCATGTTGAGGCCCTCGACGTACTCCAGCGCCTGCAGCGTCGTCCATACGTTGCCGCGGTTCAGCACCTTCACGTTGCCCGCGATGGCGCCCAGCCGGGGGTCGACGAAGTGCCGGATCGTCTTGCGCAGCGTATCGGGCGATAGCTGCGAGTCTCCGTCCACGTTGAGCACGAAATCGTACCGCGAAACCTGGATGCCGGCGTTCAGCGCGGTGGCCTTTCCGCCGTTGGGCTTCTCGACCAACCGTACCTCGACGCGGCCGCCGTGGTAGAATCCGACCAGTGTGCGGGCCACCTCGCGGGTGTCGTCGGTCGATCCGTCATCGACGATCACGATCTCGTATTTCGGGTAGTCCATCTCGACCAGCGAGCTGATCGTGCCCTGGAGCAGTTTGCCCTCGTTGTAGGCCGGGACGATGATCGAGATCGGCGGCATGAACGTGCCGTCGTGCCCTTCGTCCACCGTGTGTTTGGCCGTGTTCAGGTACGCCATGTTCATCAGCGACAGGTACCGGAACAACAGGATCACGAGGAAGAGCACGAGCGCGACGATCGACGAGTACACGATGAGGCCGCTCCACGAGAGCGTGCTCGTCCATCCGGTCAGGCGGAACAGGTAGCCCCCGGGGTCCTCCAGGAAGACATAGACGATGGCGAACAGCAGCACCGAGAGCGTGCCGTAGACGATCATCCGGCGCAGGTAGACCCGGTCGTCCTCGCGGGGACCGACCATCTCCTTCTCGGGACGGTGCAGGGGCTGAAATGCGACACGGCGCACGGGCACCGAGGGCCGCATCCGGTCCGGAGCATCGGCCTCGGGGCCGACCAGTTCCTGTTTCGTCGTTTCCATGGTGCTGGGGAATCGGTTCCCGCGGTATCGGCCGCCCTAGAGCGTCCAATAGAGCGTGGCCGTGAGAGAAAACGTGTTGTAGTCGTCGACGAAGCTCGAGGCGCCGCTTCCGAGCGAACGGCTCGACTGTCCGACGGCACCGACCACGTTGAGCGAGAAGTGGTTCGAGAGGCGCTTGATGAGGTCCATCTCGATGCGTCGCGAGATGAAGCCGTTGGACTCTGCGATGATGCCCATGGCGCCGCGCAGGCGCAGGTACCAGTTGTAGGGCACGTTCTTCTCGTACTCGAGGAAGATGTCCCACGACTGGTAGTCGCGCGGCGACCAGTACAGGTCGGTCGTCGTGCGCCAGGCGATCTTGTGCCACATCACGCCGAACCAGGTGTGCGGAACGATCTTGTAGGAGCCCTCGAGACGCGTCGACACGCCGATGTTGGCGTTCGACGTGGTCGCGATCGTGCCGAAGTTGTCGCGGACCAGGTTCATGCCGAGGAACCCGCCGAGTCGAAGGGTGGAGTCGGCCATCGCGTTGGGCAGGAAGCCCTGGATGTCGAACTGCGTGTTGCGAAGGTTGTACTCGCCGCCGGCCGGAGACCAGAGATCGATCGACCCTTCGCCGGCGCGGAATCCGAGCGATCCCCGGTAGACACCGGGGTCCTGGCGCCAGTAGCGGATCCCACCGAAGCCGACGGTCCTTCCGCCTTCGTAGTCGTACAGACCGCCCTCGACCGAAATCCGGCTCGAGAACGAGGCGTGGTTCAGCTCGGCGAATTTCTCGGCCAGGTCCACGTATCCGGCGGCGAAGACCTGGTTGACGCGACCGCGCGCCGTCGGCGAATTCGGAATCAGCTGCCGCGTCCCGGTCATGAAGTGCGAGTTCACGCCCGCCATGAGCACCGACCCCCAGCCGATGGGGAGCGTGACGTGCGCCTGGGCGCCCTGCATCCAGCGGTCGTAGTTCGTGCCGCCGCCGTGACCGATCACGGCCTCGACGGTCGGCACGATGATGCCGACGAAATCGTAGCCGCGGCCCTCGGCCGTCTGGCCGAGGCTGGCACGCATACGGAGATCCAGCGTCACCGACCGCTCGCCGACGGTCGTCGCCGATCCGGAGAGCCGCTGCGCATCGGCGTAGATCTCCTCGGCCTGCGCGTAAAGACCCAGTTCACGGTACGCGTCAGCCTGCAGGAAGCGCGCCTCGTAGTCGTACGGGTTGCGGGCGACGAGATCCTGCAGGGTCACCAGCGCTCCGGAGAAGTCCTTGCGGTAGATCTGGTTACGGGCGATTTCCTTCGCCGTGTCGTAGTCCCAGGACTGTTCCTGCAGGGCGAGAAGCACCGAAAGGGCCCCCACGAAGTCGCCCTTGGCGGTGTGGACCTGCGCCAGTTCGCGCATCTCGGCGCGGTTCCGACGTCCCTGCGTCTCGAAGTAGGCTTCGTACGCGCGGATCGCTTCGTCATACCGGCGGGCCGTCGCCAGCGTCCGGGCCTGGTTCAACTGTTCGAACCGCAGCGCGTCGGTTCGGCGGATCCGTGCACGCTCCACCAATTGGGCCAGCGCGTCGATCCTGCCGGCGTACCGGGTATCGGCGAACGAATCGGCTCGGCGCAGCAGGGCCTCGGCGCCGTCGGCGTCCCCTTGGGCAAGGCGGAAGTCGGCGAGGTCGAGCAGAAGTTGGGGATCCCGAAGATCCTGGACGGCGACCAACCGGGACGCAAATCGTTCGGCCCGCTCGTCCATCTGGCCGCCCGCGATCGCGGCCATCACGTACAGCCGCTGGAAATCGGGGTTGTCCGGCTGACGATCCACGAGCATCGCGGCCTGCCGGGCCGCCTCCTCCGTATAGCCGTTGACCCGAAGCGCGTCGGCGTACCGGGCGCGCTGGGTGTCGTTGCCTGGCTCGAGCCGCAGCAGCGCCGCATAGACGGCGAATGCGTCGTCCGACCGCCCGAGAACGAGGTAGGATTCGGCCAGCTCACGCAGGGCTTCGCCGTCGTCGGGGCGGGACGAGAGGGAACGCTCGAGTTCGGCGATCCGGGACGTCGCCATGTCCCGCCGGCGGCCGGACAGCACGGCCAACCGCGCCTGGTATCCTTCGTCGGCCGGATTGGCATGCACGGGGTCGGTCAGGACTTCCAGCGCCTCGGCCACGCGACCGGCGTCGGCCAGCGCGTCGACGAGAGCCAACCGCGTCGACATGTCGCGCGGATCGAAGCGGAGGCGGTACGTGAACCGGTCGATCGGGAAGATCGGCGATACCCCGTTGGCCGCGACGAGTCCGTTGTCGGCCGCCACGAACTGGGCGAGCCAGCGCTGCGTATTTCCGTGGCGCTCCACGAGCTGGAGCAGCTGGTCGTACGCTTCCTGGTGACGCCCGTACCGGTTCAGTTCCTCCACCAGGCGGAACCGCTTCTCGTCGTCGTTCGGGTTCGCCCTCAGTTCGCGCAGCAGGCGGTCGACCACGAACTCGGTAGCGGGACGCTGCTGGCGGGGCGAAGGCGCCGACGCGAGACCGCGCCGAGCCGTTTCGTAGCGTGTCGTCCACTCGCTCGACGACCGGTGGCGGGGCGCCAGCAGGTCGAGTTGCTGACGGGCCTCGAAGAAGCGGTCGGCGTCCAGGAGAAGGTCCACCAGGCGGAACCGCGCGGCATCGTCACCCGGCTTCTCGCGGAGTTCGCGGAAGAGCACGTCGATGGGGTAGTTCGAGGGCGTCGCGACCGCCGCGCCCGAGCGCGCCTGCGTCTCGCACGTCCGGGCATCCCGGTTGCCCGGGTTCAGGCGCAGCGCCTGGGCGCAGGCCTCCAGGGCGCCGGTGCGATTTCCCTGCCACAGGCGGAAGAAGCCCAGGCGCATCCAGAGGTCGTCATCGTTCCGGTAGATCGCGGTGTACCGGGCGGCGACCCGCTCGCCGAGCGCGCTGTCGCCCTCGTAGTTGGCGATGGAGATCAGGTAGCGCTGCACGATGTCCGGCGTACCCTGCGTACGTTCCAGGTATTCCCCGTAGGCCCCGGCGGCCTCGCGGAACCGGCGCCCGTCGTACAGGGCGTCGGGGGGCCGGGGGCGGGGCGCCCCGGGGTGGGGGGGTGGGGGGGTGAGGGGCCGGCTGG
>JANJTM010000058.1 GCA_024711125.1 Rhodothermales bacterium
GTCTCGAGGCGTTTGTGGTTATCGCGCTGTCACCCGGCCCGGCGGGCCCGGGCATAGGCACAGGACGGGTGTTCCTTCCGCAAATGGGGATCCCCAACGTGGAATCGGAGCCCATTGTCTACGATTCCTCCCGACGCTGGGGCACAACGTGGAGAGCCGGCCGAAAGTCGACGTATTCTCCCGCACGCGGGGGCACAACGTGGAAAAACGGCCGAAAGTCGACGTTTTCTCCCGCACGTGGGGGCGCAAAGTGGAAAAACGGCCGAAAGTCGACATATTCCCCCGTTTTTGGGGCCAAAAACATCGAAAAACGGCCGATTTTCGACATATTTGGCTGTATTGAAACGTTTCAACATGTAAAAGGGGGCCGAAATTCCAATTCTGCACCCTTTTGTCCCCCCGGAATAGCGAACCGGGTCCACGACCCGGGTCCGCGACCCGTGCCCACGGCAGCGAGCGAAGGCCCTACCGCCGGAACAGGTTCCCCCGCTGCGGCTTGCGGTACGGGTTGTCGAGCGTGCGCGGGAGGTCGAATCGGAACTCGCCGTTCCGCTTGTAGACCACCCCGTCCTTCATGACGAACGAGACGTTGCGCAGCGCGGTGATGTCGTCCAGCGGGTTCGCCGCGACCGCGACCAGGCTGCCTTCGAAGCCCGCCTTCACCTCGCCCGCCTTGACGCCGATCAGGTCGGCCGCGTTCATGGTCATCATGCGCAGGATGTAGTCGTTCGGAAAGCCCGAATCCTTGTACGTGTCGGTGAACTCGAGCACGAGCTCGCCCTTCGTCCAGCCCTCGCGGTAGTAAACGACGTCCGACCCGAAGGCCATCTTCACGCCGGCCGCGAACGCCCGGCGGTTGCGCTCGAGCGTCGCCGGGTAGCGACGCTCCGAGAACGATTTCGGAAAATCAGTTCCGACCAGGTACGTGCCGTGTTCGACCATCAGCTTCAAGGTCTCGTCCGAAGGCTGGAATCCGTGCTCGATCGAGGCGACGCCGCCCAGGATCGCGTTCCGCATGCCCTCGTCGCTCGTGGCGTGGGCCATGACCTTGACGCCGACCGCGCCGGCTTCTTCGACGGCCGCGCGCACGTCTTCCGCCGAATAGTAATACGGCTGGTTGTCGACGATGAGCTTGATCGTGGTCGCGCCGAAATGGATGTTCTTGCGCACGGCGAGGCGGATTTCGTCCTGCGTATCGGCGTAGGTGTACTCGGGGTTGCCGAGATCGGGCTTCTCGGGCTGCATCTGGAACTGGCCGCCGTACGGCGCGATCATGATGCCCGCGACGGACATGTTCGGCCCCGGAATCCATCCGCCTTCGATGGCGCGCTTGACGGCGACATCGCCGTACGAACCGTTGTTGCCGGTGTCGCGGATCCAGGTGAAACCGGCCTCGAGGTAGGCGCGCGCCTGCATCGTGCCCTGGACGGCGCGGTACGCCGTGTCCTCGATGAGGGAGCCGATGTAGTACGATCCGTAGTCGTTGTTCTTCGCGCCCGGCAGCTCCGTGACCCCAACGTGGGTGTGCGCGTCGATGAGTCCGGGCAGCACGTACGAGCCCGAGAGATCGATGACCTCGGCGCCGGCGGGCACGGCGAGGTTGGGCCCGACGGCCTCGATGACGCCGTCCCGCACGAGGATCGACTGGTTCGGGACGGCGCGGCCGGCGGCGACGTCGACGACGTGTCCGGCGCGGATGACGGTGACCTGGGCATGGACACTGGGCGCGACGAGGAGCGCGAGGATCAGGAGCAGGGGGCGCATGGGGTTACCTCGGTGGGGGGGCACATGAACAAGACGTGAAGCCGACGGTACGCGAGCGGAAGAACAAGCGCAAACCCGGACCTTCTGCACCATGCCGAAACCGCCGATCCTGGGACTGCGCGAAAACTGGCGCCAGTTCGCACTCCTGCTCGCGATCAACGCCTTCATCGGCGCGGTCGTGGGGGTGGAGCGCTCGATCCTGCCGCTGCTGAGCGAAGCCGAGTTCGGCGTCGCGTCCCGCACCGCGCTCCTCGCGTTCGTCGCCTCGTTCGGGGCCGCCAAGGCCACGGCGAACCTCATTGCTGGCCTCGCCGGGGATCGTTTCGGGCGGAAACCCGTCCTGCTCATCGGATGGCTCTTCGCGCTGCCGGTGCCCTGGCTGCTCGCCACCGCCGACTCCTGGAACGTCGTGGTTTTCGCGAACGTGCTGCTGGGGTTCAACCAGGGCCTCTCGTGGTCCACGACGGTGATCATGAAAATCGACCTGGTGGGCCCGCGGCAGAGGGGCCTTGCGATGGGGCTCAACGAAGCGGTCGGGTACGGGGCCGTGGCGGCCGCCGCGCTCGCGGCCGGGTACCTCGCGGCGGCCTACGGATTGCGTCCGGCGCCGTTCGTGTTGGCCCAGGTCTGCGCCGTGGCGGGCTTCGCGCTCTCGATCTGGCCGCTTCGCGAAACGCGCGGCCACGCCGACGTGGAGTCGGCCCAACACCACGCGCCTGCGGAAGCGGCCTCCTTCCGCCACGTATTGCTCCTCACGAGCTGGCGCGACCGCACGCTCTTTTCGATCAGCCAGGCCGGCCTCGCGAACAACCTCAACGACGGGGTCGTCTGGGGACTCGCGCCGATCCTCATGGTGTCGATGGGGCAGGGGGTGGCCGCCGTCGGATGGCTGGCCGCGCTCTACCCGGCCACGTGGGGGCTCTTCCAGCTGGTCACCGGCCACGCGTCGGACCGTCTCGGCCGCAAGCCGCTCATCGTGGGCGGAATGCTCGTCCAGTCGGTCGGGCTGGTCGTGCTGGCTTCGGCCGCCGCGGTGCCGGCGCTAGCGACCGCGATGGTGCTGCTCGGAATCGGCACCGCCTGCGTCTATCCCACGTTCGTCGCCGTGATCAGCGACGTGGCGCATCCGTCGTGGCGCGCGACATCGGTGGGCGTGTACCGGCTCTGGCGCGACGGGGGGTACGTCGTCGGGGCGCTGGGAGCGGGGCTGGTCGCCGACGCGTTCGGGCTGGCGACCGCCATCCTGGTCGTGGCGGGGCTGACGGCGGGGTCGGGGCTGGTGGCGGGATTCCTCATGCGGGAGACGGTGCCCCGGCGGGCATGAGGTATCTTGGTGCCCGTTCCGCGACCCCATTCCGATCCCGATGATCTCTGACGCTCACCGCCTCGCCGCAGGCGCTCTCGACATGCCCAACCGGCTGCTGCTCGGCGCTGGGCCGTCCAATCCGAACCCGCGCGTGATGCAGGCGCTCATGGGTCGCACGGTGGGGCACCTGGACCCGACGTTCCTGCGGGTGATGGACGACATCCGGGAGATGCTGCGCTATGCCTGGCAGACCGAAAACGAGCATACGCTGCTGATCTCGGGCACGGGCACGGCCGGAATGGAAGCCGCGGTCGCGAACGCGGTCGAGCCGGGGGACGTGGTCGTGGTGGCGGTCGCGGGTTATTTCGGAGACCGCATCGCGCAGATGGCTGCCCGGTACGGCGCCGACGTGAAGCGCCTGGAAGTGGCTTGGGGAGAGGCATTTCCGCACGAAACCCTGGCGGCGGCCGTCGAGACGCACCGTCCGGCGGTGCTCGCGGTCGTGCATGCCGAGACGTCGACGGGCGTGCTGCAGCCCCTGGACGGGCTCGGTGCGCTCTGCCACGCGAACGACTGCCTGCTGCTCGTGGACTCGGTGACGAGTTTCGGCGGGGTTCCGCTGCTGCTCGATGCCTCGGGCGTGGACGTGGCCTACTCGGGCTCGCAGAAGTGCATGGCGGCGCCGTCCGGGGTGGCTCCGCTCACGTTTTCGCCGCGTGCGATGGACAAGCTCGCGCGTCGCAAGGTGCCCGTGCGCTCGTGGTACCTCGACTACACGTTGCTTTCGAAGTACTGGGGCGCCGACCGCGCGTATCACCATACGGCGCCGATCAACATGGTCTACGCGATGCGGGAATCGCTGCGCATCGTGTGCGAGGAGGGGCTCGAGGCGCGCTGGGCGCGGCACCGCGCGGCGGCCGAGCACCTGTGGGAGGGGCTCTCGGACATGGGGCTCGAGTGCCATGTCGCGCCCGAGTTCCGCGTACCGAGCCTGACGACCGTCCGGGTGCCGGAGGGCGTCGATGCCCGCGGCGTGGTCCGCCAGCTGCTCGACGACCACGACATCGAGATTTCGGGCGGACTAGGGCAGCTCGCCGGCAAGGTGTGGCGCGTCGGTCTGATGGGCTACAACGCGCGCTCCGAGACGGCCGACCGGCTGCTGAAGGCCCTGGCGAAGGTGCTGGGGCGCTGACGCGCGGCCGACCCGCCCTCGAACGCGGCGGTCGGAACGCGGCCCGCTACCTGCGCCGCAGCCAGTCTTCGGGGCCCGACACGGTCTGCCCCAGGTCGCGCAGGCGTCCGTCCGCGAGGTCGTAGACCCAGCCGTGCACGTGCACGCGCTGTCCGCGGGCCCACGCGTCCTGCAGCGTGTTGGACTCGCAGACGTTGTAGAGCTGCGCCAGGATGTTGAGCTCGCAGAGCCGCCGCAGCTTCTTGTCGTGGTCGCGCAGCGCGTCGAGTTCGTTCTTGTGGCGGCGATACACGTCCCAGATGTGCATCAGCCAGTGGTCGATGAGACCGTGGCGCTCGAGGTCGAGGGCGGCCGTCACGCCGCCGCAGCCGTAATGCCCGCAGACGATCACGTGCTCGACGCCGAGGATCTCGACCGCGTACTGGAGCACCGACAGGGCGTTCATGTCGGTGTGCACCACGAGGTTGCCGACGTTGCGGTGCACGAACATCTCGCCCGGCAGCACATCGACGATCTCGTTCGCCGGCACGCGGCTGTCGGAGCACCCGATCCAGAGGTACTTCGGTTTCTGGATCTTCGTGAGGCGGGTGAAGAACTCCGGGTCCTTCGTGCGCATCCGGTCGGCCCAGGCGCGGTTGCGGTCGAAGAGATCGGAGAGGGACTTCATGATGGGGCGGGTGGCGCCGCGGGTGCTGCCGGCAATCTACGACGGAGGCGCCGAAACGGATCGGGGACCCGGAACGACTTGCGTCCGGGTCCCCGATGCGACGTGCCAAGCGGCGATCGCGAATCGCCGGGCCGCGATCAGGACGGCCAGAGCCAGCCGAAGGCGCCGCCCGTCAGCAGGCCGTACACCAACCCGTCGACGATGAACTTGAAGGTGACCGACCAGGACTGGAACCACCAGATCGAGGCCGAGACGTGCGCGGCGGCGTAGGCGATCCACGCCACGGTGGCCGTCACGCGGAATACGGTCATGTAATCGGCGCCCCCGCCGAGCGAGATGTGGGCGACGTAGCCCGCCACGAGCGAAACCACGAAGCAGTACGCGAACTGCAGGCCGAGCAGCTTGCCCATGTTGGGCATGCCGTTCGGGCCTACGAGCAGCACGCCGACCGGGCCGTCGTCGCACTTCTTGACGAACGCCGGGTTCTTCATGGCGTCAGGCGTCGACATGTGCGGAAAGTGGTACATGCCGGGCTTCGTGCCGCCGGCGCGAAGCAGGGCCTGCACGCCGTCCTCGTCGGGCACCTTGCCGTAGTCGCCCTTGTGATGGGGCAGTACCATGTGCATGACGGCGCTGCCGATCCAGACGAGGACCGCGGCGGCGAGGGCGGGAACGAAGAGTTGGGCAAAGGTCACGTCCATGGGGAAACCTCCGGGCGGTTGGTTGGGGTGCGCCGAAGGTAGACTCCGCCGCTCACTTCGTCCAGATGTTGTTGTCCCGCTTGACGTCGGGCAGGAATCCGCCGGGATCGAGCTCGACCTTGACCACGCCGGAGCGGGGCAGGAGCTTCGACTGCTCCCAGTGGCCCGCCATCCAGGCCTCCACGCCCATCCGGGTCTCCGAAGTGGTGCCGTCGGCGTACGTGGCCCGCAAAAGGACCGGGAACGGGGAGAGCCCCTCATCCCGCACCGTAACCCGCGTCTGGCCGTCCTCGTCGACGACCGACGCGATCGCGTGGTCGAGGGTCCAGGTCTCGTAGAACATCGTGCGCCAGAACCAGTCGAGATCCTCGCCGACGACGTCTTCGAACGTGTTGAAGAGGTCCTCCGGCTGGGGGTGCTTCCACGCCCAGCGGTTCGCGTACTCGCGGAAGGCCTTGTAGAACACGTCGTTTCCGACGATGCCGCGCAGTGCGTGCAGGGCGACGGCGGGCTTGGTGTAGGCCGCGATGCCACGGGCCGACTGAAAAACGGGGTACCGGTCGGCGTGGCGGCGGGATTCGTATTCCATGCCGGTGCCGGCGATCGACAGGTATCCGCGCGATTCGCCGGGCCACGGGTCCTCGCCCCAGAACTCGGCTTCGCCCTCGGCCGTGTTGAAGGAAGTCAGCCCCTCGTCCATCCACGTATTCTCCTTCTCGTCGGTCGCGACGATCATCGGGAAATACATGTGGGCGGTCTCGTGAAACGTGACGCCGAAGAGCCCGCGTTCGCTGCGCGACCGCCCGATCAGTGTCATCATCGGGTACTCCATGCCTCCGCCCAACGGACCCTCGACGGCGGTCATGTGCGGGTACGGGTACGGAAAGAAGGTCCGCGACAGATACTCGATCGTGAACTTGACGAACTCGGCGCTGCGCTCCCAGCCCGTGCCGGGGCGCCAGAACGAGTAGATCATCGAGGAGCCCGCGCCCGTCTCGGCCACGGTGGCGTCCACGAGGTACCGCGCGCTCGTGCCCCAGGCGAAGTCCCGCACCCGGTCTGCGCGGAAGTGCCACGTCAGCCGGTCGTTCTTCGCGTCCTGTGTCGCCTGGCCGAGGTCCTCCTCGTCGACCACCCGCACGATGGCCTCGGGGTTGGCGACGGCCGCCTCGAGCCGGGCGACCGACTGCTCGGACCATACGTCCGAAGCGTTCTCCAGCGTGCCCGTCGCGGCGACCGTGAAGCCCTCCGGGACGGTGAGTTTCACGTCGAACGACGCAAAATCGGCATAGAACTCGCCTTCGCCCATGTACGGGTCGGCCTTCCACCCGTTGACGTCGTCATAGACTGCGACCTGCGGATACCAGTAGGCCACGTACCATGCCTCGCCGTCGGTCCCGTTGCGGAACGTGCCCGCGTCCGGCACGCGAAAGCTCCACGCGAACCCGAGCGTCGTCGATGCCCCGGGCGCCAGCGGCTCGGGCAGGCGGATCGTCAGGATCGTTCCGCGCACCGAATAGGGGCTCTGGCGGGGATTGTCGGAGGGGGTGAGCACCGAACCGTTCAATGAGACGGACTTCAGATCGACGCCGCCGGTGACCTCGACCATGCGGTTGCGCACGACGCCCGGTGCGTAGACGTTCTGGTGCAGATGCACGAGGATCTGCGGAAGGGCGTCGGGCGAGTTGTTGCGGTAGACGACCTGGGACGTTCCGCTCACGATCGAGGTCTTCGGGTCGAGCGAGGCCTCGATCGTGTAGGCGGCCTCGTTCATCCAGTAGTTCGGCCCGGGCTGTCCGGTCGCGGTGCGCGTGCCCTTCTCCATCGCCTGCGCGAGCTGCGGGGAGGGGATGAGCGGATACGGGATGGGGCGACGGTCGGGCCGGGGTTGCGCGGCGACGGTGCCGGCGACGAGGATCGAGAGGAGCAGGAGTACGGGCGGACGCTTCATGAGGCAGGCTATTTCGCGGGTTGGCAGTTCAGACGGTCAGTTCCCAACCGGGTTCGTAGGAGCGATCCCACGAGGCCATCGCCTCGTCGTCGCCGACGATGCGCCCGGAAAAAGGGTCACAGCGAAGGGCGCGGCCGGTCTGCTGGGCGATGTTGCCGACGTGGCAGAGGATGACGCTGCGCGCGGCTTCGTGGATGGGCGCGTTCAGGCGGCCCTGGCCCCGGACCGCCTCGAGGAAATTGGCGATGTGCAGGTCGGTCATGTCGCCTCCGCCCCGGGTATCCATCGAGGCCTCGGCCTGCGACACGAGCCGGCGGGCCTTCTCGCGGTTGTCGAGGTCGTAGGCGATGTAGCCGTCGCGGTCGAGCAGGACCGTACCGTCCGTGCCCTGGATGATCGCGCCGCGGCCGCGGCCGAACAGGGGGTAGCCGTTCGACGAGCGCCCGTCCCACACGATCTGCTTGGCGTCGTCGAATTCGAAGGTCGCGAGGTGCGTATCCGGGAATTCCCAGTCGTCGGAATGGTGGTAGCGCCCACCGGACGAGGTCACGCGGGTCGGATACGCGACCTGCAGCGCCCAACGGCAGACGTCGAGCTCGTGCGTGCCGTTGTTGCAGATCTCGCCCGTTCCCCAGTGGCGGAACCAGTGCCAGTTGTAGTGCACGACATTGTCCCGGTACCCGGTGCGGGGGGCGGGACCCTGCCAGAGCTCCCAGTCGAGCCACTCGGGCACGGGCGCAGCCTGGCCGTGCCCGATGCTTCCGCGCGTATTGGCGTACCAGGCGCGGGCGAAGTACGGCCTTCCGATCAGCCCCTCGTGAATCGCCTGGATGACCTCGATCGACTCGGGCGCGCTGCGCTGCTGGTTGCCCATCTGCACGACCCGGCCATAGCGGGCCTGCGCCTCGACGAGGATCTCGCATTCGCGGGCGTTGTGTCCGCAGGGCTTCTCGACGTAGACGTCCTTGCCGGCTTTCATCGCCATGAGCGCGGCGGGGGCGTGCCAGTGGTCCGGGGCGGCGATCACGAGCACGTCCACGTCCGGATCGTCGAGCGCGCGCCGGACGTCGGCGATCACCTCGGGGCGGCGCGACTGCGCGGGCTCGCGCCCGTCGGCGGCCGTCCAAAGCGCCTGGGCCGTCTTTTCGGCCGCGCGGACGTCCACGTCGCAGACGTAGGCGACCTCGCAGTCCTCCTGGCGGGCGAACGACTCGGCCAGCACGGCGCCCCGGGAGTTGACCCCCATGACGGCCACGACGACCTGGTTCGCGGGGCGCCGGGCATGCAGGATCGAGGGCCAGGCGGCGCTCGCGGCAAGTCCTCCGGCGGCAAGGGCCGAGGATTTCAGGAAACGACGACGGTCGGGCATGGCGCGTGCGGGTCTCGTGCTGCCCAAAGGTCAGGCACGCGCGCGCGGGGTGCAAGCCGGGGCGGCCATGGTCGCGCGCCGGGGCGACCCGCCGACGACCGTCAGGCCGCCTCGGCGCGGGCGTCCAGCAGGTCGTCGATCTCGGCCAGACGGTCCTCGCGCCACGCGGGGTCGACCGACGCGACCTCGAAGCCCGCCCTCGCGATGCGCGCCAGGCGCTCGTCGTCGAAGCCGAGACGGGAGGCCAGCAGTTCGTACTCGTCCTGCAAGGTGCTTCCGAACACCAACGGATCGTCGGTGGAGACCGTGCAGCGGATACCCGCATCCATCAGCCGTCCGATCGGATGCGCGTCGTACGACGACACGACTCCCAGCTTCACGTTCGAGACCGGGCAGACGTCGAAGGTGACGTCGAGCTCGGCGAGGCGATGGAGCAGTTCGGGGTCCTCGATCGCGCGCACGCCGTGCTGCACGCGCCGGACGCCGAGCTCGTCGACCACGCGGCCGACGAACGCCGGCCCGTCGAACTCGCCCGCGTGGGCCTTGGTGATGAGCCCCTGGGCCCGCGCCCGTGCCCACAGGTCGGCCGCCCACGGCCCGACGGGCGCCGTTTCGGGCCCGTGCAGGTCGATGCCGTCGAGATGCGGCCAGTGCAGGGACGCGTCGATCCAGTCCTTCGTGCCCTCGTGGTAGCCCACGTGGTGGATGCCCATCAGCACGCGCACCTCGACGCCCTCGGGCGCGGCCGTGCGGATGGCCTCGGCGGTCGCCCGCCCGTCCATTCCGCCGAACTCCATCATGCCCGAGGCGAAGCTCGTCTCGATGTACCGCACGTTGTGCTCGTCGCGCAGCCGCGTGAAGAGCACCGAGGCGGCCTCGTGGTAGCGGTCGGGGCTTGTGAACCAGTGGCCGGCCATCGCCAGCAGGCCCTTCTCGAACGTGCGGAAGTCCGGGAAGCGGAAGTCCTGGGCCCAGGACTCGGGCGGCTCGGGGTACAGGTCGGGACGTATCCGGTGGAGTAGCTCGAAGGGGAGCGAGCCTTCGATATGGAGGTGGGTTTCGGTCTTGGGGAGCGCCCGGATCAACGCGGCGGTGCGCTCGGCGACAGGGAATCGCATACGGCAGGGTAAATTCCCGATCGAACGCGACGGCGGTGTTTAAGGATCCGGTGTGGGGCGGGCGGAAGTTGCGGGGGCACCCTGTCGGTCGTCGAAGGTCCGGGGCGAGGCTGTGTCGAGTCTGCGCTGCGCGGGTCAGTGCCTTGTTCGGGGGCGTCGACCGCGGGATGTCGGCATGATTCCGCCCAGAGACGTGGCCAATAGCGACGCGATGTGGAATCCGGGGCGAAATTCCACATAAGTGACCCGTTTAGCGCCCGAATATGTCGAATTCGGGGCGTTTCTCGACATATTCGTCCGATTTGAAGCGTTTCAACGTGTAAAAAGGGGCGGATTTTCCAAATCGGGCCGTTGAGGGCGTCCCGCGAACGGGAATGGCGGAAGCCAGGTGCCCGCCGCACCCCGCACCCCGCCGCCGCACCCTGCCGCTGCGCCGCCGCACCCCGCCGCCCCGCC
>JANJTM010000078.1 GCA_024711125.1 Rhodothermales bacterium
TCCAAGGGGCGCTCGTGGCGTCTCCCGGCTCGAGCGCCCGGGACGGCCCCACCGTCGTGCCGGGCTCTAAAAACGTCCCGGTCACGACAGTACTCTACTACAACAATGGGGGTGGTGTGACGAATGAACCCAGCGTTGCGGAAGATTACTACAACCATATGAGGGGTCGGTGGAAGGACGGTATACCCGTCACCGTGGGGGGCAACGGTCGCGATTTCTCGACGATCCCGACGCGCTTCATGTTCAGCGGCGACGCGGCGAACTGCGGGTACTGGACCGAGTGCAACGCGGACGGACAGGGCGCCAAGATTTCCCCCGGTGACCGGCGGTTCGTGATTTCGTCGGGCCCTTTCCGGATCGAGGCGGGGGCAACCCAGCGGATCCTGGTCGGCATGGTGTACGCGCGAGGCGAGGACCACTTCCGCTCGGTGACCGCGATGAAGGAGGCCGACGTGGCGCTGCAGCGCTTCGTGGACTCGTGGTTCACGGAATGGCCCGAGGCGCCCGAAGCTCCGACGTCGATTCCGACGCTCCTGTCCCCCGCAGACGGGGCGCCGGGGCAGCCGCCGCGCACGACCTTCGTCTGGGACTGCCCGACGCAGGTGTTTTTCTGCCAGCTGCAGGTCGCCGAAGACCCTCGTTTCGCCTCGGTTGTCGCTGAGGCCATGGGCACGACCCTGACGGTCGACCTCGAACCCGACAAGAACTACTGGTGGCGCGTCCGGGGAATCGGCAGGGACGACGTGGCGGGCCCTTGGAGCACGCCGTTTGCGGTGCACGTCGGCGATACCGCCTTTCCGAGTACCATCCGGGACTTCCAGACCGTCTCGAACGGTGCTGGTCCGCTCGACCCGCCCGAGTGCGCGGTATTCACGTTCAACGGTTCGCGATTTCCGTCGACCTGCGGAAGCGACCGGCCGAACGCGTCGCGACAACAGACTGCAGCAAGCCGGGCGTGGGGCATCCATGCCGGCGGCGCCCAGATCCCGTTCGGACCGGAGAGCGACAACGCCTCCTACCTCGGTCGCGGTTGGGGATCCCGGGCGGCCACCGGTTCGAGCACGGTGCTGCTTCCGTACGACTACGAGTGGCGTTTCACGGCCTCGGGCGGCAAGGCCATGCGCCTGTACGACGGGGGCGACGTGATGGACGTGCCCTTCGAGCTGTGGCGCACGGGCATCGGCACGCCGGGCGATCCGTCGGACGACGTGCGGCTCGTCCCCGTCGTCTGCGAGGCGGCCTGCGGCGCGGGCACGACCGCGCGCCGGTTCGACACCGGAAAGGATCACGCGATTTCGGGCGGGGCGAACGATCCGACGACGGACTGGGTAGACTGGCTCCTGCCCGACGATCAATCGCCCGGCCAAGCCGGTTACGATGCCTACTTCGCTGGGACCGGGGGTGCCCGCGAAATAGCCGCGCGCCAGGTTTTCGTGTGCTTCAACTGCGGAACCGCGCCGCCCTACCCGCAGGAGCATCCCGAAATCGGAACGACCTTCCGGATTGTCACCGGAATGCCGCCCACCCCCATTCCGGCCGCTCCGGGCGACGGAGCCGTCGTGCACAGCGACTCGGTGCGGTTCTGGTGGAACGCTTCGGAGGGGCTAACGGTCGACCTGGAGTTCCGTACCGATCCTCTGTCGGCCCCGGCAGCAACGTACTCGGCGGCCCGCTCCGGATCGGCCGTTCCCGTCCCGGGCCCCGGCGTGTACTGGTGGAGGGTCGGTAGCGACCACTTCGGCTGGTCAGATCTCTGGCAGGTCCAGTTCGTACCCGCGACGGCGGTCGAAGCGGGGGGCGAGTTTCCGACCGAATTCTCGCTCGACGCGATCTGGCCGAATCCCTTCAACCCGTTGGCGACCATACGATTCGGGCTGCCGGCCGATGCCGTCGCGACCGTGGATGTCTTGGACGTGCTCGGGCGGCGGGTCGCGGTTCTGGAGGCGGGCGGCCGTCGCGCGGCGGGGTGGCACAGCCTGCAGTTTGACGGGTCGCGGCTCGCCAGCGGGGTCTATTTCGTGCGGCTGGTGGCGGGGGGACGGCTCGACGTCAAGTCCGTGGTGCTGCTGAAATGAAGCGCGCACTCATCGGACTCCTTGCATGGGCGGTCATATCGACGGCTGCCGACGCCCAAACGGTCGGAACCTGCTCGCCCGCGCTTGCCGACGCGTACCTCGACATCGGCAACGTTCGCGCTCGAATCCTCAACAACGGAAACCTCTTCTACCGTGGGGAGCCGCACGTATACAACGTGCCGAAGGGGAGTGTGTCGAACGCCCTTTTCGCCGGCAGTCTGTGGATCGCGGGCATGGTGGACGGCACGCTGCGTTTGGCCGCTTCGACCTACGGGCCCTACGAGTTCTGGCCGGGGCCGCTGGACGAGGGCGGAAACCCGCCCGCTGACTGCGCGGCGTACGACCGGCTCTACAGGGTGTCCAAGGCCGATGTCGAGACGTACGAAGCGACCGGCACGGCTGGGCCCGATCTCGCCGACTGGCCTACCGGGCTCGGGGCGCCGACCGTCGATGCGGCCGGGAAGGAGATAGATCTGTCTGACGAACCCCTGGCCGAGCGGCGGGACCGTCGAATCGACCTATCGGCCGGGGAGCGCCCTGCATTCCTCGGCGACCAGATGATCTGGTGGGTGATGAACGACATGGGAAACATCCATGATCGCAGCAAGGCCTCTCCGGTCGGCATCGAGGTCCACGGTCTCGCTTTCGCGTTCGAGGCACCGGGCGCGGTCGGAAACGCTACGTTTTACCGGTATCGGATCCTGAAGAAGGGTCCGCAGGCGCTCACCGGCGCGTTTGTCGGTCTCTTTTCCGACCCCGATATGGGTGACTTCGCCGACGACTGGATCGGTACGGATTCCACCCTGGGGCTGGCCTACGCGTGGAATTCCGACAATTTCGACGGGGGCGGCGAGGGCTTCGGCACGCCGCCGCCCGCCGTGGGCTACGACCTCTTCCAGGGTCCGCTCGTGCCGTCGCCGGGCTCGAACGCCCGCGCCGGGCCCCGCCTCGTACCGGGCTACCGAAATGTCCCGGTAACGACGGCGGTCTACTTCAACAATGGGGGTGGTGTGACGGAGGAACCCAGTGTTGCGGTCGACTTCTTCAACTACCTGACGGGATTCTGGAAAGATGGCAAGCCCTTCGTCGAGGGCGGGAATGCCCGGGAATACTCGACGACCCCTGTGCGCTTCGTGTACAGCGGGGACGCGGCGAACTGCGGGTACTGGACCGAATGCTATTCGGACGGCCAGGGAGGGCGAATTCCGCCCGGCGACCGGAAGTTCGTGATCTCTTCGGGACCCTTCTCGATCGATCCGGGGGGCGAACAGGAGATTCTCTGGGGCGTCGTCTACGGCCGGGGCAAGGACCACTTCGACTCGGTGACGGCACTGAAGGAGGCGGACGTCGCGCTGCAGGCCTTCGTCGACTCGTGGTTCACGGAATGGCCCTCGGTGCCGGAGACGCCGGCAAAGCCCGTGCTGTCCGGCGTCCCCGGAGACGGCGTGACCGGCCAGCCGCTGCGGTCGCACCTCGAATGGGAGTGCCCGCCGGACGCGGTGTACTGTCGGATGCAATGGGACTATGAGCCGTCTTTCGGGTCGCCGACGGACGTGGTGTACTCCAACTCCACCGATCTCGTGATCGCGCCGCACACCCGGGTCTGGTGGCGCATCCGGGGCATCGGGCGGGACGAGACGCCGGGGCCCTGGTCCGATGCCCACTCCTTCACCACGGGCGAGACGGTCTTCGGCACCGTGATCCAGGATTTCGCGGTGATCTCGAACGCGGCGGGACCGCTGGATCCGCCCGAGTGCGGGGCGTTCGCGTACAGTTCGTCGGGATTCCCGCTCCGGGCCTGCGGGGGCAACCGCCCCGATGTGAACCGGCAGCAGACGACGGCAAGGGTCGCGTGGGGCATCCACGCGAAAGGTGCGGGCATTCCGTTCGGCCCTCTTTCGGCCCCGACCTCGTTCACCGCCGTATCGACCGGAGGGCAGGGCATGAGCGGCGCGTTGGCGGCCTCGGATTGGGAGGTCCGGTTCACATTGCGGGGCGGAAAGGCGCTGCGACAGGACGGGACGTTCATGTCGGTCCCGTTCGAAGTGTGGCGCACCGGGCGGAATACGCCCGACGACCCTTCCGACGATATCCGGGTGCTGCCGGTCCTCGACGATGCCAACACGCCGCGGGTATTCGACATCGGTGGCGACCATGCGATCTCGAGCAGCGCCAACGATCCGATCACCGACGCGATCAGCCTCTACCTGCCGGAAGGGGGCGGCGGCGCGCCGGGTGAAGGAGACTACGAGGCGTGGGTTGCCGGCTCTCGGGATCTCGGCCCGATCGTGCTCCGAGACCTCGTCTTCGTTTGCGAGAACTGCGGAACGGCGCCGCCCTATCCGGCGCCGCACCCGGAAACGGGCACGACTTTCCGGATCTCGACCGTCAGAGCGGAGCGTCCGATCCTGGCGGCGCCGTCGCCTGGCGGCCACGTCGTCTCGGGCGAGGGCCGGTTCTGGTGGACCGCGCAGGCGGACGTCGGTGTGGGTATCCAGTTCGCGGCTCACGCCGATTTCGCGGATCCGATCGTCGACCTGCCGCCACCCCGTTCGGCGGGCGAAGCGATATCCGTTCCTCCCGGCACCTGGTGGTGGCGGGTCGGAAGTGCGGATGCCGGCTGGTCTCAGCCATGGGTCGTGACGGTGGCCGGCGGAACGGCGGTTTCCATGGACGGCGAACTCCCGACCTCCGTTGCGCTCGACGCGATCTGGCCAAATCCCTTCAACCCGTTGGCGACCATTCGATTCGGGCTGCCGGCCGATGCCGTCGCGACGGTAGACGTCGTGGACGTGCTGGGGCGGAGGGTTGCGGTGATCGACGCGGGGGCGCGGCGGTCGGCGGGGTGGCATACTGTGCAGTTTGATGGGTCGCGGCTCGCCAGTGGGGTGTATTTCGTGAGGCTGGCGGCAGGGGGACGGCTCGACGTCAAATCCGTGGTGCTGCTGAAATGAAGCGCGCACTCATCGGACTCGTGCTCTGGTCGGGCCTCGCGACGGCGACCGAAGCCCAGATCGTCGGGACGTGCTCCCCCGGTCTCGCCGACGCCTACCTCGACATCGGCAACGTTCGCGCTCGAATCCTCAACAACGGTGCTCTCTTCTACCGGGGCGAGCCGCACGTGTACAACGTGCCGAAGGGCACCACGTCCAACGCCGTTTTCGCCCAGGGCTTCTTCATCGGCGGTATGGTGGACGGCACGCTGCGCATGGCCGGCACTCGTTACGGGCCTTACGAGTTCTGGCCGGGTCCGCTGGACGAGGCAGGCAATCCGCCCGCCGACTGCGCGCCGTATGATCGGCTCTTCAAGGTGTCGAAGGCCGATGTCGAGGCTTTCGAGGCGACCGGCACGGCCCCGCCCGACCTCGCCGACTGGCCGAGCGGGCTCGGCGCCCCGACCATCGACGCCGCCGGCCACGAAATCGACCTCTCGGTCCTGCCCCTCACCGCGCGGCAGGACCGCCTGATCGACCTCGCCGCGGGCGAGCGCCCCTCGTTCCTCGGCGACCAGATGATCTGGTGGGTGATGAACGACATGGGCAACGCCCACACCTCCTCGGGTGGCCCCCCCGTGGGCGTCGAGGTGCAGGGGCTCGCGTTCGCCTTCGACGAGCCGGGCGCGGTCGGCAACGCCACCTTCTATCGCTATACGATCACCAAGAAGGGCGCCTCGCCGCTCGAGGACGCCTACGTCAGCATTTTCGCCGACCCCGACATGGGGGATTTCGGCGACGACTGGGTCGGCAGCGACTCGACGCTCGGGCTCGGGTATGTCTGGAATTCCGACAATTTCGATGGGGGCGGGGAGGGCTATGGCACGCCGCCGCCCGCCCTGGGCTGGGACGTCTTCCAGGGGGCGCTCGTGGCATCCCCGGGCTCGAGTGCCCGGGACGGTCCCACCGTCGTGCCGGGCTATAAAAACGTCCCGGTCACGACAGTACTCTACTACAACAATGGGGGTGGTGTGACGAATGAACCCAGCGTTGCGGAAGATTACTACAACCATATGAGGGGTCGGTGGAAGG
>JANJTM010000005.1 GCA_024711125.1 Rhodothermales bacterium
CAGCGCCGCGGGTTTGCTCGGTGTCACCCGGATGAAGTGGTCCGCGGCGGCGGGCGCGGCGGCCGGTGCCGGCGCGCCCGGATCGAGCGTGGGGGTGCGGAACGCGGCGAACGGATCCTGGCGGGCGGCCGGCGGACGACCGGATCCGTGGGGCACCACCTTGACCGCGATGGCCTCGGAAACGAAGTCGCGGTCGCCCACCCGGACGCGGACGGGCGCGATGCGCGCGTTGCCCTCCCGGACCGGCCGCAGGTACCACGTGAAGCCGATGCTCTGGCTGACGACGCCGTTGACGATCGAGGTCTGGGAAGACTGCGAGGGAAACGGCTGCGACAGGACCAGGCCTTCGGCGTCCGGGGGTTCGGGTCGCACCACGGCCCCGATGCCCGAACCCTGGATCTCGAGGGTATAGGTCACGGTCTCGTCCATACCCACCGTATTGCGATCGACCGAGGCCAGTACCCGCACATCCTGGGCGGCCACCGATCTGCACGAGAGGAGGGCGACGAGAAACGCCCATCGAGCGAAGCGCGCCATGGCGGGGTTCCGGGCGACAGGCACTACCAATCCTTCTCCACCCTGCGCGGGCGGGACTTCATCTTCTGGACCTGGCGCAGCAGTTGCTCCTCCTCATTCTCCAGCGCTTCGAGCAGCCGCTCGGCTTCCTGACGGCTCAGGTCCTCCGGATTCTGTGGCTCCTGCTGTTGCTGTTGATCCTGCTGCTGCTGGTCCTGCTGTTGCTGTTGCTCCTGCTGCTGCTGCTCCTGGTCCTGCTCCTGGTCCTGCTGCTGCTGGTCCTGCTGCTGCTGGTTCTCCTGCTGTTCCTGCTTCTTCCGCTTCACGTACTCGTAATTGAAGCGGGCGGCCGCGTCGGACGGATCCCGAAGGAGAGTCCGCCGGTAGTGGGCCAGGGCCCCGTCGAGGTCGTCCTTGCGGAATGACGCGTT
Source organism: Rhodothermales bacterium (assembly GCA_024711125.1). Lineage (GTDB taxonomy): Bacteria > Bacteroidota > Rhodothermia > Rhodothermales > UBA10348 > JANJTM01. Next base: position 948 of record JANJTM010000005.1, read on the forward strand.
GCCGGCGTTGTACGAAGCACGCGCCAGGTCGCCCGGCGAATCGGACAGCGCGGCCCCGCCCGTGAAAGCGGTCAAGGCACCTTCGAAATCACCCTGCCGGTACAGCGCGGCACCGAGGTTGTTCATCAGGCCGGACGACACCGGGCCCGGATCGCGATCGGGAAGAGCCGTCAGCCCCTCGCGGTACGCGGCCGCGGCTTCCTCGTATCGCCCCGCCTCGTAATGTGCATTGCCGCGCCGGCCGGCGCGCTTGTCGTCGCCGGTCACGAGGAGCAGGGCCGCGAGCAGGAGTATTCGGGTCATGCGTCGACCTTCTTGGCGTACCGGCGGTCAACCGCCGAGGAAGGACCTGGATCCCCCTTGCGACGTCGGTCCGGCACGGCGGCTTCCACGATGAGGAGGAGGAGACCGAGCGCCAGCGGCCACTGGAACCAGTCGTCGTATTCCTCGAAGGCTTCCGAGCCGAACTCCGTCCGGTCGAGGCGTTCGAGGGCCGTGGTGAGCTGGGACAGCGAGCTGGACGTTCGGGCGATTCGGAAGTAGGTGCCCTCTCCAGCCAATTCCTGGAGAGCATCTTCCTCGAGCCGCGTGGTGACGACGGCTCCGGACTGGTCCTTCTTGAAGTCGACGCGCCGTCCATCCCGGTAGATGGGGATCGGCACGCCCTCGGATTCCCCGACGCCGGCCGAGAAGATGACGACGCCCTCGGCCCGGGCCTGGCCAAGGATCTCGTCCACGTCGGCTACGTGGTTCTCCCCGTCCGACACGAAGAGCAGGGCACGCGTACGGGGTTCGTCGTCGGTTTCGCCGCCGGACGCCGGTCCCTTGAAGGCCTGCAACGAGACCCGCAGGGCCTCCGAGAAGTCGGTACCCGGCGTCGGGATCAGGGACGGGTCGGCAACGTCGAGGAACAGCCGCAGGGCGGAATAGTCGGTCGTCAGCGGAGCCTGGACGAAGGCGTCCCCGGCGAACACCACCAGGCCGACCCTGTCGCCGCGCAGCGTTTCGAGCATTTTCTTGATCTCGTTGCGCGCGCGCTCGAGTCGGTTCGGTGCGACGTCCTCGGCCGTCATCGAGAGCGACACGTCGAGGGCGATCACCAGGTCGATGCCTTCCCGGGTGACTTCCCGGAGGCGGGTGCCGAAGCGCGGACCGGCCAGGGACAGCGCGACGAGCAGGATGCCGAGCGAAGCGAGGGCGCCTTTCCAGCGACGGCGGCGGGGGCTGATGCCGGAAGCGAGCCGGTCGACGAGCACGGGGTCGCCCAGCGTGCGGGCGACGCGACGACGCGCGAGCGAGGCGTAGACGTGAAGACCCACGACGAAGGGAACCGCCGCCAACGTCCAGAGCAGGATCGGGTGCAGCCAGGCCATGGTCAGGGGAACCGGCGGAACAGGGTTAGGGCCAGCAGGAGGTCCAGCAGGAGCAGGGCGAAGGCAGGCCCGAGGAATCGGGCATACCGCTCGGCATAGTCGGTGTACACCCGCTCCTCGATACGGGTCTTCTCGAGCTCGCCGATCTCGGCGTAGATGTCGCGCAGCGCCTGGTTGTTGGTGGCCCGGAAATACCGTCCCCCGGTAACCTCGGCGACCTGGTTGAGCATCTTCTCGTCGATGTCGACCTTCACCATCTGGCGTTGGCGGCCGGCAAACGGGTGGTCGATGACGAACGGCGCCTCCCCGTGCGCTCCCACGCCGATGGCATACACGCGCACGCCCAGGCTCTTGGCCACGTCGGCAGCGGTCTCGGGCGACAATTCGCCGCGGTTGTTCTGCCCGTCGGTGAGCAGGATCACCACCTTGCTGACAGCCCTGGAGTCCTTCAAGCGGTTGACCGCCATGGCGAGCGCGGTGCCGATGGCGGTTCCGTCTTCGATGGCGCCCACCTCGACCTCGGCCAGCATGGCCTGCAGGAAGTCGTAGTCGAGCGTGAGCGGTGCCTGCGTGAAGGCCTTGGCGGCGAAGACCACCAGGCCGATGCGGTCGCTGGTGCGTCCGCGGATGAACTCGGCTCCCACCTGGCGCGCCGCTTCGAAGCGGTTCGGGCGGAAGTCCTCGGCCCGCATCGAGGTGGACGTGTCGAGCACCATGACGATGTCGACGCCTTCGGCATGCCGCTCCCGGGAGACGTTGCGCTCCTGGGGTCGGGCGAGGGCGAGGATTCCGAACGAGAGGGCGAGCGCCCTGACGATGGGCGGCACGAAACGCAACCGCACTCTCCAAGTCGGGCGCACCGTGCGCGACGCGGCTACCGAACTGAAGCGAAGCCCGGGCCGCGAGCGTTCGATCGCCCACTGCCAGGCCAGCACGATCGCCGGCAGCGGCAGCAGCCACAGCCAGTGCGGGTGAGCGAATTCGTAGGATCCGAAGGGCACGTCAGCGGGGGGGTGCGGTGAAGGGCTCGTCGGGGTGGGCGGATTCCGGGGTGTCGAGGGGTAGCGCCGGACGACGGTCGCCTTCGAACCGTTCGACGGCAACCCTCGTCGCGCCGTGCGCCGACACGGCACGATCCAGCGGGGGTCGGAAATCGGCGAACTTGACGAGGTCGGCGGCCCGCAGCAGCTGATCGATCTCCCCCGCGCGTTCGGCCCGGACGTCCCTTCTCGAGCGAAGCGCGGCGACCAGTTCCGACGACGTCATCTCCAGGGCGTGCTCCCCCGTGGCGCGCGCGATATACGTGCGCAGCACGTCCGAGAGCTCGTCGAAGAACGGGGCCAGTTCGTCCGCCGAAGCGGGGAAGGCCGTCGCGAGCGCGTCGAGCCGCCGAAGTGCCTCGGAAACGGCAGTCTCGGGCTCGGGTTCGGGGGCCGGCGCCTCCTCGACCTCGGTCGGCCGGTTGCGGCGGCGGTATACCCACCATGCGGCAAGGCCGGCCAACGCGGCGGCGAGGAGCAGCCAGGGCCACCACGCCCGCGGAAACTCGGCGAGTTCGCGGAGATCCTGCACGTCCTGGGCGTCGTCGGGCACGGTGGAGCGAACCGGGAGGCGTATCGCCCCACCCTCGACCGGAATCGTGTCGGTTTCGGTCGCGAGCCCGGCGCGGGCGACCACGAGGGCCGAGTCCACGGCGAACGTCGTCGCTTCGTAGACGACCGAGTCGAGTCGCGATCCGTCCGGCAACGACCGGAACCCGGCCTCCAGGCGAACCAGCAATTCGAGATCCCCGAGGGTGCCGAGCGCCTCGGGTGGCCTCGCGCCGGCCTCGTCGGGGAAAACGACCCTGCGACTTCCGTCGTGGGTCAAACGCACGGTAACGGTCGTTCGACCCCCGATGTCGAGCGAATCCGCGGCGACGCGTACGGAGACCTGCTGCGCGCGTGCGGGAAGCGCTGCGGCCAGCAGGACGGTCGCGAGTGCGACTCCGAACGAAAGCGGGATGCGGATCACGTCAGCGGCGACGGTTACGGGACCGGAAGAGCTGGACGAGCGGCTCGACGTAGTCCTGGTCGGTGTGCAGCTCGACGTGGTCGACACGAACGCGCCGGAGCAGGTCGCCGGTCGCGAGTTGCCGGGTCCGGGCCGCATGCTCGTAGGCTGACCGCTGGCGCAGTCCCGACAGGTCGACGGTCATGCGCTCCCCGGTCTCGGCGTCGACGAGATCGAGCAGGCCGAGCGCGGGTAACGCCTGCTCGGCCGGATCGACGAGCTGCATGGCGACCGTGTCGTGCCGCCGGGCGACAGCACGAAGCGCGTTCTCGTAACCCGAATCGAGGAAATCGGACAGGATCAGGACGATGGAACGCCGGCTCAACACGTGTAGAGCGTGGTTCAGCGCCACGGACAGGTCCGTTCGGTGGCTGCGCACTTCGTGGGCGAACAGGTCGCGGACCAGGCGCAGCACGTGCTTGCGGCCCTTCTTGGGCGGAACGAACAATTCGACGGTATCGCTGAACAACACCAGCCCGACCTTGTCGTCGTTCTGGATCGCGCTGAACGCCACGACCGCGCAGATTTCGGCGGCCAGTTCCCGCTTGAATCGTCCGGCCGATCCGAAGTCGCCCGATCCGGAGACGTCGACGAGCAGCATGACGGTCTGCTCGCGCTCTTCCTCGAAGATCTTGACGTAGGTGTCCCCGTTGCGCGCCGAGACGTTCCAATCGATCGCCCGGATGTCATCGCCGACCTGGTACGGGCGTACCTCCGCGAATTCCATCCCCTGGCCCTTGAACGCGGAGTGGTATTCGCCCCCGAAGATGTTCGATACGAGACCCTTCGTGCGGATCTCGAGTCGTCGGATCGTGGCGAACAGCTCCCTGGGAATCATCTCGTCGCGGAAAGGTCCTACATACGCCGGACGGGGCTGCCGGTTGTCTCTCCGGGGAACTTAAATATTTGTTGTAACGTTTATTGTTGTGACGACTCATAACGGGCAAGCCGGGCGGATCTCACGCCGGTCAGCCAACCCAGCCATCAGCGACTCCAGACGACCATGTCCCTCGCAACCCTGCTTTCCATCCTTCCCTTAGCCGCAACCGCCATGTTCGCACCGTCCAACACCGTCGAAATCGACGAGCCCCGCACCTTCACCATCGACGTCGCCCACTCGAACGTCGGCTTCAAGGCGAAGCACCTCGGCATCCTGAACGTCAACGGACGCTTCTCGGAATACGAGGCGACGCTTTCCCTCGATCCGTCGGACCTTTCGACGCTGAAGGCCACGGCCTCCGTCCGGATCGCCTCGATCGATACCGGGGTCGAGCGGCGTGACGGCCACCTCAAGTCGGCCGATTTCTTCGACGCCGAGAACCACCCCACCATGACGTTCGTGTCGAAGGAAGTCCGCAACGTAGCCGGTACCTCCTTCGAGCTGCACGGTGACCTGACGATCCGCGGCACGACCAAGCCGGTCGTCCTGAAGGGAGAGCTGCTCGGAACGGCCAACTTCATGGGCAAGGACCGCGTCGCGATCCAGGCGACGGGTTCGATCAACCGCTTCGACTACGGCCTGCAGTGGAACGCGCTGACCGAGGCCGGCGGTCTCGTCGTGTCGCAGGACATCGAGATCGTACTCGAAATCCAGGCGGTCGCCGACTGATCGGCATCCGTCGGATTCCGCGCGAACTACGCGGCGTCGGTACCCCCGGCGCCGCGTTTTTCGTTATGTTCGCGTCGTGGTGCCGCTGCCTCCAAGAGAGCGGTCACGCCCTTCCGGACCCCGAACGAACAAGCTCCGCCGTATGGCCGCCCGCGTCGCCGTCCTCGTTTTTCCCGGATCGAACTGCGATCACGATGCCTACCATGCCGTGAAGCACGTTTTCGGGCGCGACGCGCACTTCGTCTGGCACAAGGATACGGACCTCGGCGGCGCGGACCTGGTCGTGGTACCCGGCGGGTTTTCTTACGGGGATTACCTGCGTTCCGGAGCCATCGCCCGCTTCTCTCCCGTGATGCGCGAAGTGGTGAAGCACGCCGAACGGGGGGGGCTCGTCCTCGGCATCTGCAACGGCTTCCAGATCCTGTGCGAGACCGGGCTGCTGCCGGGTGCGCTCCTGCGCAACGCATCCCTGCGGTTCGTCTGCGCCGACGTGAACCTTCGCGTGGAGACCACGGAATCGCCCTTCACGTCGACGCTGGCGGCAGGCCAGGTGATCTCGATCCCCGTCGCTCACGGGGACGGCAACTACTTCGCCGAACCGGACGTGATCGCAAGGCTCGAGGACGAGGATCGTGTCGTGTTCCGGTACTGCGATACGGACGGGGCGCTGACGGCCGAGGCGAATCCCAACGGCTCGACCGGCAACATCGCCGGCATCCTCGGCGCCGGCCGGAACGTCCTCGGCATGATGCCGCATCCGGAACGCCACGTCGAAGCGGTACTCGGCTGCGACGACGGCCGGTACCTGTTCGAATCGGCGTTCGCGGCGCTGGAAGGCTCGGCGGTCAGGACGTAGCGGCCTTCAGATACTCGCGCCGCATGAGCGCGATGGCCGAAATCGAGATGCCCTTGGGGCAGACGGCCTCGCATTCGGCGTGGTTCGAGCAGTCGCCGAAGCCCTCCTTGCGCATCTGCTCGACCATGTTCCGCACGCGCATCTTCCGCTCGGGGCTGCCCTGCGGCAGCTTGGCCAGGTGGGAGATCTTCGCGGCCGTGAAGAGCGACGCCGAGGCGTTCGGGCATGCGGCCACGCACGCGCCGCAGCCGATACAGCTCGCGTAATCCATCGCCAGGTCGGCGTCGACCTTCGAGATGGGAATGGCGTTCGCGTCGGGGGCGTTGCCCGTCGATACCGACACGTACCCGCCGGCGGCCATGATGCGGTCGAAGGCCGAGCGATCCACGACCAGGTCGCGGATGGCGGGGAACGCCTTGGCACGCCAGGGTTCGACGGTGATCGTGTCGCCCGACTTGTAGTGGCGCATGTGCAGCTGGCAGACGGCCGTGCGGGGCTGGGGACCGTGCGCCACGCCGTCCACGACGACTCCGCACGATCCGCAGATGCCTTCGCGGCAGTCATGGTCGAATTCGACGGGCTCCTTGCCCTCCTTGATGAGCTGCTCGTTCAACACGTCGAGCAGTTCGAGGAAGGACATGTGCTCGTTCGCGTTCTCGACCGTGTAGCTCTCGAAACGGCCGGGGGCGTTCGGGCCGGCCTGCCGCCAGACCTTGAGATGGATGCGCATCGAGTGTGACATGGGAACCGGGTGCTGTCGTTCTGGGCCTCAGGCGTAGCTGCGCGTGGAAAGCTTGACGTTCTCGAACTCGAGCGTCTCCTTGTGCAGGACCGACGTACGCGGATCGCCGGTGAATTCCCAGGCCGACACGAACGTGAAGTCCCGGTCGTTGCGCACGGCCTCCCCGTCCTCGGTCTGGAATTCCTCGCGGAAATGCCCGCCGCAGGACTCCTCGCGCATCAGCGCGTCCCTGGCCATGAGCTCGCCGAGTTCGAGGAAGTCGGCGATGCGACCCGCGAATTCGAGGTTCTTGTTGTAGGTGGTCGGCTCTCCCGGCACGAGGACGTTCTGCCAGAATTCGTCGCGAAGGGCAGCGATGGCGTCGACCGCCTGCTCCAGGCCGTCCTTCGTACGGGACATGCCGACGTGGTCCCACATGATGCGGCCGAGGTCCCGGTGGAACTCGGTTACCGTGCGGGATCCCTTGACCGACAGGAGTTTGCCGATCCGCTGGCGGGCGTCGGTTTCGGCGGCCTCGAACGCATCGTGATCGGTCGATGCCGCCTCTATGCGCGTTCCGCCCAGGTAATCGCCGAGCGAGTAGGGAATCACGAAGTAGCCGTCGGCGAGGCCCTGCATGAGCGCCGAAGCGCCGAGGCGGTTGGCTCCGTGGTCCGAGAAATTGGCCTCGCCGAGCACGAACAGGCCGGGGATCGTCGACTGAAGGCCGTAGTCCACCCACAGCCCGCCCATCGTGTAGTGGACGGCGGGATAGATGCGCATGGGCACTTCGTACGGGTTTTCGCCCGTGATGCGCTCGTACATCTCGAAGAGGTTTCCGTAGCGCTCCTCGATCTTGTTGCGGCCGAGCCGCCGGATCGAGTCGGCAAAGTCGAGGTACACGGCCAGCTGCGTCTCGCCCACCCCGCGGCCCTCGTCGCACACGTACTTCGCATTGCGGCTCGCCACGTCGCGGGGCACCAGGTTCCCGAAGCTCGGGTAGCGGCGCTCGAGGAAGTAGTCGCGTTCTCCTTCGGGGATCTGCGACGGATGCCGGGTATCGCCGGGCTTCTTCGGAACCCAGACCCGGCCGTCGTTCCGCAGGCTCTCGCTCATGAGCGTGAGCTTCGACTGGTAGTCGCCCGAAACCGGGATGCAGGTCGGGTGGATCTGTGTGAAGCAGGGATTCGAGAAGTAGGCGCCCCGGCGGTGGCAGCGCCACGCGGCCGTGACGTTCGAGTTCTTGGCGTTCGTCGACAGGTAGTAGACGTTGCCGTAGCCGCCCGTCGCCAGCAGGACCGCGTCGCCGAGGTGGCGCTCGATCTTGCCCGTCACCAGGTCGCGCGTGATGATGCCGCGGGCGCGACCGTCGATGACGACGAGGTCGAGCATCTCGGTGCGAGGAAACATCGTGACCGTTCCGGCCGAGACCTGCCGCATCATGGCCTGGTACGCGCCCAGCAGGAGCTGCTGGCCCGTCTGGCCCCGCGCGTAGAACGTGCGGGACACCTGCGCTCCGCCGAACGACCGGTTGTCGAGCAGGCCGCCGTACTCGCGGGCGAACGGAACGCCCTGCGCGACGCATTGGTCGATGATGTTGTTGGCGACCTGCGCCAGGCGGTAGACGTTCGCCTCGCGGGCCCGGTAGTCACCGCCCTTGATCGTGTCGTAGAACAGGCGCCAGATCGTGTCGCCGTCGTTCGGGTAGTTCTTTGCGGCGTTGATGCCGCCCTGCGCCGCGATCGAGTGCGCCCGCCGGGCCGAGTCCTGGATACAGAACGCCTTGACGTTGTATCCGAGTTCGCCGAGCGCCGCCGCGGCCGAACCGCCGGCGAGGCCCGTTCCGACCACGAGCACCGTGTGCTTTCGCTTGTTGGCCGGGTTGACCAGCTTGATCGAGTTCTTGTAGAGATCCCACTTGTCCTTCAGGGGACCCGCGGGAATCCTGGCGTCGAGTTTGGAGGCCATGACCGGTTCGTCTGGAGGTCGATCAGGAACGCACGTCCGTCGGGCTGGGCCGCGCCGTCATGCCCACTGGAAGTAGATGGCGATCGGAAGGAGCAGGAAGCCCACGCCGATGGCGAGGCCGAGCAGGCCGCCCACCAGGTACGTCGAAGCCGACGCCGTCGGCCGGACGAGGCCGAGCGACTGCAGGGCGCTCCACACGCCGTGGCGCAGGTGCACCGCGAGCAACAGCATCATCGCCGGGTACCCGAAGGCGTACATGGGATTGCCGAATACCTCGTCGACCAGTCGCGCGATATCCCGAACGACGGTTCCGTCTGCGAGCGTCGTCTCGTAGTAGGTCCCGTACTTGAAGGTGACGAGGTGGAAGACCGTCCAGACCGCGAGCAGGACGCCGGTGACGATCATGCTTCGGGACGACAGCGACTGCCGGCTGGCTCCCCCCGCCGTCCGGTAGACCGCGTAGGCTTCTGGCCTGGCGGCGCGCTTGCCGAGCCAGATCTGGATTCCGATGGTGGCGTGCAGCAGGAAGATCGCCAGGAGGCCGATCTCGATCAGGTAGAAGAGCGCACCCAGTTCGTGCGTCAGGAAGTGGGAGTAGGCGTTGTAGGCCTCGCCGGTATCGTCGGCGAAGTACGCCAGGTTACCGGTCATGTGGACGAGGACGAACAGCGTCAGGAAGATCCCCGTGAGTCCGGTCGTGACCTTCTTCAGGACCGGGCTGCCATAGAGTCGGCTCAGCATGTCGCTGCGATCGGATTGGGTATGCGGGAGTGTCGTCCGCTCCGGGAACGGGCCCCGGCGATCCGTGGGACGGGCCGTAGCCGAAGGTAAACGCGACGTTCGGCAGCGTCCGGTGGGGTGGTGTGCAGGTCGGATGAATTCCGACCGCTTCCGCCGTCCTCAGCGGCGGTCGTCCAGCGGGGGAACCGTGCGGTCCGACGGGCCCACGTACGCCTCCCGCGGCCGGATGAGCCGGTTGTCGGACCACTGCTCGAGCAGGTGCGCCGTCCAGCCGGTCATGCGGCTTACGGCGAAGATCGGCGTGAAGAGGTCGCGCGGAATGTCGAGCATCGCATAGACCGAGGCCGAGTAGAAGTCCACGTTCGGCTGCAGGCCTTTCTCGGCCTCCACGGTGTCCCGGATGCGGGTCGAGAGGTCGAGCCACGTGCGATCGCCCCGTTCCTCGCCGAGGTGTACGAGCAGGTCGCGCAGGATGGCTGCGCGGGGATCGAGCGTACGGTACACGCGGTGTCCGAACCCCATGATGCGCTCCTTGCGCGCGAGTCGGGCGCGAACCCAGCCTGCCGGATCCTGGCCCGACGAGCGGATGTCCTCCAGCATGGCCATCACCTCGATGTTGGCACCCCCGTGCAGCGGGCCGGCCAGCGCGCCGATCGCGCCGGAAATCGCGGCGTACATGTCGGCGAGCGTCGCGCCGATGACCCGGGCGGCAAAGGTGGAGGCGTTCAGCCCGTGTTCGGCGTGCAGCACCAGGCACGCGTCGAAGATGCGCTCTGCGGCCTCGCCCGGCACGCGGCCGGTCAGCCGATACAGGAAATCGGCCGCCGTCGAAAGGTCGCTCCGGGGCGCTACCGGGGCCCGTCCGCGACGTATGCGGTCGAATGCCGCGACGATGCCCGGCGTGCGTGCCGTGAGCCGGATCGCCTTGCGCAGGTTGGCGGCGGGCGACGCGTCGTCCCGCTCCGGGTCGACCAGGGCGAGCGCCGAGACCGCCGTGCGCAACACGCTCATGGGATCGGCAGAAGAGGGTGCCGACTCGAGCAGTTCGATCACCTGCGGTTCGAGCGCGCGGCCGGCCGCCAATCTTCCCTGCAGATCCTCGAGGGCACCCCGGTTCGGCAATTCGCCGTGCCAGAGAAGGTATGCCGTTTCCTCGAACGTGGTGTTTCGCGCGAGATCGCGGATGTCATACCCGCAGTAGACGAGTTCGCCGCGCTCGCCGTCGATGCGGCAGAGACGGGACTCAAGGGCAATGACGCCTTCGAGTCCACGGGCCGTGGGTGGTATGGACGACATGGGCGGAAGGGTGCGGACCGTCGGAAAATAGGGTGCGCCGGCGGCGGGATCATTTGTGCCCCGTAGGGGATTCACTGCGCACGTACGGGTGCCCCGCGCGCATCGAAGAGGCAGCGCGGCTCCGTCGCAGACCGATTTTCCCGTGCCAGTCCCGGAATTCCGGATGCCATCGGCTCTTCTCGCCCCAATTCCCGCATGGGTGCTTTCCGCGACGAGACTTCTCGCGGATCTGCTGGGCGCGCTGTTGTCAGGGACGTGGACACGGCTTTCGTTTCCTCTCGTTGCCGCGCGCGGCCGGCGCCGCCCGGGCACGGACCGCCTTCGCACCGGTCGACTCCCGTGGGTTTCCGGGACGCTCCGCGTGCGCATGGACGGTGTGCCGGGTTCCGCATGGACCCCTGGACGGTTGGGCGATTCCCGTGCGGCTTCGCGTCGCACGATGCGGTTGCCCTCACCGGTTTCCCGCGCCGCGCGTGACCCCATTACCCTTCCATGTCCAAGCAGATCATCATCAATACGGACAGCCAGAAGACCCGGATCGCCATCGTCGAAGACGGTGACCTGGCCGAGCTGTTCATCGAGACCGAGGAGCACGAGCGCACGCTCGGCAATCTCGTCGTCGGCCGGGTGCGGCGCATCATGCCGAGCATCCAGGCCGCTTTCGTCGACATAGGGCAGAAGCAGGACGCGTTCCTCCACTTCTCTGACCTGGGCGACAACCTGGCCGACTGGCTGGCGTACCTGGGCGAACAGACGCCCGAGATCGGCGTCTTCAAACCGCAGCACCAGTCGACGCACAAGGGGCGCAAGCGCCGCCGGCCCCTGCACGGCCGTCCGCACGGAGAGGAGGTCGAGGAAGAGGAGGACGACGACCTCGAACTCGACGAAGACGTCGTGGACCAGGACGGCGACGACGAATCCGACGAGGGTGACGAAAGCGGACGCCACGCCATTCCGGGTGCCCGCCTCCGGGGCCGGCGCCGATCCATGCAGCGTCGGGTGCCGGCCGGCCGCGCCGAAGAGGACGAAGAGGACGAGGAATCGGACGGTCCTCCGGTCCACACGCTGCTGCAGCGGGACCAGGCGATCCTGGTGAAGATCTCGAAGGAGCCGATCGCCCAGAAGGGAAGCCGTATTTCCACGGATATCTCGCTGGCCGGACGCTTCCTGGTGCTCGTGCCCATGGCCAACTACGTGGCCGTCTCGAAGAAGATCGCCTCGTTCAAGGAGCGCCGTCGGCTGCGCATCCTCGCAAAGAGCCTCCTTCCCGACGGATTCGGCGTAATCGTACGCACGGTGGCGCAGGACCAGACCGCGAAGACGCTCGACACCGATCTGCGGCTGCTGGTCGAGAGGTGGAAAAAGATCGAAGCGAAGCTCGCAACGCACCCGAAGCCGCCGAGCGTCGTCTACGAGGACGTCAACATGGTGTCCTCGGTCATCCGCGACCTGTTCTCGGACAACTACGACAAGATCGTGGTCGACAACCCGAGGCTGTATCGGAACGTCAAGAGCTACATCCAGGCGGTGGCTCCCGACATGGCCGTGTCGGTCCAGCTGCACCAGTCGGACGTTCCCGTCTTCCGTGCCGCCGGCATCGAGAGGAAGGTCGCCGAAGCGTTCGAGCGCCGCATCAATCTGCCGTCGGGCGCCTACCTGTTCTTCGAGCAGACCGAGGCGATGCACGTCATCGACGTGAATTCGGGCCGGGCGGGCAAGGGCATGTCGCAGGAGGAAAGTTCGCTCAAGGTGAACCTCGAAGCCGCCCGCGCCATCGCGAAGCAGATGCGGCTGCGGGACCTCGGCGGTATCGTCGTGGTCGATTTCATCGATCTTCGGCACGAGCGCAACCGCCGCAAGGTGCTCGAGGAACTGAAGAAGGAATTCCGGAAGGACCGGGCCGTGACGAAGCTGCTCCCGATGAGCGACTTCGGCATCATCCAGATCACGAGACAGCGTCTTCGTCCGTCGATCACGACGACGTTCTCGGATCTCCACGGCCAGGCGCCGGCTCCCGGGGTCGAGAGCCCGTCGTCGAGTTCGGAGCCGGCCGCTCACCGGGTTTCGCTCCCGGCGATGCACATGGCCGACGCGGCTACGCCCGAATCGCTCATAGGAGACTTCGAGGACTGGATCCGTGCCTACCGTCGGGCGGGGTTCAATGCCCCGGTCCGCCTGCGCGTACATCCGTTCGTGGCGGCCTTCCTGAACCGTCGCCTTCCGTCCCAGTCGTTTCGCTGGATGGTGCGCTTCCGCCAGCGGGTACGTATCGAGGCGGATACCGATTGCGACGTCGTCACGTGGCAGATGCTCGACCTCGAGACCGGCGAAGACGTGACGCGCGTTCCGGTGCGCAGGCCGGCGCCGCGCTTCGAGGCGCCGGCCCCGTCGCCCGAACCGGAGTCCGATCGTGAATCGGATCGCGAGTCCAGGAGGGGTGGACGCCGTCGAGGCGGCCGCGACCGTCGTGGCCGAAGGGACGGCGATGGCCGGGAAGGACGCAGGCAGGAACAGGGTGACCGCCGCGGCGGCGGTCGCGGCGACGATCGGAGTTCGGATCGGGGCCAGGATCGGGGCCAGGAACGGGTGCCGGAGCGGCGCGACACGCGTCCGGGAGACCGCCGCGAGGAGCAGGGAGCAGGGCGAAGGGACGACGAGCGGCGAGGGCAGCGCGACGCGCGGCCCGAGCGTCGGCAGGGCCCTCCCCCCTCTTCCGGAGGTCGTGGACAGCAGCAGCCGCATCGCCCCGAGCGTGGACGGGTGGCCGACGAGGGGGTGCCCTCGGCAACCGGTGCGCCTCCACCCGAAGTCCCACCCGTCGTTCCCGCCAGGGAGCCGGTAGAGGCACCTTCTGCCCAGACGGCGCGTCTGCCGCGCGAAAAGGCGACCGGCAGCGGGCGCACGCCGCGTCCGGCGCGCATCGATCTCACCGGTCGCGCCCGTCCGGAATCGGCGGCTGGGTCCGTGCCGGTTCCCGGGGCCGGGGCCGAGCCCGCGCATTCCGACGAGCCGGCGCGGGCCGAGCATGCGGAAACGCCCGGGGATCCGGCAGCGGTTGATGCGGGCGCACGCGGCCGGGGGCGCGGTCGACGTGGTTCAAGCCGGGCGAAGCCGGTCGCGGACGCGGGTTCGCCCGCCGGTACGCCGGATGTCACGGAACCGGGTTTGGCAGACACGGCACCCGACGGGGCAGCCGACGTGGAGGAAGCCGGCGACGAGACGCGGGCCCGACGCACGCGTCGTCGGGGCGGCAGGGGGCGCGGCGGTCGTGGACGTAAGGGAGACGGCACCGCCCCGGGGGAAGACGCGTCGGACGGCGGGCCCGGTCCCGACGCGGGGACCGATCCCGGCTGAGCTCGTGACGGCCCGATTCGCCACCGTGCTACTCGCCGTCCTGGTTGCGGCGGCCCCTGTCGAGGCCCGGCAGGGCCGGCGGGGAGGAGGACTGCCCAAGCAGGCGGCAGGGCCCATGGTACTCGTGTTCACGTTCGCTCCGGACGCTTCTGCCCGGTTCGCGCGGTTCGACCTGGACCAGGCAGCCCCCGGCGTCGCCTATTTCGGCCCCGGATACCTCTTGAGCCTGGCGCGGGCGACCTCGTCGGCCGATCTCGACGGCGAGCCGGCCGACCTGGAGTTCACCGAATTCGCGTTGCGCCTGTCCAACGACGTCGTTCGGCGATCGCTGCGCAGAGGCGTGACGTTTTCCGTTCCGCTGGTCCTCGTCTCGAACTACCGGCGGGTGCGGTCGGAACAGGCAGGCGTGCAGCGCGAGATCTTTGACCATACCGCGGCCGGCGTCGGAACCGGCGCGGCGATCTCCGCGGCCGGCCGCCGGACCCGGGTCGATGTGCGCGCCACGCCCGCGATCGGGTTGACGACGCGCAGTTTCGGCAATTCCCTCGGACGGTTCCTCGCTTTCGAGGTGGATGCGCAGCTGACCGTGGCGAGATTGCGGGGGCGCATGGGCCTGTCGCTGGGATACGGGTGGGGCTGGCAGCAATGGCACGTTTCCGGCCTGGAGGCGTTCGCTTCGTCCGGATCGGGCAAGGTGAACTACTCGGGCACCGCCCACGCCGTTCGACTCGGCGTGGCGTGGTGATCGGCGGCTCAGGACGACTTCGATGAAAGTGCAGCAGATCGTGAGCGAACTGGAGGACGCGGCACGCCGGCTGGGCATCCAGGTGAGGCGGGAGAAGGGCTCCTTCCGCGGGGGATATTGCACGCGCAACGACGAGGAACTGCTGATGCTCAACCGGAACCATCCGCCGGAGGCGCACCTGGCCATCCTGGCCGAGGCGCTGCGCTCGCTGCCGGTGGACTCGGTGTACCTGAAGCCGGCCGTACGTCGCGCGCTGGAGGATTCGTGGGCGCGCGGGGTCCGCGTGGACATCGGCGAGGCCGATGCCGACTGAGGCCATGCCCACCGTCCGGGCCACGCTGCTGGGTACCGGGACCTCCACCGGCGTGCCCATCATCGGGTGCGGTTGCCGGGTGTGCCGGTCCGGAGATCCAAGAGATCGGCGCATGCGATGCGCCTGCCACGTCGAGGCGGGCGGGGTGCATCTCCAGATCGACACGGGACCCGATTTCAGGGCCCAGGCGCTGCGATTCGGCGTGGACCGGGTCGATGCCGTGCTCTTCACGCATCACCACTTCGACCACGTCGCGGGAATCGACGACCTGAGGCCGTTCCTGTTCGCGAACCGTACGCCGATTCCCTGCTACGCGCTTCCGGAAACCGCCGAATCGCTCCGCCGGATGTACGGGTACATCTTCACGGACCGGACCTATCCTGGGGTACCGCACCTGGAGATTCGGGTCATCGACGGTCCGTTCACCGTGCCGTCGCGCCACGACCCGGCCCTGGGCGTGGCGGGCGACCCGATCCCGGGGAGGCATGGCTCCCGTCCCGTTGCGGGATTCCGGATCGGCCGTTTCGCCTACCTGACGGACGTCAACCGGTTGGGAGCGGGCGCGGAAGAGCGTCTTGCCGGACTCGACGTGCTGGTCCTCGATGCGCTGCGGCGCGAGCCGCATCCGACCCATTTCTCGATCGCGGAGGCCGTCGAAACGGCCCGTCGGATCGGCGCGGCGCGCACGGCCTTCGTGCACATGACCCACTCGGTCCTGCATGCCGAGGAGCAGGCCCGCCTCCCCGTGGGGATGGAACTCGGCTACGACGGACTCGTCCTCGACTGCTAGAGCGTGTTCGCACTCTCGGTTGACGTCCGCTCCGGCACGTCCTGCTTGCGGGGGTCAGAGGGGGCGATATTCCACTTCCGAGGCCTTTTTTTGCGCGCGGACGTGGAATATGGCCCCGAATTACACTTCGCGGCCCCGAAGAGCGGCTTCCGAAGTGGAATCTGCGGCATTATTCCACTTCGTCGCGCCGAGAGCGGGGAATGGCGCCCCGCCAGGTCCTTCTTCCGCTCACCGTATCGCATCACGCGCGTCGTAGAAGAACGAGTCCCCGGAGTGTGAACACGCCCTAGAGCAGGGACTTGATCGCCCCGCCGTCGATCGGGAGCGCCGTCCCCGTGATGTACGAGGCACGCCTGCTCGCGAGGAAGGCGACCGCGGCCGCGAACTCGCTCTCGGTGCCGATCCGCTTCAGCGCCGAGCCGGCCGCCCATCCCGCCTCGATGTCCTCCACCGACCGCCCGGTACGCTCGTGCAACGAGTCGGAGAGGTGACGGAGCCGATCGGTCCGCGTATACCCCGGCAACACGGTATTCACGGTAATGCCGGTCGGCCCCAGCTCTTCGGACAGGCTCTTGGCGAAGCCCTGTACCCCGGCGCGTGCGACGTTCGACAGGTACAGCGTCGCGATCGGCTGCTTGGCCGAGATGGACGAGATCATGATGACCCGCCCGAACCCGTCCTGTCCGGCCGCGGCCGCGCGCAGATGCGGCAGCGCGTGCCGCACGAGGTGGATCGTGCCGAGGAGGTTGAGTCGAATCGCCGCCTCCCAATCCGGGCCCGAGAAGTCGTCCACCTGCCCGGTAGGCGGTCCTCCGGCGTTTGTGACCAGGACATGCATCGGTCCGTACGCTTCCACGGACCGGGCCACGGCTTCGCGGATCGCGTCTTCGTCGGTCACGTCGCAGACCACGCCCTGCACGTCGGCGTGCGCGACCGAGTCCAGCGAACGCAGCCGCTCCACGGCCGCCCCGATGCGCGCGGCGTCGCGCGAACAGACGGTGACGCGGCATCCTTCCAGCGCGAGTTCACGCGCCACGGCCAGCCCCAGCCCGCTGGACGCGCCGGCCACGAATGCGTGGCTTCCCTTGAGTCCGAGATCCATCGGTGCGGTTCTTTGAGCAGAATTCGACGGCCCGGGTGCGCGGGCCGGGTGCGAAGTTACAATATTGCGGGCAACCCCCGGAACGTGAGGTGTCATGCGCAAGAAGTCCGAATCGGTCGCGAGAATCCGCGTCAAGACGCCCCTGGCGCCCGCAGCCATCGGACCCTATTCCCAGGCGGTCCAGGTGGGGGACACGCTGTACTGCTCAGGGCAGATCGCGATCGACCCGAAGACCGGGCACCTGGTGTCGACGGGTATCGAGGCGGAAACCGAACAGGTCCTGGAGAACCTCGGAAACGTGCTCCGAGCGGTCGGGCTGGACTACCGTAACGTGGTGCGCTGCACGGTCTACCTGGCCGACATCAACGACTACGCGCAGGTGAACGAAATCTACGCCCGCTATTTCAGCGACGATCCGCCGGCGCGCGAGGCGGTCGAGGTGTCGGCCCTTCCGCGCGGAGCCCGCGTCGAGATCTCCTGCATCGCGGTGCACTGAGCACGCGCGGGTTCACAGGCCCGATACGGTGACGTGGAGCGTGAGGACCAGGTACAACTGGTAGCCGGCGGTCGCCTGCAGGCTCGACGCGTCGATCTGCAGTACCGGCTCGAAGGCCGGGCGCTCGACGAAGGCGGCCACGTTCCGGCCCGGCAGCACCGTGAGTGGCGCCTCGCGGGCGGACGGGAACGCCGACCGGTTCGCGACTTCCGTTGCCGAAAGGCCCTGGGCTTCCAGCTTGAGGTTCGCCTGGTCGAGGAAGGCGAGCGTCCCGGTCGGGGGTGTACCCATCACCAGTCGGGCCGACGCGACCTCGGCCGTTACCACGTCGGAGCGTGAGAATCCCTGCGTGGTCAGCCAGGGACCGAGGTCGATCGCGCAGCCGCAGCGTACGTCCACGAGCCTCCCGGTCGGCGTGGTACCCGCGAACGAGAAGGCGACCGGCGAGCCGTCGGCGTCCTCCTCGATCTCGACCGTGAGGCGCACCGTGTCGCCGCCGGGCGACACGGTATCGCATCCGCCGAGCGTGATCGCGGCCAGCAGGGCCGCAACGAACGACCTGCTGAAGGTCGCCAACGGGAGAAGGGGTGTTCGGAACATGCGTGGACCACTCCCAGGGCTGCGGCCGGTTCCCGGCCCGCACCAGGGGCCTCAGTGCGCTTGGGCGACCTCGAGCGCGGCGTCGTGTGCGTCCCGGTAATCGCGGATGGCCCGGAAGATGGCCGAAGCGATGTGATCCCGGCCCTCCTCGGTCGTGAGATAGCGGGCCTCGGAGGGATTGGAGATGAATCCGATCTCGGTCAGAATGGCGGGCATGCCGGCGGACCAGAGCACGTAGAGGTTCCCTTCCTTCACCTTCCGGTCCTTGCGACCCGCGCGTTCCCGATACTGTTCCTGGATGCGGGAAGCCAGGTCCTGGCTCTGTCGGAGGTGCGCACTCTGGGTGAGGCGCAGCCGGGCGAGTTGCGCGGCGTTGTATTGTTCGTAGTGCTCCCGGTCCTCCTCGAGGTCGATGACCCGGTTCTCGCGTTCGATGACGTCCCGGGCGGCGTCGGTCTTGTGGGTCCCGAGGAAGAACGTTTCCGTTCCGCTCGCCGCCCGATCGGGAGCCGAGTTCGCGTGTATCGACACGAACAGCTCTCCACCCGCCTCGCGGGCGATGCGCCCGCGGTCCTTCAGCGGGATGAACCGGTCGTCGTCCCGGGTATAGGCCACGCGGAATCCGGCCCGCTCCAGGTAGACGCCCACGCGGCGGGCGATGTCGAGCACGAGGTCCTTCTCGCGCATGCGATTATACCCGATGGTGCCCGGATCCGTCCCGCCGTGGCCGGCGTCGAGGACGACCGTGTCAAGCTTCAGCTTTTCCAGGTCGTCCTCACGGGCCACGGCCGCCGTGTCGTCGCTCGAGTTCCCCGGCGGGTCCACGGTCGAGGCGGCGACGGAGAGAGCGGGCGTCGCGGGAGCCGGCACCGGCCCGACGTGCACGTAGACGAGAAGATCGCCGGCCTCCGTGCCGTCACGGTAGGCGTCGGCGGCGAGCACCTGCCCGGCGGCCGAGAGCTCGAACAGGACGCCGTCGTTCACGGCGCGGATCGCGCACCGGCCCAACGATTCGGGAGCGATGCACGTCGCGCCGGACCGCAGGCTGGCCGGTCGGGCGGTAAGCCGGACCGTCGCCGATCGGGCATCCCGCTCCAACGCGAATTCGGTGACACGGCCCGAGAACGCGAGTCGGATGACGGTGCCGGGAAGGCGTGACGAGGCGGTGAACGTCACGCGCTCGAGCCGAGGGCCTGCGCCGTGGCCGCGGCCCGAGGGAGCGGGACCGGACAGCAGGAGCAGGAGACCGACGAGCGCTGAAACCATGGGCTGGAGAACGGATGGCGGATGACCCGACCGGACATCAAAATACATGCCGGAGCGCCATCAACCGGCAGGGACCCTCGCCAGGCACAGGCGAGGGGGCCGGGGGCGGACATGCCCCCGGCCCCCGGCCGGCATTTCCGTGCTTGGGAAAGGCTTACCAGTCGAGCGCGTCCCGCTGCCCGAGCAGTTCGCGCTTGCGGCGCGAGATCACCTCGTCCCGGGAGGCGTCTCGCTGCGCGAGCCGACTGCGCAGTTCTTCGAGGCGTTTCGCCAGCTCTTCGGCATCCTTCCGGTCGGCTTGCTGTTTGCGTTCGAAGGCGTCGCGCAGCCTGGCGTCGAGTTCGGCCTCGAGCGCGGCCCGATCGGCGGCCTCGGCCCGGCGCACCTGCGCGGCCAGTTCGCGTATTTCGCGCTCGATGGCGCGCACCTCTTCGTTCCGTTCGAAACGGGCGATCGGGTCGTCACCCATCCAGAATCCGCCGCGGCGCACACCCCGCTCGACCTCTTCGCGGATGCGGTCGGCATCGAGGGCGAGATTGCCGCGCAGACGGACCATCTCGCGCTCCTGTTCGCCGAACTGCTCGCGAAGCCGTTCCATGTGCTCCCGCATCGGTTCGGCGAACACCCGGAACTCGGCCGAATCCGGGCGAATGCCGCGGAAGGTGAACGCCCGGGCCTCCGGGCCGCCGTCGAACCACGCCATCGTGCGTCCCCCCCGTCCCTTCCGCACGAAAACGGTCACTTCCTCCCCGTTTTCGTCCTCCAACTCGATGCGGCCTTCCGGATCGACGGCACGTTCCGTGCCGTTGACGAATACCTTGCCGTTGCGGACTTCCACGGTGACTTTCTTCTCGGTTTCCTGCGCGGACGCCGACGGCGCGGCGCACGCAAGGACCAGCGCGGCCGCCAGGAGGCCGCGGGACCATCGGGATGCGTTCATGACTTTTTCGGTTGGCTGTGTGTGGGATCAGGGATTGGGCAGGGGTCGCCGGTTCAGGGGGCCCAGGAGGTCCTTCATGCGTCGGTCGATGATCCGGGCTCGGTTGGCCTCCCGCGCCGCGAGCTGGGCGCGCAGTTCGGAGAGCTGCAGCTCCAGTTGGCTGATCTCGTCGCGGCGATTCTGCTGCTTGAATTCGAACGCCTGTTCCAGGCTGGCCCTGAGGGACCGCTCGAGTTCGCCGCGGACGCGCGAATCCCGCTCGGCGCGAATCCTCGCTGCAAGGCGGCCCGAGGCGTTTTCCATTTCGATTTCCTGGAGCAGCCGGGAGTGCAGCCCGGCGTCGGCGGTCTGAAGGCGGTCGAGATAGGTCTTCATCTCGATCCGGGGGAAGGCGCGCAGCACGAGAGCGGCCTCTTCGGCCTCCTTGTGCAGCCGGCTGACCGTGAGTTCCCGTTCGCTTTCCCGGCCTTCGGACAGTTCGGCCCCGAGGCGCTCGAGATGGGCAGCCTTTGCGTCCAGGACGCGGGCAAACGATCCGAACGTGCGCGAGGGTGATCCGGTGAGCCGGACCGACGCGGCCGAGGGCGCCTCCTCCGAGCGCAGGCCGGCTTCGGCCGGGTCCACGAAAACGACGATGGATTCGATGCCCTCGGGCTCGACTTCCACGATGCGTCCGTCCCGCACTGCATAGGGGATGCCGGCGATGTAGAACCGGGCGTCCCCGCTGAAGCGGAACCGGGCGTGCTGACCCTCCGTGCGCAGGGTGGAGGGGTATTCGGCGGCGGTCAGGCGCCGGTCGTCGATGTAGACGGCGCCGTTTTCGATGCGCACCGTCGTACCGGCCTGCTGCGCCGCCGAGGGTACGGCGAACGAGAGCAGCAGGGCGAGGTGAAGGATAGGCAGTCGCATGGAAGGGAAGCGTCTAGTAGCGCGGCCGTACGGTGCCGGCGGGAGTCAGGAGTCCGTCGCGTCCGGACGGGATGGCTTCGAGGGGAACGGCCGGCGAGTCCCACGCGTCGAGCGGGATCTCGCGCAGGGTCGCGATGCGTCGGGACAACAGGCGCACTTCGTCGCCCGTGTCCCAACCGGGCTCGTCTGCCGATTCGGATTCGGACGCCGCCGGCGTTGTCGGAGGAGCCGGGGGCAGATCCCCGAGCAGACCTTCCGGAGACTCCGGATCGGCGCGGAATGCGACTTCGGGTTCGGCGGGAACGGGGGCCTGGGCGACCCGATCGACCGTGGCAGGGGCCAGTTCGGTGCGCCAGGGCCCGACGATGACGAGCAGGAGCAGGGATGCCGCGATCGCCAGCGTGGGGAGCCACGCACGGCGCAGGGAAACGAGCCGGACGGCGGGTCGGTCCCGGCGCATGCCTTCCGGGGCGGGGTGCAGCGCGCGGGCCACCAACCGGTCGACGACGGCCGGGTCCGGGCGGTGACGCACGGTACCCTGTTCCAGGCGGAACCGGGTTTCACCGAGCGCCTCGTACTCCCTGCGCAGTTCGGGGTCCTGGAGGAGGGCGCCCAGGGGCTCGAGCTCCTCGACGTCCTCGTCGTACAGGTGAGCGATCAGTTGTAGCCTTTTATCCATGAAATCCGGAGCCTGTCAGGTCGGCCTGGGGCGTCTGCATCGCCTTGCGAAGGTTGATCAAAGCGTACCGCATGCGTCCGAGCGCCGTATTGATCGACACGCCGGTCAGGTCGGCGATCTCCCGGAACGTCATCTCGGCTTCGTGACGCAGCAGGACCACTTCGCGCTGTTCGGGCGGAAGCCGGTCGATGCATGCACGCAGCGTTTCGCGTAGATCGGTGTCCTGCATGGCCACGTCGGCCGAAGGGGCATCGTCGGTGATCTGTTCCCAGAAGGACGCCGTGTCCTCGTCGGCCGTGCCTTCCACGTCCTGCCAGCGTTTCCTCAGGCGAAGGTGGTCGAGCGCGGCGTTGCGAGCGATGCGCAGGGCCCACCCGAGGAACTTGCCCTGGTCGTTGTACCCGGCTCGTTCGCTGCGGAGGGCCGACAGCACACGAAGGAACGTCTCCTGGAAGAGGTCGTCGGCCACGGTCCGATCCCGTACCATGCCCAGCAGATAGCCGTACACCCGGTCCTGGTGGCGTTCCACCAGCGTACGCAGCGCAAGCTCGTCGCTTCGCTCGACGTACGCCGCGACGAGAGCCTCGTCGGTCGCCTGGATGGTGCCCGCGCTTTGCAAGAAGCCGTGTTCGGGGATCGTGTGGCTTCGGTCCTCGCCCATGTAACGCACCGACGAAGCCGATTATTGTGCGGACGGAGGAACGGGAATTTCGTTGCGGGGAGCGCCCGTCGGCATCAAGCGAAAAAGCCGCGCGGGACCGGCGTTTCGGCGTCCCCGCGCGGCGTTCGCTCGCGTTCCATCCCCGTGCTCCCCGTGCTCCCCGGCGACGCGGCCGGGGCCGTTCCTCGGTCCCCGCTCAGCGCGCGATGCGCAGCTCGTCGCCCGGGTTGATGCGCGACGAAGAGAGCCCGTTCCACGCCTTGATCTGGTCGACCTTCACCCCGTATCGGCGCGCGATCTCGATGAGCGTGTCGCCGCGAACCACGGTGTGGGTACGCGAGCCGCCGTCTCCGGTCGAACCCGGGTAGATCGTCAGGCGCTGGCCCGGGCGGATGGACGATCCGCGCAGGTTGTTCCACTGGCGTAGCTGGTCGACCGTGACGCCGTTGGCGCGAGCGAGGTCATACAGCGTATCGCCGCGCTTGACCCGGTACGTGACGCGCTCGGGAGCGGGCGCAACGGCCGGCGCGGCGGCCGCGGCGGGCTCCTGGGCGCCGTCCAGGTACAGCTTCAAGCGCGCGCCGGCCTTGATCGACGAGCCGCGCATGCCGTTCCAGCGGCGAAGGTCCTCCACCGACACGCCGTACTTGCGCGCGATATCGTTCAGCGTATCCCCGCGCCGAATCGTGTAGTCGACGACGGTGCCGGCCGAGGGGCGGCTTTCGGGGGTCGGCGACGCTGCCGGCGCCGCATCCGCAGGGAACGTCTCCGGTGCGACGGTCTCGGTCACGACATCGCCGGATCCGGTCTGCGCCGGAACGTCGGTCGAGGGTTCGACACCCGGCGTGGCACGCAGCGAGGCCGTGGTGACCGGGATGCGGGGCGAGGGAGAATTGTCGACGACGAGGTCGCCGACGAAGGGCTCGGACGGGGCGACAGGGCGCAACGCGAGCGTCCCGTACTGCACCTTCACCGGTTCGACCCGAGCCGCAGGGTCCCGGGTCGGCGCCGGCGCGGCCTCGACGACCTGGGTCTCGTCGAACGGGACCTGGAGGACCTGTCCGATGCGCAGGCGGTCAGACTTCAGCCCGTTCTCCCTTTTCAGCTCGGCGACGCTGGTGTCGTACTTCTGCGCGATGCGACCGAGGGTATCGCCCTTCCTGACGACGTATTCGTCGGGCGGCACGAAGGACTCGGGCGGAAGCGAGGCGTACGTCTCGACGAAAGCGGCCGAGCTGCCGATGGGAAGGCGCAGCGGGTATCCGTCCCGCGTGCGCGGCACGAATCCGCGGTGGAGCGACGGATTCAGGAACTCGAGCGTGGCCTTATCCACACCGGCGTACTGCGCGACCTTGTCGAGCGAGATGGCCCCGTGGACGGGCACGACCTCGTATTCGTACACCGGCGCCACCTCGTCGGTCGAAAGACCGTACGCCGACGGGTTGGACAACATGAGCGCGGTGGCGATGAACTGGGGCACGTACCCGCGGGTCTCGCGCGGAAGGAACTCGTACATGTCCCAATACGAGGGATTCTCGTGGCCCTTGCGTTGCGCCGAGGCGATGGCGCGCTTGATGCACCGCGGGCTGCAGTTGTACCCCGCCAACGCCACGTGCCAGTCGTTGTTGTACTGGGCGTAAAGGTCCTTGAGGTGCCTTGCGGCGGCACGGGTCGCCTTCTCGGGGTCCATGCGATCGTCCACCCAGCGGTCCACCTTGAGTCCGTACGCGCCGCCGGTCGCCGCGATGAACTGCCACATGCCGACGGCCTTCGCGCGGCTCTTCACCGACGGGCGCAGGCCGCTCTCGATCATCGCCAGGTATTTCAGCTCGTCGGGCACTCCCTCTTCCGCGAAGATCTTCTCGATCATGGGGAAGTACGTGTGGGCCCGGGTGAGCCAGTTCTTCAGCGTGTTGGGCTTGCTGCGAAGCCAGTCCATCGTGGAGGTGACCGTCCGGTTGACGGTCATGGGCACGGTAGCCGTGATCGGCTCCACCGCGACCTCGCTGGCGCCGAGCGGATTCTCCAGCTCCACGAGCAGGCCCGCCAGTTCGTCCCGCACGGCGAAGACCTCGTCGTAGAACGAAGATTCCGGAAGCGCCTCTCCGTAGAAGGTCTCGTACGAGGCCAGGATGTCGGAATGGACGGCGGCGAAGCGCGCGTCAGACCGGGCGTCCGGCTCGCGTACGAGGAACGCGAGTTCCGACATCGCTTCCGAGAGCAGGTCGGCGACGGCTTCGTCGTCGTTCGCGGCGAGGGCGCCGTCCAGCTGGCCGCTCAGTTCCTCGAGGTGCGAGATCCACTCGCGCACGTCGGCCCGGTGGGCTTCGTCGCTTCCGTCGAACGACCGGCGGAGACGGGGGAAGCCGGTCCGGGGCAACTCCGAGGGTGGCAGTACGCGCACGGGTGCGGACGGAGGGGCGACCTGGGCGGCCGACGGCGCGGCGCAGGCCAGGGTCAGGAGGAGTGCGGCGAGAACGGCGGTCGCGTGCGGGCGCATGGGTGCTCCGAAGCCTGGCTGGCGCGGAAAGTGGGATTCCGGGACCTGAAGTAGTTTCTCAACAGGCGACCCTATCCGAATATACACGGCAGGGTTGAGTCGAGCAAAAGGGGACGGGGCAATGCCCGACCCGGGCCGGGCATCCGACGCGGATCAGAGAGGAATGTTGCCGTGTTTCTTGCGCGGGAGCGTCGCCACCTTGTGCCGCAGCATGTCGAGTGCGCGGACGAGCCGGACCCGGGTGTTCGAAGGGATGATGATGTCGTCGATGTAGCCGTACTCGGCCGCCACGTAGGGATTGGCGAACTTCTCCTTGTACTCCTCGATGATCCGGTTCTCGGTGGCCTCGGGGTCTTCCGCCTGGTCGATCGTGCGGCGGTAGATGATCTCCACGGCGCCCTTGGGTCCCATGACCGCGATCTCGGCCGACGGCCACGCGAGATTCACGTCGGCAAGAATGTGCTTCGAGTTCATCACGTCATAGGCCCCGCCGTAGGCCTTGCGCGTGATGACCGTGATCTTGGGTACCGTGGCTTCGCTGAAGGCGTACAGCAGCTTGGCGCCGTGCCGGATGATTCCCCGCCACTCCTGGTCCGTGCCCGGCATGAACCCGGGCACGTCCTCGAAGACGACGAGCGGAATGTTGAACGCGTCGCAGAAGCGGACGAACCGGGCACCCTTGATCGAGCTGTTGACGTCGAGCACGCCGGCCAGCACCGCGGGGTTGTTGGCCACGATTCCGACCGAACGACGCCCGATGTGGGCGAATCCCACGAGCAGGTTCTCGGCATATTCCGCGTGGATCTCGTAGAACCGGCCGTCGTCGACGATGCGGCGGATCACGTCGCGCATGTCGTACGGCTTGTTCGGGTTCTCCGGGACGACATGGTCCAGTTCGGGAATTCGGCGGTCAACGGGGTCGTCGGATCGACCGGCCGGGGGCGGATCCTCGCAATTCTGCGGGATGAAGTCGAACAGCTCGCGGATGCGCAGCAGGCACTCGGCGTCGCTGTCGCAGGCCATGTGCGCGACGCCGCTCTTGGTCGCGTGCGTCTCGGCGCCGCCGAGGTCCTCGAAAGACACGTCCTCGTGGGTGACCGTCTTCACGACGTCCGGGCCGGTCACGAACATGAAGCTCGTGTTGCGGACCATGTAGACGAAGTCCGTGATCGCCGGGGAGTACACCGCGCCGCCCGCACATGGGCCGAGAATCGCCGAAATCTGGGGCACGACCCCCGAAGCCAACGTATTCAGCAGGAAGATGTCGGCATACCCGCCGAGCGACACCACGCCCTCCTGGATGCGCGCGCCGCCCGAGTCGTTGAGCCCGATGACCGGAGCGCCGTTGTCCATCGCCAGCTTCATCAGGCGCACGATCTTCTGCGCGTGGGCCTGGCCGAGCGAGCCGCCGAAGACCGTGAAGTCCTGCGAGA
The DNA here is from genome assembly GCA_024711125.1 of Rhodothermales bacterium. Taxonomy (GTDB): domain Bacteria; phylum Bacteroidota; class Rhodothermia; order Rhodothermales; family UBA10348; genus JANJTM01. Next base: position 27,352 of record JANJTM010000005.1, read on the forward strand.
ACACGTACACGGTGCGCCCCTTGATCGTGCCGTAGCCCGTCACCACGCCGTCGCCGTAGGGCCGGGTCTTCTCGAGGGAGAAATCGTGCGACTGGTGCCGCACGAACATGCCCATTTCTTCGAACGAACCCTCGTCGAGCAGGAGGTCGATGCGCTCGCGGGCCGTGAGCTTGCCCTTGGCGTGCTGTTTGGCGATGCGGTCGGCACCGCCTCCGAGTCGGGCCTCGGCCCGTCGCTCCTCGAGCTGCTTCAAGCGGTCGGTCATCGTGGCGTCGGGTCTCTGCTGCGCTGAGCCCCGAAGGTACGATCAACGCGGCGACCGGAACCGGGCTTCGACGGCGTTCGTGAAGGCCACCGCGGTGGGGGAATAAATATCCACGCGGTGTCTCCGGAAGACCTCGTCGGCCAGCAGATGGGAAGCCTCCGGCCAGCCGCGTGCCTGCCTGAGCGCCCCCAACAGGCGCCCGTAGTCCTCGGAGGACCCGGCGAACAGGTCCCGCACGAATTCTGCCCTTCGATCGGCCGCGTCGCCGAGCAGGTCGCGTTCCAGCGCGGCCAACGCGCCCGACTCGGGCGCATCGTCGGCCGCCGCGCGGAATTTCTTCCAGAGCGGAAGGTGCGGTTCCGGTGCCGCGGGCTCGGCGGCCGGATGTGCCGGGCGGCCGGCAAACTGCTTCCAGAGCGGTACGGGGTCGCCTGCCACCGCCGCCACCGGTGCCGACGCCTGGCCGGTCTCGGGGTCGGCCGGTGCGGGCCGGGGCGGTGGTGTGGGCTCCGGCGGAAGGAGGGCCCGGGTGAGGTCGTCGCTCGGGATATGATCCGTCCGGTGCGCCAGGGCCCAGGAGCGCACGCGCGCGCCCAGGTCCGACCGGTCCTTCGCTTCGAAATAGGCCTCCACCAGCGGCAGGGGGATACCTCGGAATCCCGCCTCCCGGGACAGGCGATCCAGGGGGGCGAGCGCGCTGGACCAGTCGCCCGGCTCCCAATCCTCGGTCATCGCCCGGTCCACGTGGGCCAGCAGGTCGCCTACCTTGCGGCGGGAGAGTCGGGCCGACCCGTGCTTCTCGACGTAGGCGGACAGCGCCGTGCGCAGGTACGAGTACGCGAGAAACCACTCGGCGCGGCGTTCGACCTCGGCGGCCGGCAACTCGTCGGTCTCGTCGCCGAAGAGGAACTGCACCAGCGTCTGGACAGGGCGCACGAGGTGGGAGACGACCTGGAAACCCGCCTGGCGCAGGGCTTCGGGCCATTCCGCGGCGGGAAATCGGGCATGCCGCGCAAGGACCCGTACGTAGGCCTCGCGCGCGAGCCGCACTTCCTCCTGCCTCGGATCCACCCAGCCGTCGGCGACCCCGCTGAGCGGCTCGCAGGCCCGCTCCACCCGCCGGTCCAGCGCGCGGTCGAGGAAGTGGGCGATCGGAACGGGCAGGCGCTCCAGCCGGGCGCGATCCACCGGACCCGAGCCGGGTACCTCACGGGAGATCTGTTCGAAAAGGGCGTCGGAGAAGGGGGTGATCATCGGGCGTCGACGGTGCGTGCCCGGTTGAACGCGGATTCGTTCGGGAGGATGCGGGTTTCCGAAATCAGGGGACGGCGGTCTCCGGGTGTCAGGGCGACGGCGTGCCGAGGGCGCCGTTCTGCACCGGACGCAGGCGCCACCGTGCAGCGAGCTCCGAGAACAACCGGTCGAGCAGGTCCCACTGGCCGAAACGTTCCACTTCCCACGCGTGACCCCACAGGTGGAAGGGGCGACCGCGATCATGGGCGCAGCGCGCCGCTTCGACCAGGAACGTCTCGCGGGTACGGGCCGCGGCAAGCAGCCGCAGGTCACCGAGGCGCAGCAGGCGGGGCAGATAGTAGACCTGCGGGAGGGTCTGCGAGGTCGTGCCGTCGAGCAACCGGTCTCCCGGCGGTCGCATCGACAGGTGCTCGATCGTGCGTCCGTAGGTGAAGCCGGTTTCGCGGGCGGTCTCCACCACCCGTGGCGTCCATTTTCCCCACGGGTAGCAGAAGGAGGTCGGAGGGATTCCCGTCACGTCGGCGAGCCAGGCCCGGGACCCCTCGATCTCGTCGCGGGCCTCGCGGCCCGTCACCCAGTCGAGCCGGACGTGCCGCAGCGTATGGCCACCGATCTCGTGGCGTCCGGAGAGACGACGGATGGCGGCCTCGGGAAGGCGCGGAGCCTCCGGGCTCACGCGCGAAACGTAGAACGTGCCGGCGAGTCCGTGTCGGTCGAGCAGGTCGGCGAGCCGTTCGCAGTGGACATCGCCGTCGTCCCAGCTCGTGGTGATCGTCAGTTCGTGCATGGCGTGCGGTCTGCCCCGAGGGAATCGGCCGATCGGAAACGATCTGAAGCCGCGTTCCCATGCGGGTCTTCAAACTCTCTTCGTGGCCGCGTGACGATTTGCGCAAACTTGACCGGTAGCTTGGATCCCTCGGCCCGTCGGCCGGTCCCGTGGCCGGCGTCCCGGACGGCTCCACCCCATTTCCGCGCATCCCATGCTCCGCTTGCCCTTCCTGCCCGTCGCGATCGTCGCGGCGCTCTTCATGGCGTTCGCGAACGCGCGACCGGCCGGCGCACAGGTAGGGGTCGCCAACGGCCGGGATGCGGGGAGCGGAATCGCGACGATCCGGCTCTATCTCGACTGTCCGGGACGGGACGTGTGCGACCAGGAATTCCTCCGCACCGAGCTCAACTACATCGATCACGTCCGGGAGCAGGGCGACGCCGACGTGCACGTGCTGGTCACGACCGAAGGAAATGCATCCGGCGGACGGGCCTATACGATCGCATTTCTCGGACACCGTCGCTTCGCGGCGGTAAGCGACACGCTGACGTACAGTTCGCTGGGTACCGATACGCCCGACGAGCGCCGAAGGGGGCTGACGCAGGTGATTGCGCTCGGCCTGACGCCGTACCTCGTGCGCACCGATCTCGCGCGCCGGCTTCGGCTGGGCGTGGAGCGCACCGCGGTGACGCGGGAGCCCATCCGCGAGGTGGATCCGTGGAACTACTGGATCTTCAACCTCGGCGTGTCCGGCTCGGTCGAGGGCGAGGAGTCCCGCAACAACTACCGGGGACGCGGCAACGTCTCGGCGAACCGGACCACCGAGGAGTGGATCCTGCGGCTGTCGGCCCGCGGCGACTACCGCGAGTCGCGCTTCAACCTCGACGACACGACGATCGTGAGTTCGCAGCGGGACGGCAACTTCTTCGCGTTCGGGGCCAGGAGCCTGGGCCCGAAATGGTCGCTGGGGGGATCGACGAACGCCTCGACCTCGACGCGGAACAACACGAAGTACTCGCTGAATGCGGGTCCTGCGATCGAGTACAACCTGTTTCCGTATTCCGAATCGACCCGCAGGGAGTTGCGGTTCCAGTACGAATGGGACCTTACCTACGTGAACTACGAGGAGGAAACGATCTTCGGATACCAGGACGAGACGCTGCTTTCGCACGGATTCGAGATTCGGCTCGACCTGCGGCAACCCTGGGGCGGATCGCAGGCGGGACTCGAGATGAAGCACTACCTGACGAACTTCGATCGGGACCGGACGAAGTTCTACTCGGTGCAGCTGGAGGGCGGAATGAACGTGCGGCTGATCCGCGGCCTGAGTCTGAATTTCGGCGGCGAATTCAATTTCATACACGACCAGCTGTACCTGTCGAGCGAAGACGCCAGCGACGAAGACGTGCTGCTCGGTACGGTGCGCCTGAAGACGGCGTACGACTACCGGCTCGAGGTCGGTCTCAACTACTCGTTCGGCTCGATCTTCAACAACGTCGTCAATCCCCGATTCGGGTTCTGACCTCGGCCGGCGGCGATCCGGGACGCCCGTAGGCCCGGACCGGCCGGGCAAAGGGAGCGTGCGGTAGGATCGGGTCCTACGCGGGTTTCCCAATTCGCCCGACGGCACCGCCCCGCGGGATTTCGTAGCCTCGCCTTCGAGGAGAAGGGCTCTGCGCACGGCGTGGGTGCATCGTCGTCCCCAGGATCCGTCCGCGATGCAGGGTCTTCATGGTGGGGAGCCCGCCGGAGCCCACGTCCGGCGGGCTCCCTTTGTTCGCGGGGGGCCTGCGTTCCTTCGCCGGGTTGGCAGGCCACGGGGATTCCGGCTCGTTCCTGGGCCCTCGGGCAGGGCGGCGAGGGCGCGCGGAGGCTATCTTTCGACCGTGTTCCATCCAATGCGGGCAGGGTCATGGCCTCGAGACGTCTCGGCGTGGGTTTCGTCGGAAGCGGATTCATCGCGCGGTTTCACATCCAGTCGTGGCAGGCGGTTCGCGACGCCGACGTCCTGGGCGTGTGGAGCCCGGATCGCTCGAAGGCCGAATCGGCGGCGGCGCTCGCCCGGCAGTGCCGCGTCGGCGAGGCGAGGGCCTACGGCTCGATCACCGAGATGATCGCCGACCCGGCGATCGACTGCCTGTGGATCTGCGGCCCCAACCACCGGCGCATCGAGAACATGGAGGAGATCGTGCACGCCCTGAAGTCGGGGGTGGGCACGCTGGTCGGCATCGCCTGCGAGAAGCCATTGGCCCGCAACGTGGCCGAGGCGAAGCGGGTCGTGGAGCTGATCGAGGAGGCGGGCGTGCTGCACGGGTACCTCGAGGACCAGCTCTTTTCGCCGGGCCTGATGCGCGGACGCGCCCTCGCCTGGGCGCGGGGCGCCGCCATCGCCGGCCGTCCGTACCTGGCGCGAGCCGCCGAGGAGCATTCGGGTCCCCACGCGCCCTGGTTCTGGCAGGGCTCGCAGCAGGGCGGCGGCGTGCTGAACGACATGATGTGCCACTCGGTGGAGGTGGCCCGCTTCCTGCTCACCGAGCCCGGCGCCCCGCGTTCCAGCATCACGCCCGTCAAGGTTTCCTGCCAGATCGCGAGCCTCAAGTGGTCCCGCCCCGAGTACGCCGACGAACTGGCCCGGAGGTTCGGGCCCGAGATCGACTATCGCCGCCGGCCGTCCGAGGACTTCGCCCGTGCGACGATCGAATACCGCGACGCCGCGGGACACACGCTGATCGCCGAGACGACGACCTCGTGGGCGTTCGTGGGCGCGGGGCTGCGCCTGTCGTCGGAACTCCTGGGCCCGGAGTACTCGATGCAGCTCAATTCGCTCGACGCGGGCGGAAAGCTGTTCTTCTCGCGCCGGGTGGTCGGCGCCGAGGGCGAGGACCTCGTCGAGAAGCAGAACGCCGAGCAGGGTGTGATGCCGTTCGTGGGCAACGAGGCCGCCGAGTACGGCTACGAGGACGAGAACCGGCACTTCATCCGCGATTTCGTGGACGGAAGGCAGCCGGAACTCGGTTTCCATGCCGGGCTGGAGGTCGTGGAGCTCCTGATGACCTCGTACATGAGTGCCGAACAGGAGCGTGCCATCGCGTGGAAGCCGGAAGGGCTCGAGGGGTACGTGCCGCCCGTGGCGGCCGGGACGTGGCGGCCCTGAGGCCCATGTGACGGGGCAGCCGTGCGCTTCGGGCGCCACGGTTCGCCCGGAGCCAGCCGAACATGCCTGACATGAACCGACCCCTGCGCTGGGGCCTGCTCTCGACGGCCCGGATCAACCGGCGCCTGATCGACGCGGTGCGCGCCGCGCCCCGGAGCGAGGTGTTCGGCGTGGCCAGCCGGTCGCTGGACGCGGCCTCGGCGTTCGCCGACGCCCACGGGATTCCGTGCGCCTACGCCACGTACGAGGACCTCGTCGCGGACCCCGACATCGACGTGGTCTACAACCCGCTGCCGAACCGGCTGCACGCGCCGTGGACGGTGCGCGCGCTGAAGGCGGGCAAGCACGTGCTCTGCGAGAAGCCGATGGCGCTCTCCATCGTGCAGGGCCAGATCATGGGTCGCGCGGCCGACAAGGCGGGGCGGGTGCTGGCCGAGGCGTTCATGTACCGGCACCACCCCCGCACGGCCGAGGTGCGCGATCTCGTGCGGAACGGGGCGATCGGCCGCCTGCGCCGCATCCACGGCGCGTTCACCTTCCGATTCGACCGGGACGGCAACTGGCGGTGGGACCCGGACGAGGGCGGCGGCTCGCTCTGGGACGTCGGCTGCTACCCGGTGTCGTTCGCGCGCTATGTGACGGGGGCGGAGCCGCTGCACGTCTGGGCCGAACAGCACCGGGCAGAGAGCGGCGTCGACGACGCCATGACCGGGTTCCTGCGCTTCCCCGACGACGTGCTTGCCACCTTCGACTGCGGCTTCGATGCCGCCTTCCGATCGGAAATGACCTTCGTGGGCACCGAGGGCGTGCTCCACGTGCCGATGGCCTTCCGACCGGAGGGGCGGATGCCGATCGTGCTCGAGCGGGACGGGCAGCGGGAGGAGCGGTTCGTCGACGGGCCCACGCCGCTGTTCCTGGGAGAGGTACTCGACATGGAGGCCGCGATTCTCGACGGACGCCCGCCGGCCGTTCCGGTCGCCGATTCGCTCGGCACGATCGCGGCGCTCGTGGCGATCCTGCACGCGGCGTCGACGGGGCACGTGGCGGTGCCCGAGCCCGTCTGACGCGGGTTGTTCAGCCCCGCGCGGCCACCAGCTTCGACTGCGCTTCCGCGAATTGCTCCAGCGCCTTCGTGATGTATGCGTGCGCCTCGTCCACGTAGCCGTCGGCCGAGGCGCTCCACACCCGGTTGAGGTACCGCTCTCCGCCGGCGTACGGGCCCATGACCCGCGCGAAGACCTGGAGCCCGTAGGCCGTCTTCATGGCGTCGCGCACGGCCACGAAAGCGTTGAGGTGCGGTACGATGCGTTCGTCGATGATCGTCGGGAAGGCGTAGACGTGGGTGTCGGCCTTGTCGGAATCGAGGCGCGATACCTCGGCGATGATCGTGGCGATGCTCTGTTCGAGCTGGCCTACGTTCGAGCGCAGGGTTTCGGAGTGCGAGGCGGTCGACCGCTCGGCCATCCGCGCGAGCGCCACGCCGACGAACCCGAGCGCGACGGCCGGGACGAACCACGCCCAGGACACCTCGGTCGGGTGCTGGACGGCCAGCCATGCGCCCGCGAGGAAACCCAGCGCGATGAGGAGAAGTCCGATGCGTTTCATGCGTTCACCCTCCGAAAACTTTGGACATCGCGTACGCGACCCCGACCAGGGCTTCGCCGACGATCAGGCCGGCGGCCATCGGGATGCCGATGTCGTCGGAAAACTTCTGCCCGCGCTTCCAGTCGACGACCACGCGGGTCAGTGTGCCCATGCTGTAGGTGAGCACGATGTTGAACGGCAGGTAGAACCCGAGGCCGACGAGGATGCCGAGCCCGCCGATACCGCTCGCCGACAGGAATGCGCCCAGTCCCGCACCGGCGAGATATTTGAAGACGGGCGCGTCACCTCCCAGGATGCCCTGGATGACGCCGGCAAGGGCCGTAGCCTGCGGCGCCGGCAGGCGTTCGCTGCCCAGCCCCTCGGCCTTGTGCAGCACGACGATGAGGGCCATGACGATGAACGGGCCCAGCATGGCGCCCATGAACTGGCCGATCTGCTGCTTGCGGGGGGTGGCGCCGACCAGGTAACCCGTCTTGAGATCGAGCATCAGGTCGGTCGCCTGCGCCATGGCGACGCATGCCGCGGCGCCGACCATGATCGAGGCGATGATCGCGGCCCGGTCGCCGATTCCGCTCGCCACGAAAATGAAGATCGTGATCGCGATCAGCGTCATGCCCGAGAGCGGCGACCAGTTGGTACGGCCGATGCACTCGGACAGGATCACGCCCGCCATCCAGATCCAGAGCGTGCCGAGCACCGCCATGATCAGGCCGCGCACGATGCCGAGTTCGTTCGTGGACAGCGTCGCGATGACGAACAGCACGAGCGAGGCGCCCGCGATGGCGCCGTAGAGCAGCTTGATCGGAAGCTCGTCCTTCGACAGCGCCGAGCCCGACTTCGAGGACTCCTGCATGCTGCGGATCGCCGAGATCACCAGCGGAAGCGCCAGCACGATGCCGGTGATCGCGCCTCCGATGAGCATGCCGATTCCGACCGGGCGGAAGAGCAGGCCGCGAAGGACGCCCGGGTTCGTGACCGTCGCGCCGTCCACGACCGGGAGGCCGCCCGTCGCGGAGAGGAGCGGAGCCAGCAGGAAATAGCAGACATAGCCGCCGATGATGAAAAAGACACCGCCCTTGCCGGCGATGTAGGCCACGCCGAAGGTCAGGAGGGACACGTACCAGATGCCGTTCATGTACTCGGGAAGGCCGACGAGCGTGCCGACGTCCCAGTTTTCGAACCCGCTCCAGAGCGAAACCGCGTGCACGATGGCGCTCAGGGCCATTCCGCCCAGCATGAACATCGCCTTGCGCATGCCGGCGCCGGGGGACTTCAGGATCGTCGCCACCGCCACGCCGCCGGGGAACGTGAGGCGCTCGAAGTCGATCATCTGCTTGCGCAGCGGGATGATGAACGCGATGCCGAGCACGCCGCCGGCGAGGCATCCGAAGATCATCAGCGGGTAGCTGAAGTCCGGGTACCCGAGGATGAAGAGCGCCGGGACCGAGAACATCATGCCCGCCGACGCGCCGTTCACGGCCGACGCGATCGTCTGGTTGACATTGTTCTCGACGATCGACGTGCGCCGCATGATGCCGCGCAGGACGCCGAAACCGAGAATGGCCGCGAGTTCACTGCCCTCGATCGAGAAGCCGAGGATCAGCGCGGCGTAGCCGATCGAGATCGTGATGATCGCGCCGAGCACATAGCCGACCGCGATGGCGGGGAGGGAGAGCTCGGGGTAAGGGCCGTGACGGATGGGGCGGGCTTGCGCGGCGGGACGGGCTGAAGCCATGGGCGGAATCGGTTGGAGTCCGCCGGGAAGGTAGGCTGCGGCAACGAACCGCGCGACCGCAGGGCGTGGGAGCGCGCGCCCTGGCGCTCAGCCGGTCCGACTCAGTTCGTGCTTGAGGCA
>JANJTM010000047.1 GCA_024711125.1 Rhodothermales bacterium
AAGCGCCCGCCGTGGGAGCGCAGCACGCCCTGGCCGCGCATCTTTCCGCGCGAACAGTACTCGCCGAGCGGACCGTTCATCGACCCCTCGATGTGGTGCACGACGCCGGCCTCCATGAGCTCGATGACCGGCTCCTGGCAGGGGAAGGACGCGCTGGGAAACCACCGCAGGTCCCGCGCGCCGAGCTCGGCCGCGGCCTGCAGCGCCTGGAGCGCGACGACGTCGCCGTTGCGCAGGTGGTGGTGGTTCGAGATCGTCATGCCGTCGCGAAGGCCGCAGCGTTCGAGCGCGGCCTTGAGCGAGGGCACGCGCTTGTCGCCGTTTGCCGGGTAGTCGGCGCACGAGCGGATCGGCGGGCCGTGTTTCGCGCCGCTCGGGCGGAAGGCGCCGACGCCCTGGTACGGGGTCTGCGGAAGACCGTTGACCTCGGTCGGGACGCGGCGGCCGGCGGCGTTGACGACGAAATCGGGCTGCGTCATGGGGCGGTCTCGGGCTGGGAGGTTTCGTCGTCCGGCGGAACGAGCCCTGCCGCACGCGCCCGCTCGACCAACCGCCGCGCACGCAGCACGACGGGCGGGTCGATCATGCGCGAGCCCAGGCTCACCACCCCGCGTCCGGCGGCTTCGGCCGCGCGGAAGGCTACCTCGATGCGAAGCGCCTTCTCGATTTCGATGGTCGAGGGGTCAAAGGCTGCATGAATCGGCGCGATCTGCCGCGGATGCACGCAACCCATGCCCTCGAATCCGAGCCCCCGCGAGGCGGCGGCCCACGTGGCGAGGCCCTCGAGATCGGCGACGTTTCCGTAGACCGAATCGATCGCCTGCAGGCCGGCCGCGCGGGCGGCGTTCACGAGGCGCATCCGGGCAAAGAGGGACTCGGCTCCGCCCTCGGTCTTGACGACGCCGAGGTCGGCGGTGTAGTCCTCGAGCCCGATCGTGAGCGCCACGACCGATTCGTGCGCACGGGCGATCTCGAACGCGTTCTCGACCCCGAGGGCCGATTCGAGGATCGGCATGAGCCAGACCGGGCGGCCGCGCGGCGCGAGCTTCGCGATGCGTTCCGCCACCGAACGCACCTGGTCGGCCGTTTCGGTCTTCGGAATCAGCACGAGGTCGGGGCCTTCCGGGACCACCACGTCGAGATCCTCGAGCCCGAGCGCGCCCTGGTTGATGCGCACCATGATCTCGGCGCCGCCGAAATCGACGCACCGGATCGCATTGCGCACGAGGTAGCGCGCCGCGTGCTTGTGGTTGGGGTGGACGCTGTCCTCCAGGTCCAGGATGACCGCGTCGGGCCGGTGCAGGCCCGCGTTGATCATGAACTTGGGCTCGCCGCCCGGCAGGTAGAGCCGCGAGCGCCGCAACCGCGCGCGCGGCGAGGGCTCGCGCACGGGCGCCGTGACGGGTGGACGACCGTCGCCGTCGTACCCGGCCGCCCGCAGCGCGGCTTCGAGGCGGGCGTGGAGCATGAACGGAAGCGCGCCCTGGTCGTCGATCGTGACGCGCACGTTCCTTGCGCCGAAGCGTTCGAGCATCGAGGCCGTGTCGCGCCGGATCGAGTTCCCGTAGAGTGACAGCACCTTCGAGCGCAGGTCGATCTCCACGCCGCCGTGCGGGCGCCGTTCGACGACGACGCGCACGTCGCTGCGGAAGCCCTCGTCGGTCGGGCCGGCGGTGCCGATCGTCCGTTCGGTCATGGGTTACAGCCTCGCGATGATCGCGTCGGTCATCTGCTGGGTCGTCGCCGCTCCCCGCCCGATCGAGAGCGGCCCGCCGGCGATCTTGAGCATGTCGTACGTGCGCACCTTGCCCTCGGCGACGACGGCCGCGACGGCGGCGCGCACGCGTTCCGCCTTCTCGGTCTCGCCGACGTGGTCGAGCAGCATCGCGGCGCTCAGGATCATCGCGATCGGGTTGACGATCGGCGGGTCGAGTTCGGCGTATTTCGGGGCCGAGCCGTGGGTCGGTTCGAAGACCGCGACCTCGTCGCCGATGTTGCCCGAGCACGCGAAGCCGAGGCCGCCGACGAGGCCGGCGAAGGCGTCGGATACGATGTCTCCGAACATGTTGCCGGCGACGATGACCCCGTAGTCCTCGGGGTTCTTCGTCAGCCACATCATCTGCGCGTCGATGTTCGTGGACCAGAGCTGGATTTCCGGGAAGTCCTGGTGGGCGCGCTTGGCCTCGTCCTCCATCATGCCCGACGTCTCGCGCAGCACGTTCGGCTTTTCGCAGACCGTGACCGACTTGTAGCCGAACTTGCGAGCGTGTTCGAAGGCAGCGCGCACGATGCGGCGACAGGCGTTCCGCGTGAAGATGCGGGTCGAAATGGCGAGGTCGGGGCCGGGGGTGCCTTTGAAGAACCCGAACTTCTTGTGGGTCTCGAAGGCTTCGAGGACCTGCGCCGGTGGGTCGGTCCACTCGACGCCCGCGTACAGTCCCTCGGTATTCTGGCGGAAAATCGCCACGTCCACGACGGGCTCGTCGATGCGCCGGTCGAGGGTCTGCCGCACGAAATTGAGCGGGTTGCCCGGGAACGAGCGGCACGGGCGCAGGCAGATGTCGAGGTCGAACCGCTGCCGCATCGCGACGATGGGCGAGAAGTAGACGAGGCCCTTGTCCCGTAGGTCGGGATCGAGTTCCGCCAGCGCTTCCTTCTTCGGCTTGGACGTGATCGCGCCGAAGAGGCCGAGCTTGTGCTGTGCCAGCAGGTCGATCGTGCGGTCGGGCAGGGGGTTGCCCTCGCGGCACCAGAAGTCCCACCCGATGTCGGCGTGGACGTAGTCGGCGTCGAAGCCCACGGCCTCGAGCACGCGCACCGATTCGGGAAGTACTGACTGTCCGATGCCGTCGCCGGGCATCGTGACCACGGTAAAGGTGTTCATGAGGTCGACTGTTATCGACGAATCACCGAGCCGGTGATGATCTGAGAACCGGCTTGCACCCGGTACAGGTAAAGGGCAGGTGGGAGTCCAGTGACATCAACGGGCACATACACCTTACCCCAAACTGAAGCAATCCGTGCCGAAGCAACCTCGCGGCCCGTCATGTCGTAAATCCTCAGATCGGCCGGAGCATTTGTCGTGGACTCAACCCAAACATGGGCCGTCGTGCCGAGCACGGGGTGAGGTGAGACAGACACTTTAATCGCGGGCGTGGGCCTGTCGCCATTTCCAGATCCGTCGTCAACAATAGGGGCTGTCTTGGCTGCCGCCGAGCCGCCGCATCCACTCGCGCAGTAGCTGATGAAGTGCGTGTCGGTTGCGCTCTTGCTCCCGCTGGCGACGGTGACCTTATACTCGTATCCTTGTGTCGAGGTCATTGTGACATAAATGTTCTGCGTCGTTACCCCGCTTGGCACCCACGTACCGCCAGGAAATCTTTCTTCCCAGTAGTATGAGCACGTCGTGCACTGAGGCGGCTCCGGTTCACTCGGATCATCCCAGTACGCCCAGGCACTTAGTACAGTTGATTGTTTGAAACCGAGCTCTGTTGGCCCGTTGATTTCCACGGCAAGAGGTGGGTCAGGATTCCAAGGCGGGAGCAGATTGGATAGGCTCGCGAGCCCATTCGCCTCCTCACGCCATACCCGCTCAACATTCTCATAGGCCGAGGAGCCTGTCGACAGACCGCCATACAGTCGCTCAGCCGACGACCAGACTTCCACCTTGGTCCCTCTGTCCCAAATAGACATTATTGTCTTGAAATCCCCACTGATATTCGTAAATCCATGTGAGTACGGGGGCCTGCCATTCGGCGGATCTTCCGGATCGTATCCAGGGCCCCCCGACTCCTTGTCATGAACGCCGCCTGCCAAGTGGCCCACCTCGTGTGCTAATGTAAGTGAGGCTTCAGCGTTGGTTGCCCGCACCACCGCGTTGGCACTCAAAGGACTGGTCGCGCGAATGGCAGCAGACTTTCCAAGAGCGTTAATATTATTCGAGGTCAGCATCACGACGAAATCACTCCTGTACCGGGATCGAAGGTCGGAGAGGCCCGGAATCGAACCGTCAGCCATGGCGTCGAGTGCGTCCTGCGCCGATCCAGTCTCCACGTACTCCACCTGCGCAGTGTGCACGGTAGATACAACTGTCGGAATAAAGTTGAAGCTCAAAGCATTATTGAGTTGCTGTACGGCTAGGGAAATCGTCGATGAAATATTCGGAACTGCGGCCGCGGCTGCAGGGGTGTACACAACCATCAGGTCTATTCCGGACGGACCTCCCGAGTCTGCCGACTTTGACGCTACTCCAAAACCTTGTAAAGACTGATCGTTGGTCTCGAGCGGGAGGGCCTCCCGAACTCCGTCGTCATCGGGCCCTGCTTCAAAGATCGCGGTTATTCCGTTTCCGAGTGGAGCTAGTTGGATTTCTCGACCAGGAAAGGCAATCCTACCGAGCAATTCGTTTCCGCTAATGACGAGTGTCGTCAGTACCTCGCTTCCTGCCACATTCCCGACCCACAGAAGACGACCTTCGCTCAAATACGTTGTGCCTCGTGTCTCGAATGTCATGCCCGTGAGGAGCCCCAACCTCACGTCTGGACGAAGCGAACGGAACGCTGAGTTTGCCCCCTGAACTCGAAACATTCTCACAAGACCGGATCGCGCCCTCTCCACCATGGCGCCGTGACGCGTGTGCTGCTCGCCACTCAACTCAGCAGCGGACGCTTCAATGCCGCGCACGGTAGCGTATGGTACCACCTGGGCCCGAGACACACCCGCCACGAATAGAAGAACTGCGATGCATACTACGACGCGAGGTACCAACATGGACGTAGACCTGAGTCAGTTGATCGGTTCTCAGGGTAATCGCCCGGGATTACAAAGTGAACTGCCCCGTCCAAGAGTAAACCTATTTCACGCAGTATCGATACAACCTCCATTCACCCTTTACATAGTCGTCATGCAACCCAAGCCAGCGTCTGGTTACGAGGCCAATGCCCGGTACATAAAAGTCGTTTACCCGGTCGCCATACGCAATGTCATCCAGCGGTGGTAGGTCAACCCACTCGTAGAGCCATGCCCTCACTTCGCCGAACGGAAGCACGACAAGGCTGTCTCGCGCGATCAGTGTGACTTCGACGCTGTCTTTGTACGCCCACACATTCCCGACCGCAGTCGATATTGGCATCATTGCGCGCTCGCCAACGGTGGCCGGGTACGGATAAGCGAGTCGCTCATCAATGAGAGTATCCACGTCAGAAACGCCACCAACTCGGTACAAACCGCGACTGCCGTTCGCATACAAGTGGTTCCAGCCAGTGCCAGGCTGTTGGTTCTTGCTCCACTGATAGACCCACGCAACCGTTTGGCGCCCCTCCAGATTGATAGGGATCGCATCAACTATCTCCACTCGCCCTGAATCGGAGGGCACGAGAGTTCCACCCCTACTCCTGAAATAGACAGACTCCCAAAAATTACCGATGGCGAGTGGCTGCAGATCAGAGACCTCTGACGGCCGCATGGAGCAAACCCCTTCCTGACAAGAGGGATCTTCATAGGGACTGCATATCTGCTGAGCAGATCCGTCACATCGCGAAAGTGTCCACACTGTCACGAGTGCCAACAGAAAGCGGAAAGGAGCGGAGGCCATGCTTGGGACGATTACGCCTGGCTTGTGAACAGGAGAATTGCCCTTTTGGAGATGCGAGTCCAAAGATACTTGCCGGGGACGAACGTCGACATTCCAGCGCGAAAATTCCCCTGCAATATCGTCGATACCGTTCGCGATCAGTTCGGCGGTATTTCATACCAGGCTATCTTCACGGTTGCGGAATCACCCTTCCGGTTCGGACGGTTGTGGGTCGGGACCGACGGCCGGCGTGCCGTTAGCGGGAGCTGCGCCGCGAGCCGAGCCCGAGCCGTAGTTGTGGGTCGGGACCGACGGCCGGCGTGCCGTTAGGTCCCGTGAATGCGCGTAAGACGCGCCCTGGTTTCATTTTGGGGATGAGGATGCCAACCTGTCGCGCACCTGGTTTTCGATGCCGCCGGCCACGATGAGGGCCTGCGGAACGCGGCCGAGGGGCGGGAACCGGAAGCTCTCGCCCGCCAGGGTGATCGTGCCGGACGCGAAGTCGATATCGAGATCCTCGCCGGGGATGAGAGTCGGCGTTTTCGCGGCGACCTCGTCCGAGAAGCGTTCCTTCAGACGCCGGACGAGCGCCGGGCATTCGACGCACGCGAAGCCGTTGTTGTAGGCGTTGCGCAGGTAGGTCTGCGAGAAGCTGCCGGCGATGACGAGGGCGATTCCGCGGAATTTCAGGGCGGTGGCGGCCTGCTCGCGGCTCGAGCCGGTTCCGAAATTGAACCCGCCGACGAGTACGTCGCCGTCCGCTACCCGGCCCGTGAAGTCGGGGTCGTAGTTGCGCATCACGACGGCCGCCATTTCCGCGGGCGTGAGGTCCTCGCGGTAGGTGAAGTCCTTGCCGTAGATGCCGTCGGTGTTGAGGTTGTCCTGCCCGCAGAAGACCAGGCGGCCACTGTGGCGGGCGGGGAAGCCGGGCAGGATGTCGACCGTTTCGGCTGCCACCGGGCGTTCGAAGCGCTCGAAGCGGTAGGCGGGGACCGACGCCCGGCCGGCTCCGTCGCCGGCGTCTCCGGCGGCGTCGTACGGCCCCGTGATGAAGCCCGCCAGGGCGCTCGCCGCCACGACCTCGGGGCTCGCGAGGTAGGCTTTCGCGTCGCGCGAGCCCATGCGCCCCTTGAAGTTGCGGTTGGTGGCCGAGATGCCGGTCTCGCCGGGCTCGAGCAGGCCTTCGCCGAGGCCGATGCAGGGTCCGCAGCCGGGTGGCAGCGGGATCGCGCCCGCGTCGAGCAGGGCGTCCCACGCGCCGACGGCCATCGCGGCCTGCTGGATTTCGCGGCTCGCGGCGGCCACGTAGAACTTCACGCCGGGGGCGACCGTGCGCTCGCGTACGACCTCGGCCGCGGCCTCCAGGTCCTCGAGCCGGCTGTTCACGCACGAAACGAGGTAAACCTTCTGGATCGGCACGCGCTCGCGGACGATGTCGGCGACGGGCCGCATGACCTGGACGGTGTCCGGGCCCGACACGTGCGGGCTCACGTCTCCGAGGTCGAGCGTGATGCGGGCGGAATACGCGGCCCCCTCGTCGGCCCGCGGCGGGTCTTTGCGCCAGCGTGCGACGTCCTGGGCCGAGAACCGCTCGACGCCGCGGGCGGCCAGCGCCTTCCGCCGATCGTCCAGCCACGCGATCGTCACCTCGTCGACCGGGAAGATGCCCGCGAGCGAGCCCCATTCGGTCGTCATGTTGGCGATCGTCATGCGGGCGTCCATCGAGAGCGTCGCGACGCCCGGGCCGGTGAACTCGACGAGGGTGTTCAGCACCTCCTCCCGGTTGTATAGCCCGCAGAGCGTGATGATGACGTCCTTGCCGGTCACGCCGGGCCGCAGGGCGCCCGTCAGCACGACCTCGACGCCGTCGGGGATCTGCCACCAGAACTCGCCGGTCACCCACGCGGCGGCCGCGTCGGT
>JANJTM010000066.1 GCA_024711125.1 Rhodothermales bacterium
CGGGACCCACCACAAAAAAAAAAAACCACCAACCAACAAAATAAAAAACACTAGAAAAAATACACACACTTAAAATCCAAAAACAAAGGCCAACAAATGAGCGGGGTGGTAATGCAGGCGGCGCCACAGACAACCACCGCCCGGCCCGGCCGCAACCAGGTCCCGCCGCCCCGTCTCGCGTCTTCCCGGGGAAGCGCCGATTACTTCAGCAGGACCATCTGACGGGTGGCCGTCGCCCGCTCCGTGCTGAGGCGGTAGATGTACGTTCCGCTCGGCAGCGACGACGCGTCGAACGTCACCGACTGGCGTCCCGCGAACGCCTGCCCGTCAAAGAGAACCTGGACCTCGCGCCCGAGCACGTCGAAGACGACGAGGCGGGCGTGGCCGGTCTCCGGCATCGAGAAGTCGATCGTCGTCACCGGGTTGAACGGGTTCGGATAGTTCTGCGCGAGCACGAACTCGTCGGGCACTTCGGCACCCGGTTCGGCTTCGTTCGCCGTCGAGATGGCCGCGGCGAACTGGTAGAGACCGCCGTTGGCCGTTCCCACGATGATTCCGCCGCCTACACCCGGAGCCACGAAGGTGATCTCCTGGCCCCGGAGCTGGAAGAACTGCCAGGAGCCCATGCCTCCGATCGGATCCTCAAGGCGGTAGACGCCGCTGCCCCACGTGGCCACGTAGAGGTCGTCGTCGCTGTCCACCGGATCGCCGTCGAGCACCGTGTCGTCCAGGTCGAACGCCAGCGAGCGGGCTTCGGGGCCCACCGGGTCGCCCGGATTGATGCGCAGGCCGGTGTCGACCCAGGTCCACAGGTTCTGCGGCATGCCGAGATCGATCTTGAACACGCCCAATCCGGTCGCGGCGAAGAGCACGTCCGGGTTGTCGGGCGAGAACTCCAGGTCGAAGATGTGACCGCCCGACATGAGCACGAGGTCGTCATTGACGAGCGTGCCGCCCAGGGGCTCCCACGTCTGGGTGAAGTCGTTCGTGACGAATACCCCGCGACCGAACGTTCCGGCGTAAATGGTCCCTTCCGTGTCGGGGTCGGCCACGAGCGACCACGGCGTGTCGGCGTCGACCCAGGGCAGTGAACCGCCGAGCGTCCAGTTGGTACCGCCGTCCAGCGAGAAGAAGACCTTGCCGTCATTCGCCGAGATGTAGAGGAACCCGTTGATGTCCTCCTCGATCGCGAAGATGTTCACCCAGCCCTGCGGCACGTTGGCCAGGTTCGGCTCGGACGCCGTCCAGGTGAGGCCGCCGTTGTCGCTGTAGTACAGGCCGGCGTGACCCCAGGTCGCGAGCCAGATGCGGCCGTTCGAGTCCTGCATCAGGTCGTTCGGATGCAGCGGGTACGGCAGGCCTTCCGAACACTGGCGCCAGCGGTTGGCCACGAAGGCGTCCGGCACCGTGTAGTACGGGCTGCCCGCGACCGGACGGGGGATCTGGCAGATCACCGCGCCGGTGAGCGACGGGGCTCCCTGGTACAGGCCGACGATCAGGCGCTCGAACTCCTCGGGACCGTTGATGCCGTCATCGACGGTGTAGCGGTAGACGAGCGCCTTCTGCGCCACCGTCGGCGCCGGGAACTTGAACGCCTCGCCGATGATCTGGGCCGAGTTGTTTACCGTGACCGAGTCCGTGGTGCCCGAGTCCACGGTCGAGACCGTGGGCAGGAACGTGTTCACGAACACGGTCGCGTTCAGCGTTGCGAAGAAGGTGTCGACCGGCGTCGGAGCCGCCAGCGACGAGATCAGCCAGTCCGGGCCGATCGTCGGGCTGGGATCGAGCGCTCCGGCCGACAGCGTCACCGGGCTCTGAAGGATGAGGTCGGCCGGGAGCACGTTCTCGACGACGATGCACTGGGCGGCCGACGGTCCGTTGTTCGTAACCGTGACGGTATAGGCCGCAAGGTCACCCGGGTACAGCACCGGGGTCGCCTCGATTTCGAGATCGGCGTACGCGTTCGGGAACGCCTCGATGCCGGTGTACGAGAACGGGAAGTACCCCGGCACCGTCCACGGGGACGCGCCGACGGTCACCGGCTCGAACGACGAGTCGACGTGCAGCTCGTCCCCCGGGCAGACGGCCGGGGCACCGCCGTTGTACTGGATCGACGCGTAGTTGCCGTCACCGGGATTCGCGAGCGGGAAGATGTGGAAGTGGTCCCGTCCGAGGCCGCCGTTGACGGTGACGGCGATCGCCGGGATGAAACCCAGCAGATCGGTGCCCATCGGGTACGTGTAGATCGTGTCGTTTCCGTTCAAGCCGTTAATGACCAGGGTCGCCGTCGGGTTGACGAAATCGATGCGCTCCGAGGTGTCCGAGTCGATGCGCGACACGTTGTTGTCCACCGTGTCGTCGTCACCGAGCGTGACGGAATCGTCGGCGGCCGTGAAGTTGAAGATGCGGTTCGCGGCGACCACGTTGTCGAAGATCGGGTCGAGGCCGAAATAGGACAGGTCGAAGCCCGGCGCGTAGGTGTACGTACCGGTGTGTTCGTCCACGGCGACGTGCGTGATGGTCGTGAACGGAACCGCCCCGTTCAGGATCGTCATCGAGTCGAAGCCGGCCCCGAGGTCCACCATGAAGTCGCCGATCGTCAACAGGTCCGCGTCGATGGACACGGCCTCGTCCCCGTTCGTTCCGTAGAGGGAGGGAACGAGCGTGAAGCCCGGCGGAGGCACGGGGATCGACAGGTTGAGATCGATCACCTCGAGATTCGGGAACGTGTAGCGGATGACATCGGGAGCCGAGGAGAACAGGGTCACGGTCGTGCCGTCGATCGTGCCGTCGCTCGGCTGCGCCGAAACCGTTCCGCCCGACTGCACGCCGTCGTACAGGCTCTGGATGTCGTCGAAGTAGCCGATCACGTCCGGAGCGTCGAGCAGCCCCGCGGGAAGCAGGTCGGTCGATACGAAGAACGGGGCAAGGTTCGTGGGGTCGACCGTCGCCAGCGGGTAGTCTCCCACCGCCGCGAACGACAGGTTGACCACCATGGGGCCGGTCACGCTGCCCAGTCCGTTCGGGAACGCCTGGTAGGACTCGGCGACGAGCGAATTCTCGGTCTGCGCGAGCACGCCCACCTGGGCGTTGTCGCACGCAGTACCCGACGTGTTGATGCCGGTATCGCCGGAATCGCTGTCGTCGTCCTGGACGAGCGCGACGCAGATTCCGTATTCGAAGGCCGCGCCGAGCGAGGCCGAGGCCGGGCTCGGCGAACCGTCGAGCATGGTGTCGATGCGGTTGTTGCTGACGGTCGCGCCGTTGACGCTGGCCAGGTGCATGCCGATGCCGCCGGTGCTTTCGTCGAACGGCACCGTGCCGTCACCGATGTCCTGGACCAGGTTTCCCGTGATGGAGAGGTTCGCGATGGACGACCGGTTGCCCGGGGTGCCGGCGCCCAGCGTATGGATCCCGTACGAATAGTTGTAGGTCGGCGCCGCGACCGGCTCGGCCCGCTCGATGCCCAGGATGCGGTTGTTGACGACGGAGACGTTCGTCACGGCCGTACCCGTAACCTGCACACCTGCCCACGTGGACTGGTTTACGCTGCCGTCGATCTCGAACCCGCGGAACGTCACGTTCGACGCCGAGATGACGACGGCCGCCGCCCGGTCAGCCGGGGGGGCCGCGACGATCACCGGCGGCACGATGCGGGATTCGCCCGCACCGCGGCCCACGGCCCATCCGGTCGAAAGGAACTTTTCGCCCCGGACCGTGAGCGGCTTGTCGATTTCGACGAACTCGGGGTAGACGCCGTCGTCCACGACGATCAGGTCACCCGCCGACGCACGGAAATCGATCGTGTACTGGATGGACGCGCAGGGGGTCACCACCGTGGTGCCGCACGTGAGAACGTCGGTGCCGGTGTCGACGTCGACGAAGAACGTCGTCTGCGCCTTGACGGGGGCGGCCGCAAGCAGCAGCAGGGCAAGGGCGGCTGTGGCGGTCTTGGCAAGTCTCATTTCCATCGCTCTGGGCGGGTGTGTCGCTGGGAATAGGCGTGTCGAACGCCTCGGGAGGGCATCCGTGCGGCGACCCCGGGGGGCAGCCGGACTTCTTTGAGGATGGGAACGGCCCAATTTGTCGATTTCGCTTTCCATGCGGAGAAAAATCTCGGCGAAGGGAGACAGCGAAGAGGCCGCAGGAGGTCATGCCGGCGTTCCGGTCGTCCGGCCGGGTCCGGAATCGGAACCCGGGATCCGGCGCCCGGACATCCGGGGGTCCGGGCCGCGGC
This sequence comes from Rhodothermales bacterium, assembly GCA_024711125.1. Taxonomy (GTDB): domain Bacteria; phylum Bacteroidota; class Rhodothermia; order Rhodothermales; family UBA10348; genus JANJTM01. The sequence continues at coordinate 4,238 of JANJTM010000066.1, forward strand.
CTCCGGTCCGGACGGCGCCGACCATGGTAATACCGGGCGTCGCCTAGAGTTCCTCCACCGCGCGCGCGGCAACCGCGCGGCCGTCGGGTGTGAGCGCCAGCACGCCCTCGTCGATGCGGACGAGCCCGGACCGGCGCGCGCGCGAGACCGCATCCGACGCGACGTCGGGCTTCCACCTCAGATGCTCGACCAGGTGTTCGGAACGGCACGTGATGCCGCGATCGGGGTCGCGTTCGTGCTGCAGCAGGTGCACGAGGAGCATGCGCTCGGTGAACGTCCGGCGTTGCCGCTCGCGGCGAAGCGCCCCGGCGACGAGCCCGCGCTCGGGCGCGAAGAGATACGCCGCGGCGAACGCGAGCCCGACGACGGTAGCCATGGAGCCGCCGATGGAGGCATCCAGGGCGCGCGCCAGCCAGTAGCCGCCGATCGCCGACAGGCCTCCGATGACGACCGAGAGAACGAGGAGCGTCTTGAGGCGGTCGGTGAGGACATACGCGGCGGCCGGCGGTCCGATCATCAGGGCGACCACCAGGATGGACCCCACGGCGTCGAACGCTCCGACGGCGGTCACGGAGACGAGCGCCATGAGCAGGTAGTGGATCAGGGCCGGCGCGAATCCGAGCGCCGCGGCGAGACCCGCGTCGAAGGTCGCCACCTTCAGTTCCTTGTAGAAGAGAAGGATGAACCCGAGGTTGATCAGCGCGATGCCGCCCATTACCCACAGCGAGCGCGGACCGAGATCGAGCCCCAGGGGCGCGAAGCGGTCGAAGGGTGCGAACGCGATCTCGCCGAGCAGGACCGCGTCGACGTCGAGGTGCACGTCGCCGGCGTTACGCGCGATCAGCAGCACGCCGACGCTGAACAACACCGGGAATACGATGCCGATCGCCGCGTCCTCCTTCAGCAGGCGCGAGCGACCGATGAACTCCACGAGCGATACCGTTACGAGTCCGGTGGCCGCGGCCCCTACGATCAGCCAAGGTGACGAAAGATCGCCCGTGAGCAGGAACCCCACGACGATGCCCGGCAGGATGGAGTGGCTGACCGCGTCGCTCATCATGGCCATGCGGCGCAGCACCAGGAACGCGCCCGGGAGCGCGCAGGCAGCTGCCACGACCACGGCCACGAGCTGGATTTCGAGTTGTGCCGCGCTCACGATCCCGATCCTCCGCCCCGCGGCGAGCGCAGCAGCTCGCGGGCCCGTTCGGTGCCGGCCTCGGTGAGCGCCCACTCCCGGGACGCGGTCCGGACCACGTAACCCCGCTCCAGGAGAAAACGGAGCGAGCGCTTCGCCGCCCCGGTCGGCCGGGCCATCATGTCGAGCACCCGCCGGTCGTGCGGATGGCCCGGCACCTCGTGCTGCGCCGACAGGGCGTACAGGTCGAGCAGCACGGCGTCCATGCGAAGCCGCCGCCCCGAGCGGAACTCGCGCAACCGTTGCCATACGACCCCACGCCGCGGGGCCGCCAGCAGCGAAAGCGCAACCATCGCCCCGGCGCAGAGCACGATGACCGGTCCGGTCGGAAGCCGGTTCGCCGTCGCGCTGAGCACCGCCCCGGTCACACCCGAGAGCGCGCCGAAAACGCCCGCGAGCACGACCATGGTGGATAGCCGGTCGGTCCACTGCCGCGCCGCAGCCGCCGGCGTGATGAGCAGGGCGCTCATCAGGACGACGCCGACCGTCTGCAGCCCGATGACGATGGAAACCACCAGCAGCGTCGTCAGCAGGAGATCGGCCTTCCGCATGCCCAGCCCCATGCTCTCTCCGAACTCCCGGTCGAAGGCGAGCAACTTGCACTCCTTCCAGGCGGCCAGGAGGAGGAACAGCGTGACCAGCGCGATGGCCGTCATGAGGAGGACGTCCCCGGCGAGCAGCGCGGCGGCCTGGCCGAAGAGATACGATTCGAGTCCGGCCTGGTTGGCATCCGGGCGTCGCTGGATGATGGTCAGCAGAACGAGGCCGAACCCGAAGAACACCGAGAGCAGGAGTCCGAGCGCACTGTCCATGCGGACCCGTGACGACCGCGTGACCGAGAGCACCAACAGCGCGCCGAGCCAGCCTGCCAACGCGGCGCCCAGGACGAGCACGAGAGGAGCCTTGCTCCCTGTCAGCAGGAACGCGAGCGCGATGCCCGGCAGGGCGGCGTGGGACATCGCATCACCGAGCAGGCTCTGCCGGCGCAGCACGGCGAAGGACCCCAGCGCCCCGCTCGTGAGGCCGAGCACGGCGGCCCCGGCCGCGACGGTTCGCAGCGTATAGTCCGAGGCGAGTTGCTGCAGGATGTCCATGGCCCCTCGCGGTTCAGGTTCCGCCCGCGGCCGAGGCGACGTCAAGGAACGCTACGCGGCCTCCGTACGTGAGGCGGAGATTGTCCTCGGTGAAGACCTGCGGAACCGGACCGGACGCGACCCGGCGCACGTTCAGCAGGAGCACCTCGTCGAAATACTCCCGCACGGTCTGCAGGTCGTGGTGCACGACCAGCACGGTCCGGCCCCGGGCACGAAGATCCCGGAGCAGGGCGACGATGGCCTTCTCGGTGGTCGCATCGACCCCCTGGAACGGCTCGTCCATGAAATAGACCTGCGCGTCCTGGACGAGCGCGCGCGCCAGGAAGACGCGCTGCTGCTGCCCGCCCGACAACTGGCTGATCTGCCGGTCGGCGAAATCGGCCATCGATACCTGCTCCAGGGCATCGAGCGCCAGGCGGCGTTCGTCCCTTCCTGGCCGCCGGAACCAGCCCAGCCTCCCGTAAAGGCCCATCGTGACGACGTCGAGCACGCTGGTCGGAAAGTCCCAGTCGACGCTGCCCCGTTGGGGCACGTATCCGACCAGGCGGCGCTGCTCGCCGTACGGGCGCCCGTGGATCAGCACGTCGCCGGCCGCCGGCCTTACCAATCCCAGGATCGCCTTGATGAGGGTGGTCTTGCCGGCGCCGTTGGGTCCGACCACTGCCATGAGCACACCGGGGGGCACCACGAGGTCGATGTCCCACAGCACGGGGTGCTCCCGGTAGGCCACCGTAAGGTCCCGTACCTCGATGGCCGGCGCGCGCGGGGATCCGGTGGCGTCATTCACGGGCGAGTGCCTCGGCCAGGGTTTCGGCGTTGGACCGCAGCATGCCCGGGTAGGTCGAAGCCGGCGTTCCGGGCGATCCCAGCGCGTCCCCGAACAGCGTTCCCCCGAGGCGCACGTCGTGACCGCGGGACCGGACGGCCGCGAGCACGGCTTCCATTCCGCGCGAAGACACCGAGGTCTCGAGGAACAGCGCCGGAATCCGGCGCTCAGCCACGAATTCGGCCAGGTCCTGCACATCGGCCGTGCCCGCCTCGGCCGCCGTCGACAGGCCCTGCAATCCCCGGACCTCGAATCCGTAGGCCCGTCCGAAGTACCCGAACGCGTCGTGCGAGGTCACGACGACGCGGTCCCGGGGCGCGATCCGCGCGATGGTGCGGCGCACGTAGGCGTCAGCGGAGTCCATTTCTGCCAGGTAGGCATCCCGTCGCCCGGCGAACGCCTCGGCAGACGCCGGATCCGCGGCCGTCAACGCCTCGGCGACCCGCAGGACCGCCAGCCGCCAGAGCGCCGGGTCGAACCAGACGTGCGGATCGTGGCTGCCCGAGAACTGCTCGGACCGCAGCAGGGAGTCCTCCGGGATCGCGTCGGCCACGGCGACGGTGCGATCGCCTCGCGCCGCCATGCGCTCGAACAGGTCGACCATCTTGCCCTCCAGGTGCAACCCGTTGTACAGCACCAGGTCGGCCTCGGCCATGCGGGATACGTCGCCCTCCGAAGCCTTGAAGAGGTGCGGATCGACACCGGGGCCCATGAGGCCGGTGACGACGGCGCGGTCGCCCGCGATCCTTGCCGCCGCCTCGGCGATCATGCCCGTCGTGGCCACCACGCGGAGCGATCCGTCACGGGTTTCCTCCGGGCCTCGGGCGCATCCGGACGCTGTCGCCAGGATCGCCGGGAGGGCCAGGACGAGGAAGGGGGTGTTCCTGCGCATGGTTCCGGGTCGATTGGGTATGGGGTCGACCGCGGAACGACCCCTGCCGCCTCTCCCGGCGGGGCCGTACGCTCGAGGAAATGCCCCGGGAGTCGGTCCGCGACCCCCGGGGCCCGGCGCCTACTTCCCGAAGTCCAGGTCGACCTGCTCGGGGGTCTCAACCCAGTCGGCCACGAAAATGTTCGTGTCGCGCGACGGGGTACGGGAAACGTTACGATTCGAGGCGAAAACGAGTTTCGTGCCGTCCGGTGAGAACATCGGGAACGCGTCGAAGGTGCCCGAGTGGGTCAGCTGGACCAGGTCCGAGCCGTCGAGGCGAACCATGAATACCGCGAACTCGCGACCGCCGCGATCGATCGAGTGGTGGTTCGACGAGAACAGCACGCGCTGCTGGTCCGGGTGGAAATACGGGGCCCAGTTCGCTCCCGGCAGGTTCGTGACCTGGGTCGCATTGGAGCCGTCGATGTCGGCGACCCAGATGTCCAGCTCGCTCGGCTCCACGAAGTTCTTCGACAGCAGCTCCTGGTAGACGCTCGCGGCCTCGCCTTCGGGCCGGTCGGCACGCCAGACGATCTTCTTCGAGTCGGGCGAGAAGAACGCGCCCCCGTCGTACCCGAGGCCGTCGGTGAGCTGGAGCACCTCGCCGGTGGCCAGGTCGTAGCGGAACAGTTCCAGGTCTCCCGTACGGGTTGAAGTGAACACCACGTACTTGCCGTCGGGCGATACCGTCGCCTCGGCATCGTACCCGGGACCCGTGATCAGGGGCTGCACGTCGGAACCGTCGGCATTCGCGGTGTAGATGTCGTATTCGGCGTAAACGGCCCACACGTACCGTCCCGCTTCGAACATCGGGGCGGTGGGGCACTCCGGGCCGGCCGCGTGCGTCGACGCGAACAGGATTCGGCCGTCAGGAAGGAAGTACGAACACGTGGTGCGCCCCTGGCCGGTAGAGACCAGGCGGTGCCGGCTTCCGTCCTCGAGGGCCGTGCCGTCGGCGTTCATCACGAAGATCTGGTCGCAGCCCTGGGAGGTCAGCCCCGAAAAGTCGCTCTGGAACGTGAGCTGCTTTCCGTCGAAGCTCCAGTAGGCCTCGGCGTTGTTGCCGCCGAAGGTCAATTGGCGGATGTTGCGCAGGTGCTGTTCGCCCGCGTAGCGCAGCGAATCGGACGCCGGGACGTACGCCTCGGGCGCCGGGACGTCGGGAGCGCCGCACCCGGCGACGAGAATCAAAAATGCCGTGAACGCGAATCCTGCCCGGTGAGCGATGGTTTGCATGGGGGTACCGTGAGAGTCGTGACCGCTTGGGGGACGCCGAAACTACGGCGCGACGCCCGGCGAGTCCGTGAAAAACTGTGGCAGCGATGGCGTACGAAGTGGAGCATTTCGAGCGGGACGTGCTGGCAGCCAGCCACGGCACGCCGATACTGGTGGATTTCTGGGCCCCGTGGTGCGGACCGTGCCGGGTGCTCGGCCCGGTGCTCGAACGGCTGGCCGACGAAGCCGCGGGTGCCTGGAGGCTCGTGAAGGTCAATACCGACGTACACCAGGACCTGGCGGTGCAGTACGGAATCCGCGGCATTCCCGCCGTCAAGTTGTTCGTGGACGGTAATGTCGTGGATGAATTCACCGGCGCGCTTCCGGACTACGCCATCCGGCAGTGGTTGGAGAAGGCGCTGCCGAGTCCCGTGAAGGACCTGCTCGGCGAGGCCGAGGCGCTGCTCGACGAGGGAGCCGCGGACGAGGCGGCCGCCGTGTTGCAGGAAATCCTCGCGGAACAGCCCACCCATCCCGCCGCTTCGGCCCTGCTGGCGGGTCTGCTGGTATTCACGGATCCCGACCGCGCCCGCGCGCTGGCCGAAACGGGCATGTCGGCGGAGGCGCGGTACGTCCAGGTTGCCGAATCGGTCCGACTCGTGGCCGAGGCCCTCGGTCGGCGCGGCGCCGACCTTCCGGAGGGACCGGGTCGCGCCCCGTACCTGGCCGCGCTCGAGGCGATGGCCTCACGGACGTTCGACGAGGCCGTGGACCGGCTCATCGACGTACTGCAGAAGGACCGGTATTACGATGACGACGGCGCCCGCAAGGCGGGGATCGCCCTGTTCACGTTGCTGGGGGACGGGCATCCGGTGACGCGCGGGAAGCGCCGCACGTTCACCATGTGGCTGTACTGACCGTCCGTCAGGCCGCCCGCTCCTGCTCCCGGTACTGGAGTTCGTACAGACGCCGATACAGCCCGCCGGCCGCGAGAAGCTCCTGGTGCGTCCCCCGCTCCCGGATTTCGCCCCGGTGCATGACGAGGATCTGGTCGGCGTGCTGGATCGTGGATAGCCGGTGCGCGATGACGATCGAGGTGCGCCCATCGAGCAGCTGTTCCAGCGCCCGCTGGATCACCTGTTCGGTTTCGGTGTCCACGCTCGAGGTGGCTTCGTCCAGGACGAGGATTCGGGGATCGTAGGCGAGGGCCCGAGCGAACGACAGGAGTTGGCGCTGCCCATGCGACAGCGTGACACCGCGTTCGCGCACGTCCTGGCCGTACCCGTCGCGAAGGCGTTCTATGAACGCGTGCGCGCCGATGCGCCGCGCCGCATCACGCACCCGGTCCGGGGGAATGTCGGTGTTGCCGAGACTGATGTTGTCCTCCACGGACCCGGAGAACAGGAACACGTCCTGGAGCACCAGCCCGAGACGACGGCGAAGGTCTGCGATGCGCAGATCGCGCAGGTCGACGCCGTCCACGAGAATGGAGCCCCGACCGACGTCGTGGAATCGCAGCAACAGTTGGATGATCGTCGACTTGCCCGCTCCCGTTGCCCCGACGATGGCCACCGACTGCCCGGGCTCGACCCGGAACGAGACGCCGCGAAGCACCCAGTCCGGCTCCCCGTCGGGCTTCGAGCCGTACGCGAACCAGACGTCGCGGAATTCGATCTCCCCGCGGGGCGCCTCCAGCGTCACCGGGCTCGCGGGTTCCGGGATCGCCTCGTCGCGATCGAGCAACGTGAAGATGCGCTCTGCCCCCGCCATGCCGGACTGGAGCACGTTGAACTGGTCGCTGAGATTGCGGATAGGCTCGAAGAACTGTCGCGCATACTGCAGGAACGCGATCAGGACGCCGATCGATACGGCTCCGTCCATGGCCCTGAGGCCTCCGAACCACAGGACGAGGCCGACCGCCGAGGAACCGATGATGTCGACCGCGGGCCAGAACAGGGCGAAGTAGAAGATGGTCCGGATGTGCGCCTGCCGGTGGTCGTCATTGATCCCGCGGAACCGGCGAAGCTCCTCGCGCTCCCGGCTGAACATCTGCACGACCCGCATTCCCGACACGTGCTCCTGCAGGAAGGAGTTCAGCCTGGCCACCTGCCTGCGCGTGTCGCGGTAGGCGTCTTCCACCTTCTTCTTGAACCAGAGCGTGGCCCACAGCATCACGGGCATGACCGCGATCGTGACGAGGGCAAGCGTGACATCGAGAGAGAACATGAACCAGCCGATGAAGATCAGCTTGGTCAGGTCGCCCAGGATCGTAATGACGCCGGACGACAGCACCTGGGAGAGCGATTCGACGTCGCTCGTGGCCCGGGTGATGAGTCTTCCGATGGGAGTCCGGTCAAAAAACGCGAGCGGTTGGCGCAGCAGGTGCCGGTGCACGCGCGAGCGAAGGTCATAGATCGCGCTCTGCCCGATCCACTGGGTCAGGTACTCGTTGACGAACGACAGCACAGCCTCGCCGGCCAGGACCACCACGAGCAGCATGACCATGCGCCCGAGCGATTCCAGGTCGCCCGACGCGATGTCCCGGTCGATCGCGACCTGGATGAGTTTCGGCCGCAGCGGTCCGAGGTATGCGGCGGCCAGCACCGTCGCGAACGCGAGCGCCACCCAGCGCCGGTACGGCACCAGGTGCGCAAGGATGCGGCGAAAGAGCCGTCCGTCGAAACCCCTGGTATCGTTCTCGTCCTGGCTCATGCGAGCGTCGCGAATTCCTCCTCGAGCAGCTGCTTGCGGTACAGGCTTGCGTAAAGCCCCTCGCGTGCCAGCAGTTCGTCGTGCGTTCCCGCCTCGGACACCCTTCCCCCGTCGAGCACCAGGATGTGGTCCGCGTCCTGCACGGCCGAGATCCGGTGACTCACGATGACGATGGTACGTTTCCCGAAATGGGTGCGCAGGTGCGAGAGGATGCGCCGCTCGGTGGCCGTATCGACCGCCGACAGCGCGTCATCCAGGATGAGGATGCGCGGCTCCCTGACGAGCGCCCGGGCGATCGCGGTACGCTGTTTCTGGCCTCCGGACAGCGTGATTCCGCGTTCCCCGACGACCGTTTCGAACCCGTCGGGGAACGATTCGACGCTCTCGAGCAGATCGGCCTCCCCGGCGGCGCGCCGGATGTCCTCGACCGGTGCGTCCATCCGACCGAAGGCGATGTTGCCCGCGATGGAATCGGAGAACAGGAACACGTCCTGCGAGACGTATCCGATGGCCTCGCGCAGCACGTGGAGCGGAATCTCCCGAACGTCCCTTCCGTCGACAAGGACGCGTCCCTCGTCGGGCTGCAGCAACCGGGGAATCATCTCGACGAGCGTGGACTTGCCGGAGCCCGTCCGGCCGACGATGCCGAGGGTGCTTCCCGGCCCGACCGACAGCGTCACGTCGTCGAGCACGGGATCCCGGTCGGCTTCGTACCGAAAACGCACCCGGTCGAACGCGATGCCTCCCTCGACACGCGTGACCCCTGATTCCGTGAGGTCGCCGTCCGCAATCTCGGGCTTCGCGTCGAAGATCACCTGCAGCCGGGCCATGGAGGCCGAAGCGCGTTGCACCATCGAGATGACGTACCCGAAGGCCGCGACCGGCCACGTCATCAGGGCGACGTACAGGATGTATTCGGCGATGTTGCCGAGCGTGATCGTGCCGCCGACGACCAACCTTCCGCCCTGCCAGACGACGATGATCGTGGACAGCCCGACGATCACGACGAAGACCGGGTGCCATGCGGCCTCGACGAAGGCGAGACCGAGCGAGCGTCGCCGGTATTCCGAACTCTCCCGGTCGAAGGCCGCCTGCTCGTCCTCCTCCCTCACGTAGGCCTTGAGAACCCGTATGCCCGAGAGGGTCTCCTGCACCCGGCTCGTTAGCGAAGAGTACTGTTCCTGGACGGCGTCGCTGCGCCGGTGTACGCCCCTGGCCAGGAAGAACACCGAAAGCGCCAGGAAGGGCATCGGGACCAGGGCATACAGCGTCAGTCGCGGCGAAATGATGAACATCGCCGTGATGGCCGTCACGATCGTCACGATCGCGCGCGTCGAGTACATGAGCGCCGGGCCGATGTACCGTCGGACCTGCTCGATGTCGCTGGTTGACCGGGTGATGAGGTCTCCGGTCGAATGGCGCACGTAAAACGCGTGCGACAGGGTCTGGATGTGCTCGTACAGGCGATTGCGAAGGTCGAATTCGATATGGCGCGAGGCCACGACGACCGTCTGTCGCATCAGGAACGAGAAAACGCCGCTGAGTACCGAGAGCAGGAGGACGAGCCCACCCGAGACCGCGAGCGACTGCCCGAGGGTTCGCCGGATCGATCCGGCCGCCGGGGTGTCGGCAAATCCGCCGTACGTGGTGACCATCTGCGGGATCACGTCCACCGCCTGGCGCACGACGCCGGGCACGATGATCGCGAACACCGAGGACGCGATGGCGCACAGCAGCCCGGGAATGAATAGCCGCCGGTACTTCCAGTAATAGGAATTGAGGTTCGAGAGCGATCCCATGGGGGCTGGGTCGTGGCCGGAACGCGTACGATACGAAACCCGGCCGCCCGGTTGCCGAACGAATTTCGTGCGCCGGACCGGCCTACGGCAGGATCCGGCATTCGGCCGGTACGCCGCGTGCGAGCAGGTCGGCCACCATGCGCAGCAGGCTTCGCTGCTCGGGCCAGGCGAGGCGTGCCGTCGCCTCGTCCGCGGTCAACCATGCGCAGGCGTCGTGCTCGCCGTCGAGGACCGGCTCGCCATCCACCTCGGCGGCGAACGCCGGTGCCAGGTTCACCCGGTCCCGCTCCCATTCGTAGAACGCGTTGACCGACGGGACGGCCCAGTAGGCGCGCGGCCGCAGCCCCGTCTCTTCGCCAAGTTCGCGGAGCCCGGCCTGCCAGGCCGTCTCTCCCGCCGCGATCTTTCCGCCCACCATGCGCCAGGAGCCCTCGTAGACCCGCCCCGGCGCCCTGCGAAGGAGCAGGAAGCGGGGCCCGGAGGGCTCGGCGCGGTACGGGTACACGTCCACCACGCGGAGTACGATTCGAGGGTCCGATTCGCTCGTCATGATGCCGGTCCGGTCGCCGTGAAGTAGATTGACTCCGCTGCCCTCTCCCGTAGTCGTCATGCAGACCCCAGGATCGTCCGGCAAGTCGCTCGACATGCTCGAGCGCGAGAATCTACAACTGCGTCGCGCGGTCGACGAGTTGTCGATCCTCAATGAACTCTCCGCGGCCATCGGCGCCTCGCGGGACGTCCAGGAGGTGATCCAGAACATCATCAAGCGGTCACTGAAGGCCGTACGCGCCGAGCAGGGCGTCATCACGCTCGTCGGCGAGGAGGCCACCGACCCGACCCGGACCCTGGTGCGCACGATGGCCAGTTCGGGCCAGGCCGAAGCCTACAGCCCGGACCAGAATCTGCTGGGCTGGATGCACCTGCACAAGCGCCCCCTCGTGATCAACGAGCCGCGCACCGACGATCGATTCCGCGGGGTGCGATGGCCCGACTCGATCTCGTCGATCGTCAGCGTTCCGATGATCGTGCAGTCCCGGCTCATCGGCATCCTGACGCTGTACAACAAGAAGTCGGGCGCCGACGGGTTTTCGGGCGAAGACCAGCGGCTCCTCGCCATCCTCGCCGCACAGTCGGCCCAGGTCGTCGAGAACGCCCGCCTGTATGCCGAAGAACGCAAGCTGACCGAGATCCGGCAGCAGGTGCGCATGGCGTACGAGATCCAGACCAACCTGCTTCCGCACCATGCGCCCACGATCGAAGGCTATGATCTCGCGGGATTGAGCATTCCGGCGTCGGAAGTGGGCGGAGACTATTTCGACTACATCGCCATGGACGACGGGCGCCTGGCGGTCACGCTCGGCGACGTGTCCGGCAAGGGCATGCCCGCGGCGCTGCTGATGGCGAACGTACAGGCCACGCTCCGGGCCCAGACCGTGCCCGGCTCCGACGCGAACACCTGCCTGGGACAGTCGAACCGCCTGCTCTGCCAGAGCACCCGCCGCGGCTCGTTCGTGACGCTTTTCCTGGGGCTGCTCGACTACCGGAGGCACGTGATGACCTTCGCCAATGCCGGACACAACCGGCCGTACGTGGTGCGGGCCGACGGTGAGGTCGATACGCTCACGCTGGGGGGTCTCGTGCTCGGATTCATGCCGAACCACGCGTACCAGCAGGAGGAGCGATCCTTCGAGGTCGGCGAAACGCTCGTCATCTTCAGCGACGGGGTGACCGAGGCCTTCGATCCCGCCGGGGAACAGTTCGGCGAGGAGCGGCTGATCGACCTGATCCGCGACCTTCGCGGAAAGCCGTCCCGCGTCATCACGGACACCATCGTGGACCGCGTCAGGGCCTTCGCGGGATCACGGGAGCAGAGTGACGACATCACCCTGCTCGTCGTCCGCCGAACGTCCTGAATCGCTTGATTCTTTGCCCTTCAGCGCCTAGCGTGCGCGTTTCCGAACCGAATCCCAAGCCGATACACCCATGCCGTTTTCCGCCAGCGAACAGTACCAGGCCGTCGTGATCCAGATCAGCGGCAAGTTTCTCGGAAGCATCGAAGGCCCGGCCTTCAAGACCGAAGTCGAGCGCCTTCGTGACGCCGGCAAGAAGCGGGTCGTCATCGATCTCTCCAAGGCCGATTTCCTCGACTCTTCGGGAATCGGCGCGCTCATCGGCGCCCTGACGACGATGCGGAAGGCCGACGGCGACGTGAAGCTCTCGGGAATGAAGGACCGCGTGAAGAACCTCTTCCTGCTCACGCGCCTGCTCGGACCCGTGTTCGACGACTACGACACGATCGAGGAAGCCGTGGCGAGCTTCGCCTGATCCCCCGGGATTCGCCCGGCGGCCCGTCGCCGCCCCCCAGAGACCTGCGCGGCCGCCGCCGCGCCACGGATTCGTCCCCGACGCGCCCCCCGTCATGATCGGACAGACCGTAGGACCGTACCGCATCCTCGAGCAGCTCGGGCAGGGCGGCATGGGCGTGGTGTACACGGCGCGCGACGAGCGACTCGGGCGCACCGTGGCGCTCAAGTTCCTCCCGCCCCAGCTGTCGGCCGACCCGCGCGCGTCCGAGCGGTTCCGCCAGGAGGCGCGGGCGGCCTCGGCGCTGGATCACGCGAACATCTGCACGATCTACGACATCGGGCAGACCGACGACGGGCGGGTCTACATCGTCATGGCCCACTACGACGGCCAGACGCTGAAATACCGGCTCGAGGACGGTCCGATCGCGGTCGACGAAACGATCGACATCGTCCGCCAGATCGCCCGGGGCCTGTCCCGGGCGCACGAGGCGGGCATGGTGCACCGGGACATCAAGCCGGCCAACATCATGGTGACGGCCCGGGGCGAGGTCAAGATCCTCGATTTCGGGCTGGCCAAGCTCGCCTCGTCGGCCGACCTGACGAGGGAAGGTTCGACGATCGGAACGGCGGCCTACATGAGCCCCGAGCAGTCCCGCGGCGAGACCGTCGACGCGCGCTCGGACCTGTGGTCCCTCGGAGTGGTCGCTTACGAGATGCTCGCAGGCAAGCGACCGTTCGGCGGCGGGTACGACGCGGCCGTCCTGTACGCGATCCTCAACGAGGAGCCCGCACCGATCGACGAGGTGAATCCGGCCGTTCCGGCCGCGATTGCGAGGGTTGTGGCGCGCTGCCTTGCCAAGGACCCTGCGGCCCGATACGCCGACGTGAACGGATTCCGGGGCGAACTGGAACGCGCCGCCGGATTGACGTCGGGCGCTTCGTCCTCGCACGAAGTTCCGACGGCGTTCCCGTCCCCCCCGTCCGGTTCTCGCCTCGTGGCCGCCTTCGGCGGTGCGGCGGCGGTAACGCTGGGGATCGTGTACGCCGCGATGCACTTTTTCGGCCTGCCGGACTGGGTATTCGCGGTCGGCGTCGCCCTGATGGCCGTCGGGCTGCCGATCGTGCTGTGGGCCGGACGCCTGGAGCGGGGTCGCGCCGGAATGGACTCCGGCGAGCGCCGAGCCCTCACCGGGCTTCCGGCCTGGCTTACGGTGCGGCGCGCCGCACTGGGCGGTGTCGCGGCGATGGGAGCCCTGACCGTCGTATCGGCGCTGTGGATGGCCCTCAGGGCGCTCGGAATCGGCCCCGCCGGCACACTCGTCACCAAGGGTGCGCTCGCAGAACGGGATTTCGTGCTCGTCGCCGACTTCGAGAACCGTACGCAGGACCCCAACCTGGCCATATCGGTAACCGAGGCCTTCCGGATCGACCTGTCGGAATCGAGCGTGGTCAACGTCGTGGACGGATCGGCGGTGCGCGGCGCCCTCGAGCGCATGCAGCAACCTCCCGATCTGCCGCTGCTCGACGCCGTTGCGATGGAAGTGGCCGAGCGCACCGGGGCCAAGGCGGTCGTCGTCGGCGAAGTATCCTCGGTCGGACGCAGTTTCGTGCTCTCGGCCCGGTTGGTCGCGACGGCCGACGGGACCGAACTGGCTGCGCTGCGAGAGAACGCCGATGATGACGGTGCGCTGCTCGCGGCGATCGACCGTCTGTCCGGGCGCCTGCGCGAGCGCATCGGGGAATCGCTCGTGTCGATACGCGGCGGTGAGCCGCTGGAAGACGTTACGACCTCGTCGCTCGAGGCCCTGCGGGCTTATTCCGAAGCGGAGCGACTCGCCGACCAGGGCGAGTACGGTCGATCGGCCGAACTGCTCGAACGGGCGGTTGCGGTCGATTCGACCTTCGCCATGGCGTGGCGAAAGCTGGCGGTGGTGCGAGGAAACGCGGGACTCCCGGGAGCCCTGGCGCGGGACGCGGCCGAACGGGCCTATCGTCTTCGCGACAGGCTGCCGGAGCGGGAGCGCCTCCTGGCCGAGGCCTTCTATCACTACACGGTAGTGCCCGACGCCGACCGGGTGGTCGCCGCATACGAAGCGGTGTTGGACAAGTGGCCCGACGACGTGGCCGCGCTCAACAACCTCGCGATCGAGTACCGGAACCGCGAGCGATACGCAGAAGCCGAGACCCTGCTTCGCCACGCGTACGAAGTCAGCCCTTCGATCGTGGTACGGGAGGGCCTTGTGGAATCGCTCGCCATGCAACGCAAGTTCGAAGAGGCGCAGGCCGAACTGGAACGCACCACGCAGCTGTACCCCCAGGATGCGTCGGCCCTGATACGGCTTGCCGGACTCACGGGAAAACGGGGGGACAGGGATCGGGCCGCCGCGCTGCTGGACTCGGCCGAGGCGTTCGCCGCGAACGAAGCCGAGCGGATCCGCATCGCGCGATCGCGCATCGATCTTCTCGAGGCCGTCGGGCAATATTCCGAAGCGGACCGTCTGTCGGACGTCGCCCAGGCAGGCAGGGTTGAAGCCGGTTTCCCGCAGGCCAACCTGAATTTCCCGCTGGGAAGGGCACAGCGAGAGTTCGAACTTACCGGGGACACGGAAGCGTTCGTTCGCGATCTGGATCGCATGCTCGCGGCGAGCCCCATGGACCTGCTCCCGGCGGAAGAGCGCCCCTACATGGGCTTCCTCATGGCGTACGCGATGGCAGGCCGGGCCGAACGAGCCGAAAACCTGCGAGCCGAGTGGTTTCGCGAGGTGCCTGAGGAACTGCGGGGGGACGCGCCGATCCTCGCCGACGCCCTCCTCGCGTTCGCGCGGAGGGACTACGCGACCAGCCTGAGGATGATCGAAGCGGCCCGCCGCGCATTCGGCTGTACCGAGTGCGCCTGGGACCTGCAGGCCGAGATGTACGTCGCGATGGACTCGGTCGCGGCGGCCATCCGGGCGATGGAGCGGCACGTCGCGGACGACAGGGGCTTCGAGGTCCACGCCGCCCAACCCGTGCACCGGCTTCGCCTCGGCGAGTGGTACGATCGGCAGGGCGACGCCCGAAAAGCCATCGAGAACTACTCCCTGTTCATCGAAGCGTGGGCCGATGCCGACCGGGAGAGGCAGCCGTGGGTCGATGCAGCCCGCCGCGCCATCGACCGTCTGCTCGCTCAACAGGCCCGGGAGCCCGGGTCCGTTCCCGCCCCTTCCGGCTCGTAGTTCCCCCCATGTACGTCCGATTCGTCAAGCTCCGCATAAAACCCGGCATGGAAGCCGCCTACGAACGCTATTTCCGTTCGTATGACGCCCCTGCCATGCTGCGGAACGACGGCTGCCTGTTCGCCTACCTGGTCCAGGACGAAGAGGCGCCGGATTCGCTGGTCGCGTTGTCGTTCTGGACTTCGGAGGCGCACGCCCGGGCCTACGAGGAGAGCGGCAGCTTCGAGACCCTCATGGCCCGGAGTCGCCCGTTCCTGGAGGAATCGTCGGAATGGCGCATGCAGCTCGACGAAAACCTCGAACTCGCGTACGTGCCCGTCGCGGTCGAGCCCGAGGTGGAGGCCTTCGAGGTCGCCGCGGCGAGCGTTGCCGAGGTTCCGGGCGAACAGGGCCTCTCCCACATGTACCTGCGGATCGTCGAAGGACGCGCCGATCCGGGCCAGGTGGAGGCCTTCGCCGCGGCGTATCGCGAACACGTGATCCCGGCGCTGCGCGACGTGGACGGGTGCCGATACGCCTACCTGGCGGCCGGGCGCCGGGAAAACGAATACCTGTCGGTCACCCTCTGGGAGTCGAAGGCCCACGCGCTCGCGTACGAATCCTCGGGGCGTTTCGGGGAACTGCTCCAGAAGGTGCGACCGTGGATGTCGGCGCTCACGCAGTGGAAGCTCGGACTCGACCAGTCGAAGCAGTCCCGAACCACGACGAGCGAGGATGTCGCCGTGCGCGGATTCCGGGTGCTGGGCGGTGCGGCGCGAACCGGCTCCTGAGTTCGGTTCAGCCCCGGAACAGTACTTCGTGCTCGGCCGGGCGCTCGGCATGGAGGCGCCAGTACGTTTCGGCGATCCGGTCCGGATCGAATGCCGTTCCGCCCTGCACGTAGCCCGCGATGAGGATGCTGCCGACGTAGACGCCGGTTCCCTGCAACTCCAGGGCCAGGGACGAAGCCAGGCTTCGCAACCCCGCCTTTCCGATCGCCAACGCACCGAAGTTGGCCAGGGGACGAAGGGCGAGCCCACCACCCGTGAAGAGCAGCGTTCCGCGCTTGCGCTCGCGCATGCCGGGCAGCACCGCGCGGGCGGCCGCAAGCGCTCCGGCCACGTTCACGCGGAAACTCTCGACCAGCGCCTCGGGCGTCACGTCGGCAAGCGGGTTCGAGATGCGGGCCGCGGGGTTGTAGACCAGCACCTCGCAGGGCCCGAGCGCCGCCTCGGCCGTGCCGATCGCCTCCGTGATCGAGGCCTCGCTGGCCGCGTCGGCCACGAAACCGGCCACGGTGCCCCTGCGGCTGCGCACGGCCGGAACGTATCGGTCCAGGGCGTCCCGCCTGCGCGCCATGAGGCTGATGTCGAACCCACCCCGCGCGAAACGGCGGGCCACGGCCAGGCCCATACCGGGTCCGGCTCCAAGAATGACGGCGTGCGGACGGCTCATGATCGCAGTTTTCGTATTTCCGATACACCGCCCGCGCCGGCCGTACCTACCGCGCCCGTCAGACGTCGAACCGTGCCTCCGGATCGTCGACGGTCAGGTACCACGTCTGCTGCTTCTCGCTCGGGAAATGCTGTACGCGCACGATGTTGCGCTGATCGTCGAAGAGTTCGGTCAGCAGCGTATTGCGCAGCGTGAGCGTTCGCACCGGCACCGGCGCGCGGTAGGCGAAGACGTACCACCAGACGGGTTCCTGCCCCTCCGCCTCCTCCCCGCTGGCCACGATGCCACCGGACAGCCGCGCCGTGCCGGCGGTGACGACGAAGCGGGCGTTGACATAGGCGGTGACCAGCGAATCGACCCTCGGATCGACGGCCAGACCGGACCCAGGATCGCCTCCCGCCCGACGCAGCCCCTCGACGAGGTCGTCGGCAAAGAACCGCAGGCGCACCTGCACGACATCGCCCTCGATGCCGAGCCTGGCGTACGTCACGTGGAATTCGTGACGCTCCCCGGCCCCTGTTCCGGCACCCGGGTCATGCGTCGCGGCGGGCGCCCCGAACAGGACGCCCGCCGCGAGCCACCACGTCGACAGCGTGAAGATCATCGATCGCCGGTCTGCTGGAGATCCGGAGCGGTCCACTCGTTGTCGCTCCGGTCGATGTCGGCGTATGCGCGGTCCGGGTCGAGCTCGACCTTGACGACCTTGCGGTTCGAGAAGAAGCCCTTCGTGAATTCCTTCTCGTTGTACCGCCACGCTTCGACCGGCATGGCAAAACGCTCGGTCGAGCCGTCGTCGTAGGTGACTTCCATCGTCAGCGGCATCAGAAGCCCGCCCTCGTTCCGCACGCCGACGCGATAGTAGAACGCGCCGCGGTCCGTCGTGCCCACGAGCGAATCGGCCGCCTGCGCCGTCACGCGCGCAATGGCCTGATCGTTGGCATGCGTCGTATAGAACCAACCCCGCCAGAACCACGCAAGGTTCTCGCCCGCGCCCTCGTCCATCTGGCGGAAGAAGTCGGCCGGCATCGGGTGCTTGAACGCCCAGTTCTGCGAGTAGGCCGAGAACGCCTGGTCGAAGGCCTCCGGGCCGAGTACGTGCTCGCGCAGCATCACGAGTCCGGTGGCGGGTTTCGCATACCCGTTGTTGCCGAAATCCTTGTGGATCAGGTCGCTCTCGGTCATGATCGGGACCTGGTTCGGATCGCGCATGTAGTCGGTGATCCCCTCGGCCGGGCCGCGCCGGGACGGATACGAACAATCTTCCGTCTGCGTGAAATAGGTCCCGCAGTAGGTCCTGGCGTAGTCCTTCTCGCCGTAGTACTGGAGGAACGTGTTCAGCCCCTCGTCCATCCACGTCCACTTGCGCTCGTCGCTCGCGACGATCATCGGAAACCAGTTGTGCCCGACCTCGTGGATCGTGACGCCGATCAGGGCCCGCTCGATCCCGTCGGTGTAGGTTCCGTCAGGCCGCGGACGGGCGCCGCAGAAGGCCACCATCGGGTACTCCATGCCGCCGACCGGCCCGTTGACGTTGACCGCCTTGGGGTACGGATACTCGAAGGCCATTCGGCCGTAGGTCTTGAGGGTCTGCAGCGTGGCGCGCGTCGACACCTTGTCCCACAGCGGCATCGCTTCCTTCGGATACAGCGAGTGCACCTTGATCACGGGCGAGTCGGGCCGGTAGCGGAAGCCCGCCGCGTCCCACGCGAACGCGCGCGACGAGGCCCACGCGAAGTCACGCACGTTTTCGGCCTTGAAATGCCAGGTCAGCGTGCCGTTCTGTTTCGGACGCGCCGACGGCTTGCCGATCTCGTCGGCCGCGACGATGAAGACCGGCTCCTCGCCGCGATACGCCTGCTCGAGACGCGAACGCTGCGTGGCGGTCAGCACGTCCTGCGGGTTCTGGAGCTCGCCGGTGGCGTCCAGGATGTGGTTCCACGGCACCGTCAGCTTGACGTCGTAGTTGCCGAAGTTGAGGTAGAACTCGCCCTGCCCCATGAACTGGTCCGTCTGCCACCCGTTCACGTCGTCGTAGACCGACATGCGCGGAAACCACTGGGCCACGTCGTAGAGCCAGCCGGCGGCCACCTTTTCCTTGGCCCCGCGTCCGTTGTCGGGCATCACGAAATTCCAGTCGATCTCGAACTCCTGGACGCCGCCCGGTTGCAGCGGCCGTTCGAGTTCGATGCGCATCACCGTG
This sequence comes from Rhodothermales bacterium, assembly GCA_024711125.1. Taxonomy (GTDB): domain Bacteria; phylum Bacteroidota; class Rhodothermia; order Rhodothermales; family UBA10348; genus JANJTM01. Next base: position 23,165 of record JANJTM010000066.1, read on the forward strand.
TCGTTGATGCGGTAGCGGGCGTCCACGAGCCTCCCGTTCTCGACCAGCTGCACGCGCGTTACGTCGTCGCCGCCGTCGAACGGATCGAGGCCGACGAAGCGCAGGAACATCGGGTTGAGCCGTTCGGGCAAGGCTCCCTGGGCCGCCCCGCTGCGGCTGTGGGTGCGGGACGCCTGGTTCTGGTCCAACTGCACCCAGAGGAAACGCAGGACGTCCGGCGAATTGTTGTGGTAGGTGATGCGCTCCGATCCATGGATCCGGTGCGTGGTCGTGTCGAGGCGGGCCTCGATCCGGTAATCGGCCCGCTGCTGCCAGTACCGCGGGCCCGGCGCGCCGGCGCCGTTGCGGACCTCGTTCGGATCGGGCCACTCGTCGATCGGGCGGAACATGGACCGATTGGTCTTCGAGCCGTCGTCGTGGAGCCAGTTCTGGGCGGTCGCCGACGGGGCGGCGAGCAGGATGGCGAGCAGTAGGAGTACGATTCGTTGCATGACCGGCGGCGGTGAGTAACGGTGGAGGAGGAGACGTTCAGACGGCGAGGCGATCCAGCACCATGGTGGTGGCGATCCCGCCGGCGGCCCCGGAGAGCAGCAAAACCCAGCCCTTGCGGTCGACGTGACCGAGCCGGATGACGAGGGTGCCGAGCACCATGAGCCCGGCGACGATCACGATCTGTCCGACTTCGAGGCCCACGTTGAAGGCGAAGAGCGGAAGCGTGATGGATTCCTCCGCGCCGAGCGCGGCGCGAAGGAAGCTCGAGAAGCCGAGCCCGTGGATGAGCCCGAATACGAGTGCCGTTCCGTACTTGAGCCGACGGGCGATCGCGGGTTCGGCGGTGATGTCGTCGAGCCGCGACGACTCGACCACGTTCACGAGCGCCGTGAAGACGATGGTGACGGGGATGAGCGTTTCGATCAGCGCGACATCGACACGGACCAGTTCGAGCGTCGCTAGCACCAGCGTCACCGAGTGCCCGATCGTGAAGGCCGTGATGAGCACCAGGAGCGGCTTCCAGGCCCTCAGAGGGTACGACACGCACAGCGCGGCGACGAACAGCAGGTGGTCGTACGCGCGCCAGTCGGCGATGTGCTCGAAACCGAGCCGCAGGTAGACGAGGAACTCGGACAGCATCGGGGCTCAGGGACAAGGGAAAATGGGCGTGGATCGTCCGCGTTCGGGACGGGGACTCCGGCGGTCCGCCTGCCGGGTATTCCCCTACCCCATGACCGCCGATGGCCCCGGTAACCCGGGACCCCGGCTGTGCGTATACCCATGCCGTAGTCGAGGACCGTCATGATCGTTCCCGTCATTCCCCAGCCACAGGTCGCGCCGCAGGACGACCTCGTGGATCTGAAGGTCGCGATCCGCCTGCTTTCGGGCCACGAGTGCGAGCGGGACGGCTCGCAGGCACAGCGCATGCTGCTTCGGCTTTCCGAGAGCGCTGACCCGGTGGTGGCCGCCGACGCCCGGCGCCTGGTGAAGGCCGGTGCGTCGAACAAGTGGTTTTCGGAGAAGTCGCCGCGCCATTACGAACTGGAGCGCATCGCGGAGGCCTCGCTCGCTCGGCTCGCACGACGGCCTCACGCGCTTCGGACCCGGCTGGCCCTCGTCACCGGGATTGCCGTGCTCGTGGCCGGGCTCCTGGCCTTTCTCGCCATGTCGGGAGACCCGGTCGGCACCGACCGGGAGTTTCCGATCGTCGCCGTGCTGATCTTCCTGGTGATCGTGGCCCTGCTCGTCACCCGGATCGTCGCGGCAAGGCAGTGACCACGATCTAGTCGGCCTCGGCGCTGCGTTCGATCTCCAACCCGGGCCCGGCGCCCTCCGGCTCCCGGATCGACAGGATGAGGTCCTGCACGTCGCGTCCCGGTGGTGCAAAGAACGGCGCGAGCGAGAGGGTGACGGCGAAGTTCAGCAGCATTCCGACCACGCCGATGCCCTGCGGGCCGATGCCGAAGGCCCAGGACGGCATGCCTCCGTACACGCTTCCCAGGATGTAGGCACTCGTGAACGCGATGCCCACGACCATGCCGGATACCGCCGGAACCGTGCCCACCCGCCGCGAGAAGATGCCCAGCACGATGACCGGAAAGAAGCTGGACGCCGCGAGCCCGAACGCGAAGGCCACTACCTGGCTCACGAAGCCCGGCGGATAGATGCCGAGGATACCGGCCACCACGACGGCGAACCCGATGACGGTGCGGCCGACGAGCAGGCGCTGCGCCTCGCTCGCGCGGGGATTCAGGATGCGGAAATACAGGTCGTGCGCCACGCTCGACGAGATCACGAGCAGGAGGCCGCTCGCGGTGGAGAGCGCCGCCGCGAGTCCGCCCGCCGCGACGAGGGCGATGATCCAGTTCGCCAGGCGCGCCATTTCGGGGGTCGCGAGCACGATGATGTCGTTGTCCGGGCCGGACAGCCCGGCCTGGCGAAGCTCCACTCGCCCGTCCCGTCCACCCGTGCCGTCCAGCCACTGCTGGTGGGCGGCGCGCAGGTCAGAGACGGCCGCCGGACTGAGCGTCCCGCTGCGGAAGATCTCGTTCTCCCCGGCGCGTCCGGGGCCCGTGTACGAGACCATGCCGTCTCCGTCGTCCAGCCAGAGGATGAGACCCGTGCCCTCCCACTTGTGGAACCACTCGGGCAGTTCGGCGGCCGGTTTTCCGTTCAGGCCGTCGAGCATCACGTAACGGGCGAAGGCCCCCACGGCGGGCGCGGTGAGGTACAGCAGCGCAATGAACAGGATGGCCCAGAAGGCGCTCCACCGCGCCGCGGCCACCGTGCGCACGGTGTAGAAACGCACGATGACGTGCGGAAGCCCCGCCGTTCCGGCCATGAGCGCCAGTGCGACGCAGAACACGTTCAGCTTGTCCCAGGCGCCTGTGAACGGCTCGGTGTAGCTCGCGAATCCCAGGTCGGCGTGGATGGCGTCGAGCCGGGCGAGCAGCGGCGTACCGTCGGCGAGCGAGCCGCCGAGCCCGAGCTGGGGAACCGGGTTTCCGGTCAGGTCGAGCGAAATCGCGATCGCCGGGGTCAGGAAGGCCGTGATCAGCACCCAGTATTGCGCCACCTGCGTCCACGTGATGCCCTTCATTCCGCCCAGCGTGGCGTAGACGAAGACGATCGCGACGCCAACGTATACACCCACGTTGACGTCCACTTCCAGGAATCGCGAAAACACGATGCCGACACCCCGCATCTGGCCCGCGACGTACGTGAAACTCACGAAAACGGCGCAGACGACCGCCACGACGCGGGCCGTGTTCGACGCGTACCGGTCCCCGATGAAGTCCGGCACGGTGAAATGGCCGAACTTGCGCAGGTAGGGTGCCAGCAATAGGGCCAGCAGCACGTATCCGCCCGTCCAGCCCATCAGGTACACCGACCCGGCGTACCCCATCGTGGCGATGAGGCCGGCCATCGACAGGAACGACGCCGCGCTCATCCAGTCGGCTGCCGTCGCCATGCCGTTCGCGGCGGCCGGGATTCCTTGTCCGGCCACGTAGAAGCCCCGGGTGTCGCGGACGCGCGAGAACCAGGCGATGGCCAGGTACAGGGCGAACGTCGCGCCGACGAAGAGGAACGTCCAGGCCTGGAGGCTCATTCCGGTCGCTCCTCGCCGTCCAACCCTGGGGCGCCTGCCGCGAGTTCCTCGTGGTGACGCCGGTCCATCCGGTTCATCGCGAGGGCGTAGACCAGGATCAGGAGCACGAAAACGACGATCGAGCCCTGCTGGGCGAACCAGAACCCGAGCGGAAACCCGCCGATGCGAACGGACGAAAGCGTGTCGGCAAACAGCACACCGGCCCCGAGACCGGCCGCGGCCCAGATCGCGAGGAGGAGTAGCATCAGGCGTACGTTCCGCCGCCAGTAGGCCTGGATCGCCCGCTCGACGCGAGGGTCGCCGGTTCGAAGGGGCGGCGCGGACCGCGCCGATTGCGCGGTCGGGAATTCGGCCATGACGTGTCGGTGTTTCGGCGAAAGAAACGGCCGGGCGACGAGTCGGGCAAGTTCGCGTCGTCGGGATTTCCCCTACGGTTTGGACGGTCGGCCGGATTTACCTTTTTCTGCGGAGTGTGCGACTTTCGGCAAGACCGAGCGCGATCATCCCCGGATTGCGGGGCGCACCGGGCGGCTTCGCCTGCCGCGCACGCCGATCAAACCGGTGGCCCTCAACCCCCAAGCCCGTCCCCGATCCATGCTTCTCTCCAGGAAAATCCTCTGGGTGGCCGTCGTCGCCTACGTCATCTCGTTGGTCCTCCCGACGGTCCAGGGCGGACAGGGCATCATCTTCGCCATGTGGGGCTTCATGGCGTTCATCCTCGAGCGGTCGTGGGCGGTCGTCTGGTTGGCGAACCCGACGTTCATCGTAGCGGCCTGGCTCAATTTCAACGGAACGCACCCCGCCTACCGCCGCATCCTGGCCATCGCCTCGGTGGCGTTCGCGCTGTTCGCGCTGACGATCGACGGTCACGGCGAAGGGCATGACGCGGTCGCGCTCCAGTACGGCTACTGGGTATGGCTGGCCTCTACCGTGTTGCTGCTGGTCTCCACCCTGCTCTCTCCGCTGCACAAGGACCCGGGCGCCGAAGCCCCGGCGGGCGGAAGCGGCACCCGGGGCGTCTGAGACCGATCGACCCGGCTCAGTCCTTCAGCCGCAGGTTCCGGTAGGCCACCCGGTCCCCGTGACCCAGGAAGCCGAACCAGCCTTCGCGGTTGAACAGGCCCGGGTGCGCATTGCCGTCGACGGTGCCGTCGGCCGCGACTTCGCGCAGATCGGCATCCACGATCACGGTTCCGTTCAGCGTCACCCGCACCCGGTCTCCCCGCACGTCGATCTCCTGCTCGTTCCACTCCCCGACCGGGCGCTGCCGGCCCCGAAGGGCGGGCACGACGCCGTAGATCGACCCGTGGTACTGCCAGGGCTTCAGGCCGGCGTACATCGGGTGCGAGTCGTCGAGGACCTGGATCTCCATGCCGTGGTACGCCGCGTCCTTGCCCTTGTCGGCGCGGATGCCGATGCCGTTGTTCGAGCCCGGCTCGAGCTTGAACTCGAAGCGCACGGTGAAATCGCGCAGCACGCGGTCGAAATACAGGTTCCGCCCACGACCGGGCAGGCAGACGATGGCCCCGTCCTCCACCGCGTAGCCGAACGTGTCCCCGGTCCATCCGGTCAGGTCCCGCCCGTTGAACATCGGGCGGAACCCGTCGGCATCGACGGTCGAGAACTCGTCCCACACCGCGCGGTCCGACAGCCCGTCCCGTTCCCAGGGCATCGGCGGACGCTTCGCGGCACCGTTGCCGACCCGGTCCATCGTGCGGGCGTCGTATAGCCGGCCGTTCACCATCACCCACGAGATGTCGGCGCTGCGGTTGAGATCGGCCAGCGGGTTGCCGTCGATCACGACGAGGTCGGCGAGCTTGCCGGGCTCCAGGCTGCCGAGTTCGCGGTCGAGACCCAGGTAGCGTGCGCCGTGCAGCGTCGCGCTGCGCAGGGCCTCGTGGGCGCTCATTCCGCCCTGCCAGAGCATGCGCATCTCCCAGTGGAAGCCGAGTCCCTGGAGCTGGCCGTGGGCGCCGACCTGGACGATATTGCCCTGGTCCACGAGCTTCTTGGCCTGCCGGGCCACCTCCACGTGGTAGTATTCGTCGTCCGGGGCCGCCTGCCGCCGGCGGGAGCGGGCGTCGACGACGGAGCGGGGCGTGAACGTCAGCAGGCGCTCATCCTCCCAGGCATTCGTGCGGTCATACCACCAGTATTCCCCCGATAGACCGCCATAGGAAACAACCAGCGTCGGGGTGTATCCCGTGCCGCTCGCTTTCCAGAGGTTCATGACGTCGGAATACAGCGGAGCCACCGGCACGTTGTGCTCGATGCCCGTATGGCCGTCGGCGATCATCGTGAGGTTGTGCTGCAGCGTCGAGCCGCCTTCCGGCACGACCAGCATGCCGAGTTCACGCGCCGCCTGGAGGATCTGCTGCCGCTGGTCGCGGCGGGGCTGGTTGTAGCTCTTGACCGAGAAGGCGCCGACCGCCTTCATGCGGCGCAGGTGCGAGCGCGCGTCGTCGAGCGAGTTCACCACGGCCTTGAAGTCCCCGTCGGCCCCGTAGAGGATCGTGCCGGTCGAGAACGTGCGGGGCGCCGTCAGCATGCCGGCGCGCACCATCTCGGCCTGTGTGAAGACCTCCTCGGTGCCCGACGAGGGGTTGTGGGTCGACGTGACGCCGAACGCCAGGTTCGCGTAGGTCTGCCAGTTCGGCTCGACGGCGCTCGTCGAAAGGTGCGCGTGCGCGTCGATGAAACCCGGCACGATCGTGCGGCCCGTCGCGTCCACGACGAAGGCGTCGGGCGGAACCGCGACCTCGGCCCGCGGCCCGACGGCCACGATGCGGTTCGCGTCCACGACGATCGTTCCGTCCTCGATGACTTCGTCGCCCCGCATGGTGACGATGCGCGCGCCCACGAACGCCGTGCGGCCCGCGGGACGATCCGATTCGACGGTCAGGCCGATGCGCACCCCGACGGAATCGGGTTTCGGAAGGTCGTCCGGGGCCCCGTCCACGAAGCCGAAGGCATCGCTCACCCGGCGGGTGAAGACTTCCGGGCCCAGGGTCCAGCGAAGCGCATTCGAGCCGTCGACCCAGTGCAGGTCGATGCCCGCGTCCCGCGTGACGCGGGTCACCGGGATGGCCTTCGTGTCCTTGTTGAGGTCCACGGGCGATCCGGTCTTCGGAAGCGGCGCCACGTACGCCTGGAAAAGCTCCGTGAAGGCCACCCACTCGAAGTCGGGACTCGGCACCACCGAATTGGCGTATTTCAGCGTGAAATGGGTGCGCTCGTCGGCGCCGTCGGCGCGTACGCTGCGCCACGTCTTGGAGAGGCCGCCTCCGTCCATGAACCAGATACGGCCATCGGGGCCGAACCGCGGGTCGTAGCCCGAGGAGCGCACCTTCGTCGCGTCGCCTCCGGTGGCCGGCATGCGGTAGATGCCCGGCTCCATGCCGTGGAGGGGTCCGACCATGCCGTCGGCGCCGTTCCGCACGAAAACGATTTCCTGCCCGGACGGCGCGTAGCGCGGCGTCGCGTAGTGGCCGGGCCTCGCGGTGAGGGCGCGCGATGGGCCGCCTGTAGCCGCCACGGCGCGGATCGAGCCGTATTCGGCCGCCGACGTACCCACGTAGACGATCGTGCGGCCATCCGGGCTGAACGACGGCTCGGTCTCGAGCCGGTCGTCGCCCGTGAGCCGGACCGGCGTGCCGTCGGGCAGGGGCTTTGACCAGAGCCTTCCGAGCGCGCTGAAGACGAGGGTGCGGCCATCGGGCGACGTCACCGCGTGCCGGATCATCTTCGCCTCGAAGCGCTCGGGGTGGTTGCGCTGCGTGCGCACCGCCTCGGTGACGCGGATCTCGACGTCGGCTTCGAAGGGAATCACCTCCGAGGCCCCCGTCGCCGCGTCGATGCGGCGGATCTTGCCGCCCGCCCAGGCGACGATCGCGCGGCCGTCGGGGGTCCAGTCGAAGGCCGGATAGACGCCGAAGATGGCCCAGGCCTCCTGCTGGTCATGGCTCAGGCCGTCGAACAACGGCCGCTGCGCGCCCGTCGCGGTGTCGAACAGGAAGAGTACCGATTCGGAGCGCACGCGCCGCACGAAGGCGATCGTCCGCCCGTCGGGCGACGGTACCGGCCGCGCCGAGCCGCCCTGACCGGTGATGTAGGACTCGATCTCCCCCGATTCCCGGTCCAGGCGGCGGACGACGTAGATCTGACCGTTCGGGTCCTTGTTGTACTCGAATGTGCTTCCGCCCGACATGTCCTCGCTGAAGTACACGTAGCGGCCGTCCGGGCTGACCGCGATCTCGTTGGCCTGGTCCTGCTGGTCGTTCTTCCGCTTCGTGAGCTGCAGCCCCGCGGTCGCCTCGCCCGAAGCGTGCCACATCCAGAGCTCGCCCGCACCGAGCGATCGCTGACTCGTGAAGTGCTTGCGGCCCAACAGGTACCGGCCGTCGGGCGTCCACGCGGGGCCGTTCACCAGGCGGAAATCCTCGGTCGTCACCCGGCGCGCGTCGCTGCCGTCGGCGGCCATCGTCCAGAGGTTGTCTCCGCCGGCGCGGTCGCTCGTGAAGGCGATGCGGCGGCCGTCCGGGCTGAAACGCGGCTGCACGTCCCACGCGGGACCGTGGGTGAGGCGCGTGGCTTTTCCGCCCGTCACGGGAATCGTGTAGAGGTCGCCCAGCAGGTCGAACACGATCGTGCGGCCGTCGGGTGACACGTCGAGGTTCATCCAGGTGCCCTCGTCCACGGTGAACCGCACGTCGGTGGCGGGGCCGTGGGCGGCCGCGACGTCCCAGGGGGCCTCCTGGGCGGCGGCGGGGAGAGCGATCAGCAGGGCGGCGAGCAGGATCAGGCGCGTCGGTTTCATGGCGTGCGGGCGGAAGGGGATCGCGTGGGCGCAAAGAATACGGACTTCGCGCTATACTGGGGAAAGCCCGATCCCCCGATGTTGCGCCGGTTGTCCGTTGCCCTTCTCCTCACCGCGGCCGCCTGCGGCCCGGGCGGTCCCACCGTTCCGCCCCTGCCCTGGGTCGTGTTCGAGACGCCTCTCGGCCCGATCACGGTCGAGATCGACACCGTGCGGGCGCCGTTGACGGCGTCGAACTTCCTGCGGTACGTGGACGAAGCGCGCTTCGACTCGGCGGCGTTCTACCGCGTGGTGACGCTGGACAACCAGCCTGACAACGACGTGAAGATCGAGGTCATCCAGGGTGGGCTGGGCGACCGGTCCGAACGGCTGGGCCTCTCGCCGATCTCGCACGAAACGACCGACGTCACGGGCCTTCGGCATCTCGACGGCACGATCTCCATGGCCCGCATGGGCCCCGGGACGGCGTCCAGCGAGATCTTTTTCTGCATCGGGGATCAGCCGGAACTCGACTTCGGCGGTCGCCGCAACCCGGACGGGCAGGGCTTCGCGGCGTTCGGGCGGGTGGTTGCGGGGCTCGACGTGGTGCGACGAATCCAGGAGCGTCCGGCCGACGGGCAGCGGCTCGTGGAGGAGGTGCCGTTCCGGGTTCACCGCAATTAGGGTTTGCACCCGCGACCGCCGATGCCAGGCCTGGCCGATGACACCCGATGCGCTCGGGACGCCGGGAGCGCGGCGGCGTACGGGACGCCTATGGGTCCCTCAACGACCCGGCTTCGCCGGGCCGGATCATGCACTATGGGCCCGGTGGAACGCATGGACCGTGGTATCGGGGGCCTTGGGGCCCGGAAGTGGAATCAGGGCCGTTTTTACACTTCCGCACTGGCTTTTTGGGGCCCGGAAGTGGAATCGGGGCCGTTATTCCACTTCCGCACCGCCTTTTTGGGCCCGGAAGTGGAACTGAGGCCGAAATTCCACATCGTCTCCCTGTACGTCGGCGGCTGGAGTGCCTGGAGGGTTGGTCGCGCCGATTTCGGTCCCATTCACGGCACTCCGGATTCGCAGGCTCGCCGACGCACGGTACACCGGAATTGGCGGGATTGCCGGCTGTATCTTCCGGACTGATCCCCTGCCCTTATGAACGAACGCCAACGCCGAATCCTGCTCGCGGGGGCCTTGGTGCTCCTGCTATCATGCCTGTTCGTGCCGTGGTATGCCGAGGACGACGGGGGTTTTCTCGATTTCGGGTATGCGTGGTTTTTCTCTGAACCGGCCGTGTACCTCGACATTCACCGGCTGGTCGTGGAGTGGGTCGCGATCCTGGCCGCTACCGCCGCAGGCTTCTTTCTGTCCAACGAACCGCCGCGAGGTCCGGAACACGGTCGCGGCGCGGCCGCCGCCGACCGGCGCGCAGATCTGCCGTGACCATGGTCGCGCCCGGCGATGACGAGGACCGCGGGGTCCGTGCCGGCGCCAGGCGTCTCCTCCGGGAGCTGCTCGAGGTCTCCGTGCGCAACGAGCCGCAGCCCGGGTCGGACCGGGATGCCGAAGTGCTGCACGATTTCCGAGTGGCCCATCGGCGCGCCCGCGTACTCTTGAAGGAGTACGGAAAGGCGTTGGGAAAGCCCTCGCGGCGACTTGCCGATGCGATGCGCCGCCTCGGGCGCCGGACAGGACCCGTGCGCGACTTCGACGTCCTGGCGCAGCGGCTCGGAGCGGCGGATCCGGCCCGGCCCGGATCGGGTCCCAACCTGCTCCTCGAGGAGATCGCCGGGCGGCGCGATGCTGCCGACACCGCGTTGATCCGGTACCTGGAGTCCCCGCGGTATGCCGGCCTCGTCGCAACCTGGGAATCGCTGTGTTCCGACCCCATCGAGGCGGCGGACGACGGGAGGACCGACGCGTTCGCGCGCTGGACGCTGGACCGGATCAGTGTCCGTTTCGGAAGGCTTGCCGCCGCCTCCGGGGCGTTCGACGCGAGGACCGACGACGACGCGATCCACGCGACGCGCATCCAGGCAAAGAGGCTCCGCTACCTGCTCGAGTTCCTGGTCAGCCATCGGCCGGATTCCCGTGAACGCGTGCGACCGATCGTCGAGCGTCTCAAGCGGCTCCAGGATCGCCTGGGGGCCTACCAGGATCTGCGTGCACACGCAGAGCTGCTGCGCGTCGTAGCCGACGACCCCGCCGCGCCGCTCGCCGCCCGCGTGGAGGCCGTGCGCCGTGCGGCCGCGCTCGATGCGAGGCGGCTTCGGACGCGGCGCGGAGTGGGGCTCGCGCTGGCACGCTTCACGGGGAGCGCCATGCAGCGCAGGATGCGTGTATTGGCGCGGACGGGAGGATGATCAGGCGCCGCACATCGTGCACGCTTGGCTCCGCGATACTCCTCGCCGCCTGCTTCGCCCAGACGACCTTCGCCCAACCCGACTGCCTCGGCGACGACCTCGCCCGCACGATTGCCTGCCTCGAGGCCCGCGTTGCGAACCCGGGAAACGGCTCCCGCATGGAGCGCCGGTGGGTCGAGCGCGGCCTTGCGCTCCACATCCTGGAGCGGGATTCGACGAACGTGCCGGCCCTCTCGGTCGCCGCGAAGTGGGAGCTCGACGAGCTGTTCTGGCAGGCCCAGAACACCTCGCGCTTTCGTACCCGGTACTTCGAGCGGCGCCGGAACGCGGCCGTGGAGCGTCTAAGAGCCTACCTGGACACCTGGCAGGCCGCGGCGCCCGACGACCCCACCCCGCTGCGGCAGGCGGCCCGGCTCGACCTGCTGCTCCAGGACTGGCAGGCGCTGGAAACGACCGGGGCGATCCTCGTGGAGCGATTCCCCGAGCGGCCCGACGGGCACCTGCTGCTCGGGGTCGCTGCGGCAGCCACCGGCGCGGAAGGTACCGGCGACGCGGCCTTTGCCCGTGCGCTTCATCTCATGGAGCCGGCAGAAAGCGCTCTCTGGCTCGATCCGGCGCGCTTTGCACCGGGGTTCGATGTGCGGAAAGCGCCGGATCGAGCCGCGGGCGACGCGGCGCAGACCGAGCCGGAGCCCCGGACCGCCGAGTCGTTCTGGGCCGTGCGGGACCCCCGCCTGCTGACCCCGGAGAACGAGCGGCGCGCGGCCCACATGGCCCGCATGACCATGGCCGATCTGCTCTTCAGCGAGGACGGGCGGCAGCGGGGCTGGCTCACGCTCCAGGGCGACCTCGTCGTCCGGTACGGGCTACCGTACGACCCGCTGGTCACGATCGCGCCCTACGGAACCCTGTCGGATGTCAC
>JANJTM010000073.1 GCA_024711125.1 Rhodothermales bacterium
TCCACGAAGCGCTGCAGGGCGACATCGGCCTCCTTCATCGCGGTCACCGAGTCGAAGTGATCCTCGCCCCGCGCGTACACCATGCCGACCAGGATCCGCTGCGTCGCCCCGGCCTCGATCCGGAACGGGCCCGACGAAATCACGAACCGCCGGTCACCGGGGGGGATCTTCGAGCCCTGGCCATCCGCGTTGCATTCGGTCCAGAAGCCGCAGTTCGCCGCGTCCCCGCTGAACATGAATCGGGTGGGGGTCGTCGAAAAATCGCGACCGTTGCCCCCTACGGTGACGGGTTTACAGTCCTTCCACCTTCCCCTCATGTAGTTGTAGTAATCTTCTGCAACGACAGGGTCTTCCGTCACACCACCCCCATTGTTGTAGTAGAGTACTGTCGTGACCGGGACGTTTTTATAGCCCGGCACGACGGTGGGACCGTCCCGGGCGCTCGAGCCCGGGGACGCCACGAGCGGCCCCTGGAAGAAATCGTAGCCCAAGGCGGGCGGCGGCGTGCCGTAGCCCTCCCCACCCCCGTCGAAATTGTCGGAATTCCAGACATACCCGAGTCCGAGCGTCGAGTCGGAGCCGACATAGTCGTCGCCGAAATCCCCCAGGTCCGGGTCACTGAAGATGCTGACGTAGGCGTCCTCGAGCGACGAGGCGCCCTTCTTCGTGATCGTATAGCGGTAGAACGTGGCGTTGCCGACCGCGCCGGGCTCGTCGAAGGCGAAAGCGAGCCCTTGCACCTCGACGCCGACCGGCGGGGCTTCGGAATCGCCGTGCACGTTCCCCGCGTCATTCATCACCCACCAGATCATCTGGTCGCCGAGGAACGATGGGCGCTCGCCGGCGGCCAGGTCGATTCGGCGGTCCTGCCGAACGGCGAGCGGCAGGACGGAGAGGTCGATCTCGTGGCCGGCCGCGTCGAGGGTCGGCGCGCCTAGACCGGTCGGCCAGTCGGCGAGGTCGGGCCCGGCGATGCCGGTTGCCTCGTACGCCTCGACGTCGGCCTTGGAGATCTTGAAGAGCCGGTCGAATGGCGCGCAGTCGGCCGGCGGGTTGCCGGCCTCGTCCAACGGGCCCGGCCAGAACTCGTACGGGCCGTAGCGGGTGGCGGCCATGCGCAGCGTGCCGTCTACCATACCGCCGATAAACAAGCCCTGGGCGAAAACGGCGTTGGACGTGGTGCCCTTCGGCACGTTGTACACGTGCGGTTCGCCGCGGTAGAAGAGGTTGCCGTTGTTGAAGATGCGGGCCCGAACGTTGCCGATGTCGAGGTACGCGTCGGCGAGCGCGGGGGAGCAGGTGCCTACCGTTTGGGCCCCTGCAACCGCCGCAGTCGACAGAATGCACGCCAGGGCAACAACGGTCGCCTTGGCACGAGCGGGCGCGAATAGCAGCGTGCGCTTCATTTCAGCAGCACCACCGGTTTGACGTCAAGCCGTCCCCCGGCCACCAACCTAACGAAATACACCCCGCTAGAGAGCCTTGAGCCATCAAACTGCACGGTGTGCCACCCCGCCGCCCGCCGCGCCCCGGCGTCGATCACCGCAACCCGCCGCCCGAGCACATCCACGACATCCACCGTCGCAACCGCGTCGGCCGGAAGCCCGAATCGGATGGTCGCCAATGGGTTGAAGGGATTCGGCCAGATTGCGTCGAGGGCGAATTCGGTCGGAAGCTCGCCGTCCGACTCGACCGCCGTCGACGGCAACACGTTCAACGACCAGGCCTCCGACCACCCAAGCGCGTCGCTGCCCACCCGCCACCAATAGGTCCCTGGCAGTGGGATCGGGACCCGCAACCCCGAAACAGCGGCCGGCACGTCGCTGACCAGTTGGACGAAGCCCGGATCCGAGGCGACCTGGAGTGTGCTGCCGATGTCCGACTGAGCCGACCAGTGGAACCGGACCTCGCCGGCCGGCACCTCGAATCCCGGGGCGGGCGCCGCGAGGATGGCCGGCTCCGGCATCGCGGTGACGATCCGGAACGTCGTGCCGATCTCCGGATGCGGCGCTGGATACGGTGGGGCCGCTCCGCAGTTGAAGCAGACAAGCACCAGGTTGGCCCAGACCTCGGACCCGGCGCCCCCGGTTCCGGCGATCCAGGCCTCGTAGCCTGCCTCTCCGGGATCCAGGTCGTCCGTTCCGTTGCTGTCGGTGTCCGGTAGCCTGAACGTCATCCAGTCGGTGACCGGGTCGTTGTAGCCGCCCGATATCACGTGGTCGCCACCGATGTCGAACACGCCGGCCGTATTGTTGTCCACGAGCTCGGGGAGGAGCCGCGTATCGTCGTTCGGGTCGTCAGGCGTGTGGAGTCCGATGCGCCAGGCCTCGAAGGGTACGTCCATGAACGTGCCGTCCTGGCGTCTTGCGCGTCCGCCGCGTGCTGTGAACCGGAGCTCCCAATCCGAAGACACCTGGGTGTTCAGCACCCCGCGACCCCGCGTCACCACCCCGATGAACGAGGTCGGATCAGCCGCAGGGCCGAACGGAATGAGGGCGCCGCCTGCGTGGATCCCCCACGCGCCTTGACCGCTGATCTGCTGCCGGGTCGCGTTCGGCCGGTCGCTGCCGCACAGCGTCGGAAAGCCCGAGCCGTTGAACGTGAAGACCGCACACTCGGGCGGATAAATCGGCCCGCCCGCATTCGATACCGTGCGGAAATCCCGAATCACGCTGCGGTACCACGTATCTCCCGTCGTGAAGGTCCACGCGTCGGACCACGGCCCCGTCACCTCGTCCGGGCCCACGCTCCGGATGCGCCACCAGTACCGGGTATGTGGCGTGAGTTCGAGGTCGGCGGACGTCGCATGAGGGACGTCTGTCGGCGAGTCGAACGACGGGGTGTCGTCCCATTGCATGCTGCAATAGAGGGCGTCGATCGCGCACTCCCACTCGATGCGAAGGTGCAGCGGCTGACCGGTCACGCCATCACCCGGGGTGCCGGCGATCACGGGCTTCGACGGGGCCGCGGGCACTTCGGGCCACTCGGTAAACCAGGAGTCCACGAAGCGCTGAAGCGCCACGTCGGCCTCCTTCATGGCGGTCACCGAGTCGAAGTGATCCTCGCCCCGTGCGTATACCATGCCGATCAGGCTGCGCTGGGTCGCGCCCGCAGCGATCCCGCAGGGGCCCGTCGTTACCACGAACCGCCGGTCA
>JANJTM010000057.1 GCA_024711125.1 Rhodothermales bacterium
GACGATCGCCTTATCCTTCATCGAGCGGAAGTGGCGCTCCGTCACGACGTTGACGCAGCCGGTGGCGGTGACGACGATGTCGGCGCCCTTGACGGCGTCGTCCATCTTCTTCACCGCGAAGCCGTCCATGGCGGCCTGCAGCGCGCAGATGGGGTCGATCTCGGTCACGATCACGCGGGCCCCGGCGCCCCGCAGGGAGGCGGCCGAGCCCTTGCCGACGTCGCCGTAGCCGGCCACGACGGCGACCTTTCCGGCCATCATGATGTCGGTGGCCCGGCGGATGGCGTCGACCAGCGACTCCTTGCAGCCGTACTTGTTGTCGAACTTCGACTTCGTGACCGAGTCGTTGACGTTGATGGCGGGCAGGGGCAGGGTGCCGGCCTTCTGGCGCTCATAGAGCCGGTGCACGCCCGTCGTGGTCTCTTCCGACAGGCCCTTGATGCCCGAAACGAGCTCGGGGTAGCGGTCCAGCACCATGTTGGTCAGGTCGCCGCCGTCGTCGAGGATCATGTTGAGCGGCTTGCGCTCGTCCCCGAAGAAGAGGGTCTGCTCGATGCACCAGTCGAATTCCTGCTCGTTCATGCCCTTCCAGGCGTACACCTGGATGCCGGCGGCCGCGATGGCGGCGGCGGCGTGGTCCTGCGTCGAGAAGATGTTGCAGGACGACCAGGTGACTTCGGCGCCGAGTTCGACGAGGGTCTCGATCAGGACCGCCGTCTGAACGGTCATGTGCAGGCATCCGGCGATGCGGGCGCCCTGGAGCGGCTTCTGTCCGCGGAATTCCTCGCGAAGAGCCATGAGTCCGGGCATCTCCGCTTCGGCGAGGCGGATTTCCTTCCGCCCCCATTCTGCCAGGGAAATGTCCTTGACCTTGTAATTCAGCGTCTCGGTCAGCATGTGGTGTCGATCAGGAGTGATTGGTCGGAAGCCTCTTTGTACCGATTTGTCGGGTCTTGTTTCCGCGGATCAGCCGACCGGCTACCGGTTGCGCAGCCGGCTGATGCGCATCGGTCCGGCGGCCCATCCGGCGTCGGCGCTGACGAACGAGAGCGTCCAGAAGTTGGTCGAGTCGATCGGCGTCCAGGTGACGCCATCGTCGGCCGACCACGCCGAGCCGACGGGGGACACCGCGACCCACGTCGGCGTCGAGGTCCCCGGGACCGCTGCGCCACCGAAAACGGCCCCGCGGATCGGAACGGGCCCTTGTGGAGCCCACGTTGCGCCTCCGTCCCGCGTGATGGCCATGTTCGCGAAGATCGAGTCGCGCTTGGTGTAGTCGCCGCCGAAAACCGCGCCGTGCAGGTCGTCGCGGAACGCCGTCGAGGAGATGCCTTCCGACCCCGCCTTGCTGGCGATCGGGGTGACCGCCTCGGCCCAGGTGTCGCCGTAATCGGTCGTGCGGATCACGCGGGTATCCACGGCGGATGCCCCCGTCGAGAACCAGCCGAGACCGCCGGGGCGGGTGACGACGCACGTTCCGCTCGCCGCGAACGCGCCTTCGCCGGGGCGCGCGTCCGGCACGACGGCCGGGTCGATACGGGACCAGGTCGAGCCGCCGTCCATCGTGCGGATCAGCGTGAATTCGCCCTCGTGGCTGTCGCTGAAGGCGAATCCGCGCTGCTCATCCCAGAACGAGAAGCAGTCGAAGAACGCGTTCGGGTCGGCATTCTCGAACGACAGTGCCCAGGATGCGCCCCCGTCGAGGGTGCGGTAGATGCGCGACTGCGGGCCGTTTCCGATCGAAAGCACGAACGCGCGGTCGGCCGAAAAGGCGTGTACGTCGCGGAATTGAAGGCTGTCGGCGCCCGGCACCGCCGTCACGGACCAGGTTGCGCCGCCGTCGGTCGTGCGCGCGACCCGCCCGTGGCTGCCCGCCGCCCAGACCACGAGCGAATCGACGGCGTGGAGGCCGATCCACATCGAGGTGGAGTCGAAGTGCTGCGTTTCCCAGGTGGGGTTCGCGAGGTCGACGAGGCGAGGGGCCGGCGCTTTCGGAGCGCAGGCGCCGGCGAGCAGGATCGCTGCGACGGGAAGGAATCGGATCACGGCGGAAGGGGGTCGGTGTCGCGCCGAATCTACGCCCCCTGGTCCAGAAATCGCGCCCGCAGGTCGGGCGTCGGCAGCCAGCAGGCGTCCTTCCGCCCGAACCACCGGTAGCGGTTGCGGGCAACCCAGCGGTAAAGGCCGTCGCGGACGAATCGCGGCACGAACCGCAGGCTCCACGCCAGCGACCACGGCCGGCCGAGGCCGTGCGCGATGCGCAGGGCGGCGTCGGAGTGCTCGTGCACGCCCTCGTGGTCGACGAGGATGACCGAGTCGGGGTCGGCGTTTGCGTTGAGCGTCACTCCGTGGGTCGCCAAGAGCGCCGTGCCGGCTTCGGACTGCAGCGAGGCGAACCGGAACGTCGCCGTTGTGTCCCGCTCGATGATCCACTGCACCGAGGCGCTGCAGAGATTGCATACGCCGTCGAAGAGGATGACGGTGTGGGGGGCGGTCTGCGGAGGATCGGTCACGGGCGTTCGTGGATGACCGGGTCGCGTATGCTCGCCGGAAGTGGGGGCTTCGATGATCGCGCTGCCGTGCCGGTTCCACGCGGCCGAGGCGCCCGAGTCCAAGAACGGCCCCGGAGTGCGTAAGCGGCCCCCCCCGAAATGCAAAAGCGGCCCCGGATTGAACTTATAAGCCCTCGCAGCGCGCTCCGGAGTTCCAAAACGACCCCGATTTGAACGTTCGAGCCCTCGGTAGAAGCTCCGGAGTTCAAAAGTGGCACTCGATTGCACATTCGAGCTCTCGCCAGGGGCGCCGGAGTTGAATAAGGCCCTCCGATTCAACGTTTGAGCCCTCGCGAGGGGCGCTGGAGTTGAATAGGGGCCTCCGATTCAACGTTTGAGCCCTCGCCAGGGGCGCCGGAGTTGAATAAGGGCCTCCGATTCAACTTTCGTGCCCTCGTCAGGGGCGCTGTGGGGAAATCATGCGGTCGCAGGTCCCGCGCCCCGCGATGGCGGCCCCCACATCCTACCTCCGCCCGCCCC
>JANJTM010000065.1 GCA_024711125.1 Rhodothermales bacterium
GCTGTCGACGGTGAATCCGCTCGCCGTCCGGTAGGCCGTCAGCGTCACCGCGTAGTCGATCTCGCCCGACTCGTGCAGCAGGCGGGACAGGATGAAGGGCCGTCCCGCGATCTCCACGAGCCGCACCGACGTCAGCCGGGCCCCCTTCAGGCGGTCACAGATCACTTTCGTGTGCTCGTACACCGCGCCGTCGCCCGTAAGGGTTCCGAAAAACGCGCCGATGCGGCGACCGTCCCGCTCGCGCAGGTAGTCGACAGCGACCACGTCGTCGGCGTTGGTGACCGGAAGCAGGTCGGTCGGAGACGTCTCGAAGGCTTCGCTGCGCTCCGGGCCGGTCGCCGGGATCAGTGAGCGCAGCACGTCGCCCGAGGCCATCGCCTTGCCGGCCGTGGCCGCCGGATCGAACTGGAATCGCGCGACGCGCTGGGCACCGGTTTCGGAGGCCCGGACGCGCCGGTCGAATAGGACCTGCGCGAGCGTGGTGGCGAGCGTGCCGTTCGACTCCAGTCCGGCGATTCCTCCGCCCGAGCCGCCCGACGTGGTCAGGTCATAGTCGTCGAAGTCGTCCCCCAGGCCGTCGTACGGCGTGGAATCCAGGTCGGGATAGGTCGCGCGCGAAACCTCGGCAAGAAGACGGTACTGCCCGTCCGAGTGGATCGTGAACGTCAGCTGGAGCGTGGCCGAGGCGCCGGAGGCCAGCGTTCCCACCGTCCAGAACCTCCTGTCGTAGGTCCCCTGGCTCGCGGTGGCCGAGCCGAAGCTCACGCCCGCGGGCAGCGTATCGCTGAAGGCCGCAACCTCGATGCCCACGCCGGGCGACGGCCCTCCGTTGCTCACGGTGACCGTGAAAGTGACCGCCTGGCCGGGGCTCGGGCTCGGGTTATCGACCGAGATCGCCACCGACAGGTCGGCTTCGGCCGGAACGACCACGTCCACCGTGGCCGGAGCGTCGTTCGACGTATCGAGCGTCGTGTCGATCTGCTCGCTTCCGATCAGCCCGTAGGCCGAGTTGGCGTAGGTGCCCGGCATGGCCGGGAACGTGACCTGGTACGTCACCGTGCGCGAGCCTCCGACCGGGACCGAGATGCCGTCCGGCCAGGTGAGCGTCGAGCCGGAGATCACCGGATCGGGCGCGGCTGCGCCCGCCACCGTCGAGCTGCCGGGCACGTACGTGACCGATGCCGGGGTGGTCGGAAGCACGTCGATGACCTCGTTCACGGTCGTGGCCACCGAACCGGTGTTCTGGAACGTCAACGTGTAGGTCGCCGTGCCGCCCGCCGCGGTGATACCGCCGGCATCCACCGTCTTGGACGTGAGACGGACCTGGTTGTCGGCCGGTTGCACGGGCTGGAGCGTCCCGGTGGGCCCGAAGTTGCCCGTATCGGTGTGCTTGATCTGGGTGCCCGACGCGATGTATCCGACCGGGCTGACGTGCGTTGGCGCGGCCGTCGTGCCCACCGCGACGAACGTGTAGGTCGCGGTGTAGTCGGTCGCCGCCTTGTTCGCGACCACCGCGTAGAGCTGGTCCGTGTAGGTCGCGGTGTTTCCGCCCGTCATCACGATCTGCGTGCCCGTGAGCTGGTAGGCGTTCGCCGGCCAGTCCGTCCAGGTCGCCGGCGAGTAGGACACGATCTTCGAGTTTCCGATCGTGCCCGTCTGCCCGGTGACGGTGATGGTCACGATGCCGCCCAGCCCGGGCGGATTCGGACCCGTGACCACGGTCGTGACCTTGTTCGCGAGGGCCGCGATGGTCTCCTCGACCGCCGTGAACGAGAACGCCTGCGTGGCGATGATAGAACCGCCGTACGAAGGCCGGTCATTGTAGACCCGGATCGTGTGCGACTGCGCGGTCACGGTCGCGGCCGTTGCCTGGTAGTAGAAGAACACGGTCTTGCTCGCACCCGCCGCGAGGTCGCCGACCTTCACGATCCCGTCCTCGTTCGGCGCCAGGGACACGACGCCTCCGGTGAAGCCCGAGGCGGTCACCCAGACTTCATCCAGGGCGGCACCGGTGCCGTTGTAGATCCGGTACGCGGCATACATGCCGAACAGGTCGTCGCTCGTGTCGATGTAGAAGACGTCGCCGGACGTGCGCGTCACGGTGACCTGTGCGACCGACGGGACGGCCGCAAGGAGCCCGACGGCGGCCGCGAGTACGGCCGACGCCAGCAGGCGCGAGAGGAAACGACGGAGGAAGGGTTGCCGATTCGACATGGAAAGCGAAGCGCGTCAGGCGGCGCGTTGGTGCAGATGCGATGAGCGGTTCGTCGTATCCGGGCGATGCGTGGATACGTTGCCGCGGGCCGACCCCTTCTCCTGCCAGCTCATGCCCCAGGCATAGAGCGCGATGAAGAGGAACACGTCGACCGGAAGGCCGAGAAGGATGAACAGGAGCGGAAGGAAGACCATGCCGCCGTAGTGCAGGAGCAAGGCGTGCACGGCGTACTGGACCGGCACGAGCACGGCCATCCAGGCCATCGTGACGACCATGAGCGCGATCTTGCGCGGCGTTCCGAAATCGAACAGGAAGTGCGTTGCCGAAAGGACGATCGGAACGAGCCCCACCATCACGGCGCCCACGGAGAGCATGCCCGACACGTACAGGCCCGGATCGTACGGGAGCGTCCTGCCGGGCAGCGCATGGAACAGCACGGACGAGCCGTGGATGAGGACGACGGCCCGCAGGAAGTAGACGAGCGGAGCCCGCTCCTCGCTCATCCGGAACGTGGCGGCCAGGGTGGCCAGCACGGCCAGGGCGTGGATCCCGAGCGACAGGGCACCCGGCTCGGCTGCCGCGAAACGAAGCTCGGGCAGGACCATCACGGTGCGGCCGCCCAGATCGTAGCGCACCTCGACGAGTCCCTCGAGGATGCCCGAAGGCCCCGAAAGGGCGGCAAAGAGCGACGTCCAGGCCTGTCCGACCCAGGGCTGCACCACGATCCACACGAGCAGACCCGCGAGGCCGAGCCCGAGCATGCGCACGACGCGGACCGTTGCCTGCGGCTTCGCCATTCCGCGATGCCGGAACAGGTACGAACCGCCCTGGCGCCCCGGCATGGGCGCGTGTACGGGATGGAGGGGTGTCATGGACATCACCGGTCGAGCCCCACGAAGAACCCGGCCTCGAAGCCGGCCCGCCGGTAGTACTCGTTTCCGTACCACGAGGCCGCGGCCGTGAACCCGGTGTCGCGCCCGATCCACTGCCGCATCGACAGGCGGGCGCCCCGGCTGGCGAAGTCCACGTAGATCGTCAACGGATCGATGACCTCGTAGGACTCCCGGCCGGCGTAGCCGTGCAGGGTCAACTGGCGCTTCCCGGGCTGGACCCACATCAGCGCCGCGTCGAACATCGACGACCAGGCCCCGCCCGGGTTCGAGCGCTGGCTGCGCACCCCGGCCTGGGCCACGATTCCGTGCGGAAGGTAGTTCTGCACGTCGAACGAGAACCCGGTGTCCTCGTGGCCGTCCCGGCCCGAACGGTGGTAGATCCCTCCGGCCAGGAGCAGGCTCCGGTCGGCGAGCAGCTTGCGCCCGGCCTGTACGTCGGCGCGGAAGCGCGCGTTGTAGAATCCGCCGCTCGACGTCTGCAGGGCCGCGCGGCCGAACCAGGCGCCGAAATCGCGGGCGTGTTCGCCCCGGTACGAGAAGCCGGGCTCGCCGAAACGGTCCTCGATCATCGTCGTGAGCCGCCATTCGGCGCCGGGTTGCGACGAGAACGCCGTGGACAGCGTCACGCCGCGCGCCGGGACGATCCCGGCGTCGTATCGATGGGCAGCGTAGAGCACCTCGAAGGTCGGGGAGACGGGGGTGCGCTGCGCCGACGCGGTACCTGCCGAGCCTGCGCACACGACGACGGCGGCCCCGAGCAGTACGCTCGCGGCCATCCTCCGGGCGGAGGTCCATCGCGGGTTTCGCGTCGCGGTCGACATCGGGGATCGGGGGTTCATTGGGCGTTTCATGGCGTCCGACCGGCTGCGGAGTGGACCCATGCGTGCATGCGGCACGCGCGGGGTGAAAGCGCTCCTTCGTTCACGCGGCAAGGGTTTCTACACGGTGGGCGGCAAGGTCCCGGGCGAGGATTCCCGCGATGGAGGAAGCGGCCGTGCCGTCCCCGTACGGATTCTCGATCCCGCGCATCGACCGGTAGGCGTCCTCGTTCGTGTTCAGGGTCTCGACCCACGCGCGGATGACCGACGGATCGGTGCCGACGAGCGCGCCGCCTCCGGCCTCGATGAGTTCGGGACGCTCGGTCGTCTCCCGCGCGACGAGCACGGGAAGACTGAGCGCGGCGGCCTCTTCCTGGATTCCGCCCGAGTCCGTGAGCGCCAGCCAGGCGTGCCGCATCACCCAGAGCATCTGGGCATAGCCGAGCGGCTCGGTGAGGCGAACCCGGGACTGCATCTCCGGCTGGAGGGCGCCGAGTTCGTGCACCACGCTGCTCCGGACGACCGGATTCGGGTGCACGGGCCATACGACGTGGAGTTCGGGCACGAGTTCGAGCAATCCGCGGACGGTGGCCGCGACCCGCTCGATAGGCTCGCCCCAGTTCTCGCGCCGGTGCAGGGTGACCAGCAGGAGCCGGCCCTCCTCGGCACGGCGGACGAAGGGCGCGACGGGACAACCGTGCACTTCGTCCGGCAGTTCGTACTGGGCTGCCGCCTTCTTCAGGGCGAACTGGGCCGCGTCAACGACCGTGTTACCGACCCTGTGAATACTCTCCCCCGGGACCTGATCACGCAGCAGGTTCTCGACCGAGCGGTGGGTCGGAGCGAAGTGCCACCGCGCCATGCGCGTGATGAGCGTGCGGTTCATCTCCTCGGGAAACGGATCCATCGAATCGCCGGACCGCAGTCCCGCCTCCACGTGTCCGATCGGAATGCGGGCGTAAAACGCGGCCAGCGCGCCCATGAGGGCCGACGTGGTGTCCCCGTGCACGAGTACCGCCCGTGCGTCGTGTTCGTGCAGGAGGGCATCGATGCCATCCATCAGCCGACCCCCGAGATGGCCGAGGCTCGGCCGCTCCCGCGTCAGGTCGATCTGCGCTTCGGGCTGGATCCCGAAGAAATCGTAGAGCGGCCAGGCCATCTGGTCGTGCTGCCCGGTGTGCAGCACCATCGGATCGAGACCTTCCTGCTTCAATGCATGATAGACGGGACCCATCTTGATGATTTCGGGGCGCGTTCCCATGACCAGAACCGGGCGACCCTGCGAGGGCGTGTACGACACGTGGGTTGATGATGACGTGGAAAGAGACGGAGTGCGGCGCGATCGGGGCTTCAGGCTACCTGCCCCGATTCGGTGGCGTGGATGATTCCGAAGACTGCGGCGTAGGCATGGCTCTCGATGCGGGGAGCGGAGACGGTGGACCGGGCGTTTTCCATGCCCACGGTCGCCGACTGTCCCAGGCGGATGGCGCGGTCGGCCACACACGGCCCCGCGACGAAACTCTCGGCCGCCAGCCAGACCGACTGGCGGCTGAAGGCTGCCCCGAGGATGCGGGCCGACTCGCCGACGGTCAGGTCGCCGTAGCAGGTGACCGAGCCGTTGACGGTGGCGCCGGAACGGAGCGTGAGGGCGCCTCGGACGACCAGCGAGCCGTCGAGGACCTCGCCGGGGTCGAGCACCAGGTCGCCGTCGATCAGCGTGCGGTCCCCGGTTCCGGAAATGAACGGACGCCCCGCGAGCCCTTCGAATCGCCGTTTCCCGTATCGGGTCGCGTCGGACGGCGGCGTCGCGCCCTCGTCCACGCGGGCACCGAACTCGACGGGTGCGCCGACGAGCCGCTCGAACGTGGATCCGCTCCCGACGAAGAGCCGGCGATCCGAGGCGCACGAGCCTTCGAGACGCGCGTGGCGGCCGACGGTCACGGGCCCCCGGGCGTCAAGCCAGCCCTCCACGACGGCCTGTCCGTCCCAGGTGACCGATCCGTCGACGCACAGGGCGCCCACGCTGGATCCTTCGGGCACGCGGTAGTCGCCGTGCACGCGGAGTCCCGCACGCCGCGCCGAACCGGACCGCTCTTCCGACGCGCGGTGAAGCTCGTGGTCGTACCGCTCGTGGATGCGAAGCGGGCGGCTGTCGATCCGCCGCTTCCAGGTCCGGATGGAGGGTGCCAGCGGCAGGGCGACGAGTACACCGAGCGCGAGCACGAAGACTGCGGCGACCATCACGACCCCTCCGCCGGTTCGTGGTTGCTGCGCCGCTTCGAAACGGCGTGCCCTGCAGCCGGGGCCGGGGCGGAATCGTTCCTTCCGAGGCTCGGCAGGGCCTCGGCCGCGTCCAGGCTCGCCGGCACGACGCCCGGGATCGCGCCGGCCGTGGCATCCATGCTGGCCGGCACGGCGAGCGGAGCCCGATCCGGCTCGCGCACGGGAATGCGCGACGGGTCCGAGGCCACCGAACGCCGGTACCGCTGGGTCTTGTCCCACTGCAGCGGCTCCCGGCTGAACACGAGCTGGCGCACGACGGCCCGCGACGTCGAGACCATCGAGACGATGAACCCGCCGAGGATCATCGGAAGCAGCGCGATGCGCCCCCGGTTTCCGTCGAGGCGGACGGCCGCGGCGATCTCGAAGAAGGCGGCGAAGTTGCCGATGGTGCCGTACGAAGCGACGGCGAGCACGGCGATGATGCCGGCGAACGGATTGGCGCCGAGATAGAAAAGGAAGAGGGCAAGCACCCAGCCCGACAAGAGCAGCGGCGACATCAGGTACGTGCCGAGCAGCAGCGATCCGTCGAACCGCTCGCGGAGCGACAGGCCGGGCGTGCGCCACAGGTCCGGCAGGTAGCGCATCGCCGCGTCCGTATGCCCGCGCGCCCAGCGCATGATCTGTCGGATGCGCACGGGCCACGTTTCAGGCACCTCCTCGTAGCACTCGTAGCGGTTGGAGTAGGCGATCTTCCAGCCGCCGAGCACGAGGCGCAGCGTGATGTCGGTGTCCTCGGTGAGCGAGTCCTCCCGCCATCCGCCGACCTGGCGCAGCGCCGAGACGCGCACGCCGCCGACCGTGCCGCCGTACTGGGCGATCACGCCGAGATTCATGCGGGCCTGCTGGTCCACCTGGTATCCGGCCGAGCGCTCCATGTCGAGCAGGCGCGTCAGCAGGTTGCGCGGCGTGTTGAGCGGAACCACGCGGCCCATGACCGCTCCGACCTCGGGATCGAGGAACGGGGCCGCAAGCCGCTTGATGAGGTCGCGCCCCGGGATGTAGTCGGCGTCGAAAACGAGCAGTACGTCGTCGCGCAGTCCCTCGATGGCTTCCTTCAGCGCCGCCGCCTTTCCGGGCAAACCGCCCGTCCGGTGCAGCGGTCGGAAGAGTTCGGGGTACCGCGCCGCGTAGGCGTCCAGGATGGCCCTGGTCCCGTCGGTCGACCGATCGTTGACCGGAATCACCAGCATCCGGTCCCGGGGATAGTCGACCTGGAGCAGCGCGTCCAGGATGTGGTGTACGACCTTCTCCTCGTTGTGGCACGGGACGAGGATCGTCAGGCGCGGCCAATCGGCCTCGTCGATCGGCACGTACGGGTGTCGCTGGCGGCCGAACAGCCGGTTGTACGTGAACAGGTAGTGGCGGACCGTGTAGACCACGATCAGCAGGACGATCACGTACAGGACGTAGAGGCCGAGCCGCGCCGCGATCGGATAGCGCACCTGGGGCGTGCGGACCCAGGACTCGAGCGGGCGGACTTCGACGGCAACCCCGGTCGAGCCGCCGTCGATTCCGGCCGGGCTCACCGGTCGCTCTACCGGCTCCGCTGCCGGGGAAACCAGGCCTGCGTCGGCTACCGGTTCAGGGCCGGCTCCCGAAAGTAGGAGAGAGAGGCCCAGAAGGAGGGCCGATAGCGAGGGCACGTGGGCGGAGGACGGAGGGCGTTGTCGCTCCCCTCAGCACGGGCCGTGCCAATCGGTATATCCACGTATTCGGCCGTGCCCGGCCCCCCGTCCGTCGGCCGGAGTTTTCCGCAAGCGCTTCCGGCGCGGCAGCTTTTTCCGCGCCGGAATGGGACGCCCTCGCCGATTCAGCCCGCCGGAACCAGTGCCTGCAGTGACTTCTTCGTCGCTGCCAGCATGCCCGACGCCAGTTCATAGTTGTGCAGACCACCCGCCGAGTACAGGCTCAGTGCCCGCGTGACCCGCTTGGCCTTCTGAAACTCCGGGGTCTCCTGCACCGCCGCCGGAGCGGCGGCCAACAGGGTCTGCACCTCGGAAAGCAGGCCCGTCACCTCCGTCTTCCACTCGTTGCCCGTGTCCACGTACTCCTCGTCATGGCAGTCGGCGCACGCGGCGGTGGTGGGGCGGACGATCCGGTTGCCGTCGACGTGGCAATCCTGGCACGAGACGTCCGCATCCGACATGATGTCGGCCGTGCCGTGTCCCTCGAACGAGCCGTCGTAGATCGAGGCAACCTCTTCGTGGCATTCCGCGCACGGCACGTCCTTTACACGCTGCGCCTCGTGGTGGCAGTCATTGCACCGGGCCGGCGTCAGGATGAGCTGCCCGTGGCGGGTCGCGTTGGAGTGGCAGGTCGAGCAGGCCACCCCTTGCCCGTCGACGTGCTTGCCATGGTCGAACGCCCTGCCCCGGAATTCCACGGCCAACCGTTCGACCCCGGTATGGCAGTTCGCGCACTCGCCGGGAACGGAGCGGGATGCCGTGAACGTCGGCAGCGACACCGTCTGACCCGCGCTACGGGCCGCCTCGCGCAGGCGGTCGTAGCCCGTCCGGATCAGCTGATCGTAGTACGTCACGTTGTGCACCGGTTTTCCGACCTCCACGACGTGCAGGATCTTGCGTGCCTCGGTGAGCGCCGAATCGGCCTGCACGCGCCGGATGCCGCCCGCCGAGCGGACGGACGCAGCTACCTGTTCGATGTTGCGTCGGTACTCCGCGAGCTTGGCGCGCGCGCCTTCGTTCCACATGCCGAGCAGGCGGTCGTACCCCTCACCGTGGCAGGACTCGCAGGACCGGGTATTCGCCACCCGACCGGTCTGTCCCATGGTGCCTTCGGACGGATTCTCGTGCAGCGCATGGCAGCCCGAGCAGTCGATCCCGGCGTCGAACATCGGGCTGGGCATGGCGTCTCCGGCCCCGACCGTGCCCGTGAACAGCATCACCTGCTCCCGGTGCGAACCCTGGTGGCAGGTCGAACACTCGAGTTCCTGCGCGGGGTCAACCTGCTGGATCTTGTGCTGGATCTGCAGGTGGCATTGCACGCACTCGATCTTGTTCTCGGTGATGTGCTTGGCGTGCACCAGGTCGGTGTCGGTGATCTTGTCGAGCCGTTCCTGCTCGCTGTGGCAGCCGAAGCAGGTCTCGTGCGGAACGAAACCGTCGCCCACGATGGTGTTCGCGTGGCACTGCTCACAGGCGATGTCGCGCTCGAGCACGTTGCGATGGAACTGGGTTATCGGCGCGGTCTGGTCGACTTCCGGAGAGTCCCAGTGATGGCAGGTCTGGCAGTTCGAGAGCGTCTCGAACTCGGCCGGCTCGACTTCCCCGCCTTCCTTGAGGTGGCAAAGGAAGCACGTGGTCTCGGTCACGCGGATGTGGTCTCCCTGGACGATCTGCGAGTGGCAGCTGGTGCAGCGCAGCTGTTTTCCTCGGCGCAGTTCGGTCAGGTGCGGTCCGTGGTCGAACACGACCCCGTTGAAATCGACCCTGCCCTCGAGCGCCGTGTCGTGGCACCCGCTCTGCATGCAGGAGGCGTCGTCGATCTCGGCCCAGGGCTTGCGGCGCGTGTAGGAACTGGAGAGATAGTTCACCACCTGGACCAGCCCCTCGATCTTCCCTTCGATCGTGCCCGCGATGCCGGGCGGGAAGTGGCACTTGGCGCACGTCACGTCGGCATGGGCGTCGGCCGCCTTCCAGCTCTCGTAGTACGGCTCCATGTAGTGGCACGTGGGGCAGAACGCCGGCCTCGACGTGTATTCGGCCGAGAAAACGACCGAGATCAGCACGACGACGAAGCCGCCGAGCGAGCCCCACAGGATGCGCTTGGGGCGCGGAAGTGCGTTGAACCAGGCCTTCGCCGATTCGAGGCGTGCGCGAAGCGTGTCCAGGATCTTCATGAACGTGCCGTATGCAATCGTTGGGGATCGGCCGTTCACGGCCGACCCCCAAGATTACGACAGCGATCCCCCCCTTCCGCGTAGGGAATTCCCGGCTTTGTCCGCTACCGGGGCGCCTGGTCCCGTTCGGCCTCCTCGGCGCGCAGCCGCTCCAGTTCGCGCGGATGCTCGTGCTCCATGTCCTTCTCGCTGACCTTCCCGGTCAGGAAGGTGAAGTTGAGCGGGTACACGTCCGGGTTGAGAATGACGTAATAGAAGTGCCAGACCACGATGGCGAGGAACGCGAGCCACGCTTCGTAGAAGTGCACGGTTTCGCTCACGTCGAAGATCACCTTGGCAAACCGGTCCTCGAACCAGAGGATGAGACCGGTGACGCCCATGACGAGCGTACCCCAGACGAGCGCCCAGTACTCGGCCTTCTCGATGTAGTTGAACCGGTCGTACCGCGGCCGTTCGTCCGTGAACCCGGCCATGTAGCGGAGCGACTGCCATACTTCGGAAAGATCCGAGGGCTTGAGCCAGATATCGGCGACGAACTGCCTTCCGCGCTTCGTGAAGATGATGTACCAGAGGTGGTAGAACGAAACGGCCAGCATCGCCACGCCCGCGATCCGGTGGCCCCAGCTGCGGATCGGAACCAGCCACTCGCCGAATACCGCGCGGAACAGGTCCACCCATCCCGCATCGGGATACCGGAGCATGAAGCCCGTGATGGTCAGCAGGATGAAACTGATGGCCAGGAACGCGTGCTGCCACCGCTCGCCCACGGTCATGCGTACGTAGAGTTTCTGCGGTTCCAGCGTCGGCGGAGCGTGGGGTGCCACCGCAAGGCCCACCCTCACGCGGTAGGTGTCCGACACCTTGCGCAGCCAGTCCATCCCGTTGTGCACGAACATGCCGCCGATGATCACGACGATCATGATGAGGTAGATGCGCCCGATCCAGAACAGCAGGCGATCCCCGGCCTCGGTACGGACGATGTGCACCGAACCCTCGGCAAACCGGGCCGTGGCTCCCGGGTGGCAGGTGCCGCAGGTAGCCGTCAGCTTGTCCTTGTGTACGCGCGAGGCCGGATCGGTCGACGGAAGGATGTCATGCACACCGTGGCAACTCGCGCAGTTCGCGACCTCCTTCTCGCCGAGCCGGCCGGCGAATCCGTGGAAACTGTCGCCGAAGGTGTCGGCCCGATCCGAAGGGAAGCCGTACTTGGCCGACAGCTTGTAGGAGGAGTGGCACGGCGAACACACGGCCTGCGAGACGTTGGCCGAGGCTACCGGCGAGTTCGGATCGTCGGCCTTGACGATCGAATGCTCGGAGTGGCAGTCGGTGCAGGTCGGCGAGTCCATGTTCCCGGAGGCCAGGGCGGTGCCGTGGGAGCTCGCCTTGAACTGGGTCGCGATATCCTCGTGGCACGTGCCGCAGGTCTCGGCGAGGTTGTTCTTGTTGACCAGCGACGCCGGATTTCCGGCCTTCATCGCGTCGTGGGCGCCGTGGCAATCCGAGCAGACCGGTGCATCGAGATTGCCGGATGCCGCCGCACGCCCGTGCACGCTGTTCTCGTAGCCCGCGATGAAGCCGGCCGAGTGCGTCATGCGCTCCTGCACACCCGGCTCGTTCAGATGGCAGTTCAGGCAGACCGTCACCTCGTGCTCCCTGCTCATCGGGGACGCGCTGTCGGTGATCCGGTGGATGTCATGCTCACCGTGACAGTCCGTGCACGTCGGAGCCCCGTCGAATCCTCCCTTCAGCGCCTGGTAATGGTCCGAATTCAGGTAGTGCTCGGCCACCTCCTCGTGGCACCCGGCACACGTTTCGGCTACGTTCAGACGAGCCACGTTCGAAGCCGGATCGTCTGCCGGTCGCATGTCGTGTCCCCCGTGGCAGCCGGAACACTCGATGACGGCCCCATGAATGCTCTCACGGTACGAGAGCACCGCCTCGAGCGTCTCCCCCGGCACATTGGCGTCCACGAAGTCCTTTGCGCCGTGGCACGTGAGACATCCTTCCGAATCGGTCAGCGCGAACTCGTGCGAGCCGTGGCAGTCCAGGCACACGGGTGCCGCGCCGTTATGCCCGTGTTTCGAGGCATCGACCACCGCCTTCTCGTCCGCGTGACACGTCGCACAAGTAGCGTTCGTCGCGACGGTCCCCGTCCGCGTATGCAGATTCCCGTGACAGGTCGAGCACTCGGCCGCATCCGGATGCCGCGACCTCGCGGCCTCCCGCACCGGTCGCGCGTGGCACGATGCACACTCGACTTTCGGAATGGGATCGGCGTGCGGCTCTTCGTCCGGATCGAGCCCCTTGTGGCAGTCCACGCAGTCGAGTCCCTTGTGCTGCGAAGCCGCGAAATGCTCTCCGCTGACGTACAGCGAGACTTCCTTGCCGTCGCGTTCCATCGTCAGCGACTCGTCGTCGTGACAGATGAGACAGTCGTCCGGCTCGATGTCGCCGAACCCGAAGGGCGGCATCACGTCGGGCCGGTGCGCCGCCCGGGCGGCCGTACCCGCCACCGCGTGCGCCGCAGCCGGTTTCACGGATGCCGACGCGCCGACGCGCCAGCCTCCGTCCGGAACGCTTCCCGGCGGAACCACCGGTCCACCGAGACCGGCGGTGGAGAGGACCACGACCAGGAGAACCGTACCGAACGTCCGACGCGACCGATTCGTCAGCGGTACAGGAAGATCATGGAGTAGATGATCATCACCACGGTGATGAGACCTATGGTCAGGGCGGTCATTCCGAACGCGCGCGCCCATTTCTCTAGCAGGGGATGCGGAGCCTCCACCAGCCCTTTCTCCAGTTCTCCGCTCTTGACGAGCGCCTCGTACAAACGGGGACGGTCCTCCTTCAGCTCCTCCACCTCGACGCTGCCCGTGAAGATCACCGGATCCATCGGGAAGCGATCCGGGCGGAAGTGCGTGTTGAAGAAATGGACCGTGAAAATGAAGCCCGTGGCCAGCAGGGCCTCGTCGCTGTGAATGATGGTGGCCACGTTGACCATCCATCCGGGTATGCCCATCGCGGTGAACGTCTCGGGAAACCACAGGACCAGGCCTGACAGCCCGATCACCAGCACCCCCCAGAACACCGCCAGGTAGTCGAATTTCTCCCAGTAGGTCCACCGGCCGTAATCCGGCCGCGGGCCCAGCCCGAGGAACCACTTCACCGTCTGCACGAACTCGGTGACGTCATGCTTCTGCGGAAGCAGCGTGTTTTCCCCCTTGAGCAGTTCCGAGAACTTCATCTTCGCCCGGCGCATCCGACGCTGGACGTAGTACACGTGCAGGAAGAAATACAGGAACGTGATGACGGCGGCGACCCGGTGCACGAATCCCGTGACTTCGTATCCCCCGAGCCACCGTGAAAGCGTCTGGAACGCTCCGACCCCGGAGAACTTGATCGTCATGCCCGTCACGGCCAGCGACAGGAAGCTGATGATGACGAGCAGGTGCAGGAACCGCGAGTAGCCGTCGAAGCGCTGGTAGTACAGCTTCTTCCTGGGTGTCCGCGCAGACTTCTTCCGCGGGGCCGGAGTGGGTCCTGCCTCGACAGCCGGCTGGGCGGCGGCCGGCATCGTCGGATCGGTGTCGGTCGTCATGATTCGTCCGTTTCGTCTTCCGCTTCTTCCGCTTCACGCTCGGCGCGCCGCCTGGCGATCTGCGCCCGCCGCTCCTTTATGGCGCGCGGAAGCCATAGCACGGTGTGCAGCCCGAAGAAGGAGAACACCCCGAGCAGCAGGGTGGTCATGAACCAGAACGTGTAGTAGAGATAGGGATACTTGTCCTTGTCGTGGTGCGTGGCGTGCGTCAGGTAGCCCACGAACTGGCGGTTCGAGTTCGGATGGCACGTCTTGCACGTCTCGATGACGTTCTGGCGGCTCAGCAGCGACTCGGGGTTCGACGGCGGAAGGATGTTGTGCGCACCGTGGCAATCAGAGCACTTCGCCGTCATTTCCGAGCCGAGCTGCGAGACCTTGCCGTGGAAGGTGTCGAAGTAGGTCTCGGTCACCTCCTCGTGGCAGTCGCCGCACTGCTGCAGGATCTGCTGGCGGAACTCGCCGCCGTCCGTCCTGGAAATCGAATGCGCCTGGTGGCAGTCGTTGCACGCCGGCAGCTTCTTGTCGGTCGTCGTGACGTTCGGGCTGTGGATGGAGCGATTGAACTCCTCCATGATGCCGTCGTGACAGGTCGCGCACGTGGAGGCCACGTTCGCCGGATGTACCGTCGACCGTTCATCCGTCTTCGGCAGCTCGCGATGGGCGGTGTGGCAGTCCACGCAGGTCGCCGTCACGAGGAGGCCGCTTTCGAGCAGACCCTTGCCGTGGATTGACTCGGTGTAGTGCGTGAACACCTCCCTGCCGTCGGCCGCCGTGTTCTGCACCGGGTCCATCCGGTTTTCGTGACAGTCGGCACAGAGCGAAGGCAGGTTTCGGGCGAACACCGGCGACTCCGGATCGGTCCGACCCAGGATCCTGTGGTCGCCGTGGCACGTCGTGCACTGCGGAGCACGCTCGTCGCCTTCCGCGCGCTTCTGCCCGTGCATCGAGATGGTGAAGTCGTTCACCTGCTCGGCGTGGCACGACGCGCACTGTACAGGCCCGGAATCCCGGCACACCGGATCCTTGGCTTCGGCGATCTGCGTATGGCAGCTGATGCAGGTCAGCCCCTTGTGCATCGAATGCTGCACGTCGTCCACGTTCACGTACAGCGACTCTTTCGTACCGTCGGGCAGGGTGCGGGCCAGGTTCCGATCGCTGTGGCACGTCAGGCAACGGCTGTCGGGAAACGACCCCGTATAGGCGACGCGGCGCACCTGGTGCGGCTGGTGGCAATCCACGCAGATCGGGACCTCGTGCGGACGCTTTTCCCACAGCTCGCCGTCGATCACCTTGGTATGCACCCGCTCGATCTGGCGATGGCACTGCTGGCACGTGGTCGCGATGTTCGCGCGGTGGATCGACGACCCCCGGTTCTCGTGCGGCAGGATGTCGTGCGCCGTGTGGCAGCTCGTGCACACGGCCGTGACGATGAGGCCCCTGCGGAAGAGCCCGTCGCCGTGGATGGACTCGGCATAATCCTCCAGCACGTGCCGCTGGCTGACCGCTCTCAGCTCGTTGACCCGCGTACCCTCCTTGTGGCACTCGCCGCAGAGCGCCGGGATATTCGTGACGTACGTCTTCGACCGCTCGTCCTTCGCGGGCAGGATGTCGTGCTTGCCGTGACACGTGGCGCAGGTCGGGGCAAGGAAACGCCCCTCGTCGAGCGCGCTGCCGTGCAGACTGCGGTTGAATTTCATCACCGCATCGTCATGACACATCGAGCAATCGACCTTCTCGAGGCGATCCTCGTGCGGAAGGTCGTCCACGTCCACGTCCTGGTGACACGAAATGCACCCTTCCCGGCCGTGCGTGGACTGGGCGAACGCCTTGAAGTTCACCCACATCGACACTGTCCGGCCGTTGCGTTCGGCCGTCAGGGTGCGATCGTCGTGGCAGGCGGCGCACTCCTCGTCTTCGGCCGACTGCCCGTAGGCGACCGGCACGGTCGTCCATGCGAGGAGAGCCAGGAGCAGGACCTTGCGCATTTCAGTCGTCGGTTTGCCCGATTCCGCGCCGGGAGAGGTCCTGCGAAGAAACGGGATTCATTCCGTCCGAAACGTACTCCAAACTACGCCCCCGCCACGTAGTCCACGATGGAATGCGGCGGGTAGGGGCATCCATCCCCAGTGCATCAGGGTTTTCCCTACATCGGCGTAGGGGGCGAAATGGGGGCACAAAAAAAGCGGCGACGCGCCCACGGGGAACGCGTCGCCGCCCGGATGTCGAACCCTCTCGGGTATCAGTACACGTCGGCCTTGCCGTTCGCGTGCAGGGTCTTGTCCACGATCACGAAATCTTCGGTGGTACTCGCGCTCGGGTGGCAGAAGCCGCACTTGAGCTGCGGGAACACCCGGTGCCCTTCGGGCGGAAGCCCGTGGCACGTGGCGCAGGCCGCTTCGCCGCTGCCGACCACGTTCCAGGTCGGCGTGCTCGGGATGCCCTTGATCGAATCGCCCGAGTATATCCACTGGTTGCGGCTCTCGGACTTCGGGAACTCGAACCCCCCGTGACACCAGGATCCTGCGCAGGTCGCATTCGCCGCCGAGTACACGGGAGTCAGCTTGCCGTATCCGGTAGCCATCGGGCCGAATACGATCTCGGCCCTGGCTTCAGCCGATCCGTCCAGGTGCCCCGCCGACTCGAATTCGGCCGGGGTCACGTGGCAGGTGACGCAGGCGTCGAGCCCGGCAGCCGGATCGACGTGGACCGAATGGGCGCCGACCGAGACACGCGTCGTCTCGAAGTGCCCGTACAGGTCCGGCGGCGGGGCGCCCGCATCGCCCTGCCCGTGACACGTATCGCAGGCTTCCGGTCCGCCGGCCCGGTTGTGGCAGGTCAGACAGGTCTTGTCGGCTACGCCCTTTCCGTCGTAGGTCTCCCCGTGGCAGGTCGAGCACTGGCCGAGATCCCAATGGGCTCCGTCCCTCACGTACGCGGCATGCGTCGCCGCCGCGTTGGGCCCGCCGAACACCGGCCCGTGCGGATAATTCCCATGGCATCCGGACCCGTAGCAGCTCACCCCGGTCCGCCCGCCGGCATAATCGGCGCCGTGGCAGGTGGAGCACACGGCCTCCTTCGTCGCCGACGCCAGGACCACGTTGCCGTGGAACTCCCCGGCCTGCGGGTTCATGAAGTCGGCCTCCGGGTGGGGGTACGACTCGTGGCAGCGTGACGTCGAGCAACTTACACCCGACGTACCGCCCTGGTAATCCTCCCCGTGGCAGGTGGTGCACGACTCGGTCTTGAAGGCGCTTTCCAGCACGGCCATGCCGTGGAAATTCTCGCCGCCGCGCTCTATCCAACCGTCGGGATGGGCTCCGATCACGGCCTCGTTGGCCAGGTCGGCGCAACCGACCGCGGACGCCACCAACAGGACCGTCAGCAGTGCGGCGCCCAGCCTCCCCATCGTTCCGATCCAACTAGTTCGCATCATGGCACGGCTGGCAGAATTGCTCTGCATTATCCTCGTGGCACGCGATGCACGACGCTAGGTCGGCGGCTGCCTCGAATCGATGACGCCCTCCGGTCAGCGGGATCGCCCATCCGGCCGTATGGGTGTGCGGAAGTAATTGGTTCTCGCGGTGGCAGTCTGCGCAGAACGTGGCATCGGTATGACACGAGCTGCAGGCGACCGCACCGGACTGCGCGTCCAGCGCATGGGTGAACTCGTAATTCAGCGGATGCGTCAGGCGGTCGAGATTCTCGCCCTCGTGGCAGTCCTGGCAGAATTCGTCCCCGTGGCACGTGGCGCACGTCATCTCGCCGGTCGAGGACAGCGCGTTACGACGCGCCAGGTCCGAGTGGGCCCGAGCGAACCCGACCACGTGGCTGGAAGGCAGCAGTTCCTCGTCGGGCATGTGACAGGTCATGCACTCGCCCTCTGCGCCCTCGTCGTCGTGACAGTCGACGCAGCCGACCATCGTCGGCAGGAGTGACCGGCCGTCGTACACTTCCTTCTTCTCCACGCCCGCGTGGCAGGTAGCGCATTCGGCCCCTTCCTCGAGATGCTTCGCGTGGGCGAACTTCTGCGAGTAGTCGGTGATGAGCGGATAGCCGGCCGGGTCCTCTGCGTTCTTGTGGCACTGGACGCAGTTGTCCTCGGCCTCGACGTCATGACACGTTCCGCACGTGTCCATCGACGGCAGCAGGTTGTCGGTGCCCGCGAGCGAGGCTTCCGCCCCCTCGTGGCAGTCGGCGCACGCGAGATCCTCCTCTTCGAGGTGGTATCGGTGCGAGAAAATGATGTCCGAATCGCCGGCCGGAATGGACAACGTCGGCAGACCCGACAGTTGCCACACGAAAGCGGCCGGAACGAGTAGGACGGTAGCGTAGAGCTTCATAGGCCGATCACAGGGTATAGCCGGCTCGGACGAACAGCCGCGTATCCTGGTCGAAGCGGTTGTTCAGGCTGCGTTGACCCTCCACCTGGCACCAGAACGGCGCGTTCGGGCGGAAGGTCAGGCCCGCGGAAAACGCGGTGGCGTCCTCGTCGAGAGAAATGCTGCGCCGCTCGTACTCGAGACGGCTGGCGCGTACCGACAGGGCGAGACTCTTCATGACATCGATCCGGGCATCGGCGTAGAGGCCGACGCGGTCTCCCGCGTATCCCCCCTGGTAGATCGCGCCCAGTGTTCCCCATTTCCCGGTCCACGTGAGCAGCGATTCGCCCGACGTGTCGGATTCGCCGTCGGCCACGTCGTCGAACCGCGTGCCGATGAACTGATAGCCGATCCGGCCCCCCCCGACCTTGTAGGCGACACCGAGGCGCGCCTGGCTGAAGCCCGTCAGCTGGAAGATCGAGAAGAAGGAATCCTGGTAGATCTGCGGCTTCTGCACCCCGGCCTCGCCGGTGAACACGACCCGGTCGGTCTCGAACCACGCCCTGCCCCGGAACCGCTGGACCACTTCCTGCTCGAGGTTGTAGTCCAGCTCAGACTGCACGAAGGCATTGTCTGAAAGCCGCAGGGATAGACCGCCCCCGGCCAGATGCCAGGCCGTCATGTCCGATCGCGTGCGGTTGAACCAGGAGACGTTCGCGCGCAGCGCCTTGCCGAACTGGCGACCCGCGTAGAACCCGAGCGCCTGGCCTTCATCCGTCCCGAGCAACTCGAGCGTGCGGTCCACCGGCGCGGCGAGACCGGCCATCGCCTGGATGTCCCACCCGCTCGGCTGGTATCGCACGGTCAGCGCATCGAACGTCCCGTTCACCGCGCCCTTGTAGACGAACTGGCGACCGAGACGGGCAACCAGCGTACGGCCCGCGATGCGGGTGTCGGCATACGCCTGGTAGACCTTCTCGTCCCAGCGGTATCCGTCCTCGAGTCGATCGAAGCGCCGGGCGAAGCGGAAATGCGTCCTGAAATCGACGGCCTGGGAGGGACGCACCCTGAGATTCAGTCCCTGGTACGCATCGACGCGCCCGCCGCCCTGGGCGGGCGCGTCCCATGCGTAAGCCATCGCGTACACCTGACCGTCCACCCGGAGTTGTCCGCTTGCCGGACCGGGTGAAGCCAGGAACAGGGCGAGCGCAGCCAGCAGTAGCCGGCTCACCCGACCACCCTTCCGATCAGTTGAGATTCGGATTCGGGTGGGTAACTTTCGCGAGGTACTCGTCATAATTGAAGCCCTTGAAAGTCGGGCTCTCCTCGTTGTGGCAGCCGAGGCAGGTCTGTTCGTTCGGCTCGATGAGCCCGACCGACGCGCCGTCGATGGTACCGGCGGTGATGCCTTCCATCGTGGCCTTCTTGTAGTATTCGCTGCCGGGTCCGTGGCAGGATTCGCAGCTGACGCCTTCGGCCTTGTCGTACTTGTCACCGAGCAGCGCCGCGTCGACGCCGTGACCGGTGATGTGGCACTTCAGGCATTCGTCGGCGGCCTGCGGATCGGCGATGCCCTTGGCAGCGGCGATCTCCTTGGCCTTGTCGCCGGCCAGGGTCGCAAACGCCTTCGAGTGGGCCGTTGCCTCCCACTGCCCGTACTGGTTGCCGTCCTCCTCCTTGCGGTGGCAGGTGCGGCAGCGCGTGGCGCCGATGTAGCCGAAGTCGGCCACGAGCACGGGGTGGTCCTGGGGCACGGCCGGCTCGGGCGTGGTCACCCGGCTCGTGAAGGCGAGCGCGATCAGGGCGACGGCGGGGATGATGAGTCGGATCATGTCTCTGGGTTACTGTCTTGGTGATGGCAGCGGAACCCCGGCGAACCGGGTTTCCTGACACCGACGGGAAGGTAACAGTTGCCGTGCCGCAGCGAAATCCGGGACGTCGGCACATACCCTGCACTACTCCGTGGGGGTTTTCCCTACACTGCCGCAATCGGAGCCGCTTTTCCCGCCAAACCAGGCTGATTGGGCCGAATGCCGATCGAATGACGGGCAAACCCCTACGGCCTGGTGCGGGAGAATCGCCCGAATCGACACGACATTCCTCCCGAAGTTCGGCCCCGCGTTCCGACCCGAGACCCGTGCGCCGTCCCGGGCGCATCCCACTACCGTCTACCATGCAGGACAGTCCCGCCCGCCCCGGATCCGATCAGGCGAGGGGCGACGCTACCGGTCGCCGCCGATTCCTCGTCTCGGCGGCGCGCGCCCTGGGCGCAGTAACCGTCGTAGGTGCGTACCCCGCCTGGCGATTGCTCACGCGCCCCGATGCCGCGGCGCCGCTCAGACGGACGAGCTGGGCCATGGGCACGCAGGTGACCCTGTCTCTGCCCACCGATGCCGGCGCCGACGACTGGACCCGCGCCGTCTTCTCGGAACTCGTGCGTATCCAGGACCTCCTGTCGGCGCACGACGAGCGCAGCGCGTTGTCGGTCCTGAACGCGGCCGGCCGCTCCGTCGTCGCCGCACC
This sequence comes from Rhodothermales bacterium, assembly GCA_024711125.1. Classification (GTDB taxonomy): domain Bacteria; phylum Bacteroidota; class Rhodothermia; order Rhodothermales; family UBA10348; genus JANJTM01. The sequence goes on from JANJTM010000065.1 coordinate 20,512, forward strand.
CGAGCTCCGGGAGGTCGCGTCGGCCGCGCTGCGGTTCGCCGCCCAGACCGACGGCGCCATGGACGTCACCGTCCTTCCCGCACTGCGCGCATTCGGATTCATGCCCGGAACGGCCGATGCGGCATTCCGCGACCGGATCGGCGCGTCCCACCTGCACGTCGATGACGCGTCGGTCACGCTGGATGCCGGCGGGTACGCGGTCGATTTCGGCGGAATCGCCAAGGGATACGGGGTCGATCGTGCCGTCGCCGATCTCCGGGCCATGGGGAATCCTGCGGCCCTCGTCGATGCCGGAGGCGACCTCTTCGCGCACGGCCGTCCGGCGCCGGATCGCCCCTGGAAGGTCGGAATCCGCGACCCGCGCCATGTCGAACGCATTCTCGGTCGATTCGACGTCGAGGATGAGGCCGTGGCGACGTCCGGCACCTACTTCCAGAAACGCGTGGTGGACGGACGGGAGGTCTCGCACCTCTTCGACCCGCGGACGGCCGAGCCGGTCGCCCACGTGCTCTCGGCAACCGTCGTCGCACCCGACGCGATGACCGCCGACGCCCTGGCCACGGCCGCCTGCGTCCTCGAAACCGCCCGCTGCCGCGCCCTCTTCGAATCGATGCCCGGCATCGAGGCCCTGTGGGTCTCCGCCGAAGGCACGATCACGATGACCGAGGGCATGCGCCGCCGGGTGGAGCTGATCTGACGGGGATTCGTCCGAGGCGCAAGCGGGCTCTTCCACAACGGCGCGGAACACCGACCAAGGCCCGCCGCAAGCTCACCCCTTCCCCGCCCCGCGGCCACGAACCTTCGCAGTCTTCCCGCGCAAGCGGGCTCTTCACAACAAACCAGTGGAGCTAAGGAGATTCGAACTCCTGACCTCTTGGGTGCGATCCAAGCGCTCTACCAACTGAGCTATAGCCCCGGCGCGCAGTGCCGCACGAATCCGGCAGCGCAGACTGGAAATATACGCACGGGCCGAGGGCGGCGTCCACACCTATCGGAGGTGCTCTCGAACGGTCCGCCGATTCAAGCGTAATTCACCCCATCGCCGCGTCACCGCAGCGCTTCCGCGACGGCGCCGGGTGAACAATCGGATGGGGGTTAGGTATTTTGGCGTCTCGGCGCACCGCGCTCCAGAACAGCGGCCGCCCCACAGAAAGTCCACAGCGAACACCGCCCAGCACGACCATGGCCACCCGGCAGCACGACTACTACGGCGCCTACGACACCTTCGACACCGGCTCCGGCACCGGCGTCTGTTACCGCCTCGATGCCCTGAAGGCCCACGGCTACACCTCCATCGACCGGCTTCCGTTCTCCATCAAGGTGCTGCTCGAGTCGGTGCTGCGCAATTGCGACGAATACGTCTACACGAAGGAACACGTCGCGCTGCTCGCCGCCTACGATCCGAAGAACCCGGCGAAGGAGGAGATCCCCTTCATGCCGGCCCGCGTGCTGCTGCAGGACTTCACGGGCGTTCCGGCCGTGGTCGACCTCGCCGCGATGCGCAGCGCCATGGCACGCCTCGGCGGCGACCCCGAGGTCATCAACCCCCGCGTGCCGGTCGACCTCGTCATCGACCACTCGGTCCAGGTCGACCAGTTCGGAAGCGCGTTCGCCCTCATGTACAACGCCGAGAAGGAGTTCGAGCGCAACCGGGAGCGCTACGAGTTCCTGCGCTGGGGCAAGCAGGCGTTCGACAACTTCGGCGTGGTTCCGCCCGCGAGCGGCATCTGCCACCAGGTCAACCTCGAGTACCTCGCCAAGTGCGTCTGGAGCCGCACCCAGGATGACGGTACCGTCGTGTACTACCCCGATTCCCTGGTCGGAACCGACTCCCACACGACCATGATCGACGGCCTCGGCGTCGTCGGTTGGGGCGTGGGCGGAATCGAGGCCGAAGCCGTCATGCTCGGCCAGCCCATCTACATGCTGATGCCCGAGGTGATCGGCTTCAAGCTAACCGGCCAGCTGCCCGAGGGCGCGACCGCGACCGACCTCGTCCTCACCGTCACCGAGACCCTGCGCAAGTACGGCGTCGTCGGCAAGTTCGTCGACTTCTTCGGCCCCGGCGTCTCCCACATGTCGGTGCCCGACCGCGCGACGATCGCCAACATGGCGCCCGAGTACGGCGCGACGATGGGCTTTTTCCCGATCGACGACGAGACCCTTGCCTTCCTGCGCCGCACGGGCCGCGACGAGAAGCTCGTGACCGCCGTCGAGCGCTACGCCAAGCTGCAGGGCCTCTTCCGCACGGACGACATGCCCGATCCGGAGTTCAAGGACGTGCTGACGCTCGATCTTTCGACCGTGAAGCCGTCGCTGTCGGGCCCGAAGCGTCCGCAGGACCGGATCAACCTGGAGGACGTGCAGAGCGTCTTCCGCACGTCGATCTCGGCCCCGGTCGGGCCCAAGGGCTTCGGACTTCCCGTCGACGCCATCGACCGCACGGCCGACTGGACCGACGAGAAGGGCGGCGCGCACACCCTGCGCATGGGCGACGTCGCCATCGCCGCCATCACGAGCTGCACCAATACCTCGAACCCGTCGGTCATGCTCGGCGCGGGCCTCGTTGCGAAGAAGGCCGTCGAGCGCGGCCTGCGCACGAAGCCCCACGTCAAGACCTCGCTCGCCCCGGGCTCGAAGGTCGTGACCGACTACCTGGCCGAGGCGGGCCTCACCCCGTACCTCGACCAGCTGGGATTCAACCTGGTCGGCTACGGCTGCACCACCTGCATCGGCAACTCGGGACCGCTGCCCGACGCGGTGTCCGAGGCCATCCGCCAGGGCGACCTCGTCGTCGCGGGCGTGCTGAGCGGAAACCGCAACTTCGAGGGCCGCATCCACCAGCAGGTGCAGGCGAACTTCCTCGCCTCTCCGCCCCTCGTCGTCGCCTACGCGCTGGCGGGTACGGTCGACATCGACCTGCACAAGGACCCGATCGGACACGACCAGCAGAACCGCCCGGTCTACCTGCGCGACATCTGGCCGACGAACGCCGAGGTGACCGCCGCCGTCGCGAGCGCCGTGACCGCCGAGCAGTTCCGCAAGCAGTACCACGGCATCGAGGACTCGAACCCCGACTGGAACGCGATCGAGATCCCCGAGGGCTCGATCTACACCTGGAACGGGAAGTCGACCTACGTGCAGGAGCCGCCCTACTTCAAGGGCCTGACGCGCGAGGTCACGCCGATCCAGGCCATCGCGGGCGCCCGCGTCCTCGCGAAGATGGGCGATTCCATCACGACCGACCACATCTCGCCGGCCGGCAACATCTCCAAGACCTCCCCCGCCGCCCGCTACCTGATCGAAAACGGCGTCGAAATCGCAGATTTCAACTCGTACGGATCGCGCCGCGGCAACCACGAGGTCATGATGCGCGGAACGTTCGCCAACATCCGCATCAAGAACCAGCTCGTGCCGGGCGTGGAGGTCGGCGTCACGAAGTACTTCCCGACCGGAGAGACCCTTTCGATCTACGACGCCGCGATGAAGTACGAGCAGGTCGGGACTCCGCTCGTGATCCTCGCCGGAAAGGACTACGGGATGGGCTCGTCACGCGACTGGGCCGCCAAGGGCACGATCCTCCTGGGCGTGCGCGCGGTCATCGCCGAGAGCTTCGAGCGCATCCACCGCTCGAACCTCATCGGAATGGGCGTCCTGCCGCTGCAGTACCTCGAGGGCCAGACCGCGACGTCACTCGGCCTGGACGGAACCGAAACCTACGCCTTCCCGATCGGCGACGACCTCAGGGCCGGGCAGCGGGTGACCGTGCACGCGACGCGCCTCGACGGCTCGACGTTCTCGTTCGAGACCCTCTGCCGCATCGACACGCCCGTCGAGGTGGACTACTACCGCAACGGCGGCATTCTCCACTACGTGCTGCGGGAGTTCCTGAGCGGGGTGGAGGCGTAGTCCGGGCGCGGCAAGTCGGAATACCTCAAACCCGGGCGGCGGCATGCGCAACGAGATCATCTTCGTAGTCGGGGAATCGGCCGAGGGCGGTTTCGAGGCCCGCGCCCTGGGGCACTCGATCTTCACCGAGGCGGATTCGCTCGAGGTGTTGCGCACCAGGGTCCGAGATGCGGTCGCGTGTCATTTCGAGGTGGACGAGCGACCTGCAGTGATCAGGTTGCACTACGTCCGGGACGAAGTGCTGGCAGCGTGAGGGGCCACGCGGCTTAACTCGAGACGGCAGGCGGCGAGGGGCTGCGAAGAGGAACGGAGCCCGTTTCCGCGTCGCGTACCCCACGAACGCAGGCGGAAATCGAAGCCCAGCCGTCTGCGGCGACGGCGAGGCCGCGAATCGGGGTGGCCGAGTATAAAACAGCTCCTGTTTTCAACTCCATGGCCCCAAAAACGGGCCGCCAAGTTGAAAATGACTCCCTGTTTCAACTCCCAGGCCCCGAAAAGGGGCGGTTAAGTTGAATACGGCCCCTGTTTTACACTTCGAGGCCCCGAGAGAGGGTGGTAACCGCGCGGCTGGGCCGTTGCGGAAAGCAGGGCATGCGCCTCCATAAAAGAAACCGGGCGAAATGCCGGCCGTACGTATAGCATCAGAATCTATACGTATCACTTCGATGCCCGCGTCCAACTCCGTGAAGCTCACCCTGCTGCTTGATCGGGACCTGATTGCCGAAGCGAAGAAGTTCGCCGAGGAAAACGGGACCTCCCTGTCGCGCCTGGTCGCGGCGTATTTCCGTGGGCTCGTAACGCATGGCGCCGGACATGACGTCCAGCCAGGTGACGGCCCGCTCGTGCGTTGGATTCTCGAACGCGGTCCCGAGCCCCCTGTTACGGAGGAGGACATCTGGGAAGACATGGCACGCAAGCACCTTCTTCCATGAAGACGATCGTCCTCGATACAAACGTCATGCTCGATGCATGGCTCGACCGCGCGCCCCATGCAGAGGCCGCTCTGAAGGTGATTCGCCTGATCGAAACGGGCAATGTGCGCGGCTACCTCGCCGCCACGACCATCACCACGCTGTATTACTTCGCGCGCCGTGCTCGGGGCGAGGCGGCCGCCCGCACGGGATTGCGGCTAGTCGCCCAATCTTTCGGTCTCATTCCGGTGGATTCCGGGTTGATCCTGTCCGCGATCGCACGAGAGGGACCGGATTTCGAAGACGACCTCATCATCGAAACGGCCATCCGCGAGGGTGCCTCGGCGATCCTCACACGCGACCCCTCCGGCTTTCGGGCGTCACCGGTGCCGGCTGTCAGCCCGTCGGAGTGGCTGGCTGGGGCGTGACGAGTCGGGAAATTTGCTTCGCACGCACGAATCACATACTATGACGGTCGTAGAAATGATTCGGAAGGTACCATGGGCTTGCACCGTGTACTCCGTGCGGCCGTAGTCGCCGCGCTCGTCCTCGCCACCGCCCTGCCGGCGCTCGCTCAGGACCCTGCAACGGCCGACGAGGCCGCTACAGCCGTTCGAAGGGCGTATTTCGATTACGATTACGAGGGCGCGGACGCGCTGGGCGCCCGCTTCCTCGCGCGGTTCCCCGAGCATGCCCCCCTGCGAGCCTGGGCGATCCTTGCTCGTTCGATGAATTCCGAAGAGGACGAAGCGGTCGCGATGGCAAAGGCCTTCATGGCCGAAGCGCCGGACGAACCCTGGGCGTACTGGGCTTGGGCGACGGCCGCCACGTGGCATGGCGACCTTGACGAGGAGGCGCTCGTTGCGAGCGCTGACGCCTTCCGCCGAGATCCCGACGACCCCGACTTCCTGTGGATGCGTGCTTGGGCGCTGCAGGTCCACGATGCTCAGGCGGGTCTCCCCTTTCTCGACGAACATGTCCAAAGAGGCGAAGAGACTGCGGCGCTCCTTTCCATTCGCGCCAGCCTGATCTCGTCCCTGTCATGGAAGACGCGGCCGCGCGACATGGCGCTGGCAGACTCGGCGCTCGCGGTTCTGGCCGAGCTCCGGCGGCGTTTCCCCAATGAAGCCGCCGGGTATGCGACGGCCGCCTCAGAACTCGCGGGCTCCCGGCGCATGGCCGAGGCCCTTCCGCTCGCCAGGCGCGCCATCGAACTGGCTCCGAAGGGACTCTCCGCGCACTGGACATTCTGGCGAGCGGTTTCCGGACAGCCGGACGTGGATGCGGAAGAGAAGCGCCGGCTCATCGTCGGCGACGTCGATGCGCTGCTCGCCCTGTCTCCGGACTCGCCCGGTACACTGAATTGGGCAAAGGAAGCCTTCAAGCTTCTGGACGACAAGGACGGTGTGCGGCGCATCGAGGATCGGATCCTCGAGCTCGCGCCCGAAAGCGAGCAGGCGGAGTGGGTACACGTGGAACGATACCGTGCGTTCGCGGCCGATATGGGGGAGGGCGGGTGGAAGGATGCCGCCAAGCGACGGCAATACCGGGATCTCGTGCGCGCTTTTCTCGATCGCCCTGTCATCCACCAGTCGGGCCTGAAAGGCGATGCCTACAGAAGTCTGTTCACGGCGCTCTCCGCCGACAGCATGGAGGCCGACCCGGACCTGCTTCTCGAGGCCGTCGAGGGCATGGTCGAGTTCGAGGGCATCAATCCGCACGTGACCTTCGCGAACGGGCCCATAGTGCTGGCCGATCGCGGCGTGCACCTGGACGCGGCCGAACGGATCGCCAGACAGGGAGTCGAGGAGGGTCGCAAGAAGATCGACCAGCAGAAGAAGCAGGGCGCCTACCGCACCGACGAGGAGTACGAGCGCGCCCAGGATTGGATGGAGTCGATTATGGTGGACGCGCTGGGCTGGGTCTTCTTCCGTCAGGGGCGACTCGAGGCGGCCGAAACCGAACTGCGTCGGTCCCATGACCTTTCCCCTCAGAGTCGAACGAATCTCGTGCATCTCGGCCGCCTTTTCGAGGCGCGGGCCGAACGGGCCGTCCGCGGGACAACCGACCACGCTGACCTTGCCTCGACGGAAGTCGACTTTCTGGACCAGGCCGAAACTTGGTACGCGCGTGCCATGGAGACGCAGGCCCCCGGCAAGAATCCGGCCGAGGCGGCCCTCCGGGCGCTCTACATTCGCCGACGGGGCACTGCCGACGGAATCGAGGACTACTTCGCCAACCTGTCCGATCTGGATCGCGCAAAGCGCCGCGAGAAGATCCTCGCCGAGCGGATGGTCGAACCCGAACCCATGGCCGCGTTCGATCTGCCACTGTTGACCGGCGGCCGTATGGCATCACGCGACGTGGAGGGCAAGATCCTCGTCATCAACATGTGGGGCACCTGGTGCGGCCCCTGCATCATCGAGATGCCCGACATCCAGGAAGTCGCGCGGAAGTATGCCGACGATCCTTCCGTCGAGGTCTTCACGATCGACAACGATACCAGCCCCGAACTCGTCCGCCGGTTCATGGAGGAAAAGGGCTATGATTTCCGCGTGCTGCTCGACGATGGGTACCTGCAGCGCAGTGGGGTGGTCGCCTACCCTACCACCTGGTTCGTCGAACCAGACGGACGCATCGCGTTCCTGAAGCGGGGCTGGTCTGACGACCTGGTCGAGGAGTTTTCGTGGCGCATCGACGCGTTGCGATAACGAGCCGGCCATCCCCGGTTTTCTATGGTATCCTGAAATGAGCGATTGTGGTCCCAAGGCCACACTAAACCCAACGTGGTGATTTCGATGAATCTGTCACTTGCAAAGCTTGCCTCGTTTATCGAACTGATTGGCATAGTGTTTATCGCTATTTCCGGAATAGCCGTACTGGCCGCGGCTTGGGCGGCGATCGAGGCTTCCTGGATGGCGGGTCTGGCCGCCAGCGTGTACGTACTCGTCTGGGCGGCGGCCGGGATTCTCCTTATGGCTCTCGGCAAGATCATTCCGATCCTCGTCCAGATCGAGGAGAACACCCGCCGGCCGATATAGGGCGGTTCCGCCCTTCCGGCGGTAACGGTGGCCCGTCTTCTGCGGGCGACGAAGCGAATGGATGGGTGCGGAAGGGCGAGCCAGGGCCCGCCAGGGCGCGAACGCGGAATTTCGGCCGATATTCGACGTTTTGGGCCCCGGAAACGGGCGAAAACGTCGACTTTTGGCTCTTTTTCGACGTTTTTGGCCCAAAACGTGGCCAAATACGTCGAATAGTGCCCACATTTTCCAATTCCGGGCCTGCCAAGCCGGGCGACACGATGTCGATCCGTCCCGACGACGGCCCGCTGGCCGGTAACCCGTAGAGCGTTGGGCGATCAGCGACGGCCGCAGGACATCTGCTGATCCGTGATTTTATCGGTCCGTGGGCGCGTCCGGGATCCGGGCATCATGCCAAACATCCATAACCCAGACCTCTTCTCCGACGATACGGTTGAAGAATTGGTACGGCCGCACGATGACCTTTTGATAGGGCAGCGCGGGAAATTCGGGTATTGCGCGGCCTGGGTGGGGATACTCGCGCAGCCGTGAAGAGGTCTCCAAGGCGCGGTCGTAAAACGACCACGCTGCCGCCGGATTGTCGTCCATGATGTAAGCGACGACGCCAAGGCGCTTTGCTTCGGCTGTCGGCGTGAATCGGACGGTCATCCCCTGGCTCCCAACAACTCTCGTGCCTTGGCGAAGACCGTGTCCAAATCGGAGCCCCTGCCTTCGGCAATCTCCCGTTCACCATCGACGAGTGAGCGCAGGATTTCGACTTCGCGTTGAGACCGCCGATAGTCCTCCGCACTTACGAGGACGGCGGAGGCACGACCGTGTTGCGTGATGAAGACAGGCTACCGAGCCGCCTTCATCTTCCTGATGATGCCGGCTGCATCCTGCCGCAGTTCCGAGATTGGAATCACATCAGGAACGGTATTCATCTTGCCCCCATTTGTGATACCGTAGCCAGTACAACGCGTGAGCACTCTCGGCTCGGTTCCGCTGACGGATGTCTACGGAGCGATGGACGGTGAGCGGAGCGAGGCCACTCAATCGTCCGGTAATGTGGGGCTTAGTGAAGCGTGACGCCAAACTCTGCCTTCACACGACGCAATTCCGCCGGCCGCGATTTTGAGCAGACCATGAAGCCGGCATCACCAACACGGACAACCGTCTCCTGAACCGGCCCTTTGGCAGCGGTATCCACTATCCACACATTATCACCCAAGCGCGTCAGTCGGGAATGCGGCGATCCGGCACCACGTCCAAGCCAGCTGGCCTTCGCAGCCAGGTGCCCGATGGTCGTGTCATACGTCAAATCGGCCTGCGCTCCGATCTGAAGGAGGCTGAATGCGGCCACTTTCCCGTTCCAAAAGGCGAACTGCCAGTATCCGGAGGCACTCCGTTCTCCGCCGACAGGGAGAAGGCTGAACGCGGCAAACCTATGTCGCGCAGAGTCTGCCTTCGCGACATCGGACTCTGTCGCAGCAGGGGGCTGGGTCAGGAAGTACGTCCATACCACCGCATCCTTCTCGTCGTGCAGAGCGATCTCATTGGGCCGGCCGAAGACCCGCTGGATGGTCGAATCGGCCAGGCCGACGTAGTCCCGTGTGGGGTCCGGCACTTGAGCACGTACGGAAGTCCAACCAAGAAGAGAAGCGGTCAGACCCACGAAGAAGATCGGTGCTGGTCGCGCCACGGTGAATAGCGGGGATAGTCTATTGAAGAATGGGCATTGCCGAGGAGGTCTGCCACCTGGAACAGGTGACATACTTCAATGCGCGGTACTCCTTGTGAAAGGCGCGAGGTCAGGACGCAATCCGCAAGGATCGCTACTGACGAACGGGAGGCGTGCGCAAGAATTCGCGGACTCGCTCGATCACTTCCGGCGGGGCGCCGGCTTGGGGCCGGAACGAGACAACGCTCTTTGCCCAGATGATGTCCGTGCGCTTCGCCAGGTCTTCGAGCGTTGTACGATCCCCATTCACCAGCAGAGTACCGTCCTCGCGGATCTCGATTACCACCTGAAATGTCTCGGAGTCCTGATCCAGTTTGAACGTAATCGGAAGCGACATCCTCACCGGCACGGCCACGTCCCGCTGCCTTCCGGGATTGAAGCGCGCGGTG
>JANJTM010000006.1 GCA_024711125.1 Rhodothermales bacterium
GCGTCACATCGAGGTGCTCGACAAGGACGGCAACGTCTACACGGCCAACCTGCGCGGCGCCAAACAGCGCGTGGAATACACGCTGAAGGGTGGCGGCGAGGAGGTGTACGAGCCGAAGTTCACGTTCCAGGGGTTCCAGTACGTCGTCGTCGAGGGCTGGCCCGGCGAACTGACGCCCGACGGCCTCACCGGAATCGTCATCCATTCCGACATGCCCGTCACGGGCCGGTTCGAATGCTCGAATCCGCTCGTCAACCAGTTGCAGCACAACATATTATGGGGACAGAAAGGCAACTTCCTCGACGTTCCGACCGACTGCCCGCAGCGGGACGAGCGGCTCGGCTGGACGGGTGACGCGCACGTGTTCTCCCGCACGGCGGCCTTCAACATGGACGTCGCCGGCTTCTACACCAAGTGGCTGCGGGACGTGGCGGCCGACCAGAAGCCCGACGGCAGCGTGCCGTGGGTCATCCCCGACGTGCTCTCGATGGACCGCCCGGGCGGCGTGGGCTCGACCGCCTGGGCCGATGCGGCCGTCGTCATCCCGTGGAACACGTACCTGGCCTACGGCGACCGGCGCGTGCTCGAGATCCAGTACCCCAGCATGAAGGCATGGGTCGACTACGTCCACTCGAAAGCCCCGGACGGGCTCTGGATGGGCGGAACGCACTTCGGGGACTGGCTCGCGTACGCCACGACGCAGAGCGACTACCCGGGCGCGACGACCAGCAAGGACCTCATCGCGACCGCGTTCTTCGGATTCTCGACCGATCTCGTGGCCCGCGCGGCCCGGGTACTGGGGCGTGACGACGACGCGCGGCAGTACGAGGAGCTCTTCCGCACGATTTCCGGGGCGTTCCAGCGCGAATTCGTCACGGCGACCGGCCGCGTCGGCGAGAATACGCAGACCGCCTACGCACTCGCGCTCGAATTCGGCCTGCTGCCCGAGGCCCTGCGTGCCGAGGCCGAACGCCGCCTCGCGGCCGACGTGGAGGCATTCGGGCACATCACCACGGGGTTCGTGGGCACGTCCTACCTGCCCTTCGTGCTCACCCGCGCGGGCCGGGTCGACCTCGTCTACCGCCTGCTCGACCGCACCGACTACCCGTCGTGGCTCTACCCGGTGACGAAGGGCGCCACGACCATCTGGGAACGGTGGGACGGGCTCAAACCCGACGGCTCGTTCCAGGACCCGGGTATGAACTCGTTCAACCATTACGCCTACGGGGCGGTCGGCGACTGGATGGTCCGGGTCATGGCCGGTCTCGACCAGGCCGAACCCGGCTACAGGCGGCTCCTGGTGCATCCGCAGCCCGGGGGCGCCTACACGAACGCGTCGGCCACGCTCGAGACGATGTACGGAACGGCCTCCTCGGCCTGGCGCCTCGAGAATGACGTCATGACGCTCGACATCGTTGTTCCGCCCAATGCGTCAGCGGCCGTCGTGCTGCCCGGCGCGGCGCTCGAAATCGTTTCGGAATCCGGCGTGCCCGTCGCGTCGGCGCCCGGCGTGAGCGATGTGCGGGCCACCGACCGCGGCGTCGAGCTGTCGACCGGCTCCGGAACCTACCGCTTCACCTGGCCGACCCGCCCCACCCACTGATCCGTTCCGCATGCCATCCTCCCGCCTGCACGAACTCACCGCGCGGCTCGACGCGATCAACGAGTTCGACCGCGAACCCGTCTCGGAGGACCGGATCCAGCCGTCCTCCTCGTTCGCCGGGCTGTACGCCGGCGAGCACGTCGCCGGCACCGAGTTCGTCATCGGTCCGCTCTTCGTCGCGCACGGCGTGGCGGCCGTCGACCTCTTCGCCGGGCTGTTGCTCGGAAACCTGCTGGCCGTGTGCTCCTGGGCGTTCCTCTGCGCCCCCATCGCCGTGCGCACGCGGCTGAACCTCTACTGGAAGCTGCGCAAGATCACGGGGCCCGGCCTGCTCGTGGCCTACAATCTGGTCAACGCGCTCATGTTCTGCTTCCTCGCGGGCGCCATGATCTCGGTCGCGGCCACCGCCGTGGGCATTCCGTTCGACATGACGATGCCGCACCTCGACGACCGGTACCCGAATTCGGTCGGATGGGTGGTGACGGTGCTCGCGTGCGGGGCCGTCGTGACCGCGTTCGCGGTCCTCGGGTTCGAGCGCATCGCCCGGTTCTCGAAGATCGCCTCCCCCTGGATGCTGCTCGTCTTCGTCGCGTGCGCGGTCGCCGTGCTTCCGCGCCTCGGCGTCGAGTCCCCGGGCGACTTCTGGCACGTGGCCGAAACGGTGATCTGGACCGGCGTGCCCCTTGACGGGCAGTCGAAGTTCACGTTCTGGCACGTGCTCTTCTTCGCGTGGTTCTGCAACATGGCCATGCATATCGGCATGGCCGACATGACGATCCTCCGCTACGCGAAGACCTGGAAGGCCGGTTTCCACAGCGCCTTCGGAATGTACCTGGGGCATTTCATCGCGTGGATCGCCTCGGGCATCCTCGTCGCGCTCGCCCTACAGACCAACGGCGAGGTGGCACCGGGCCCGATCGCTTACCTCGGAGCCGGCGTCGCGGGTCTCGCGGCAGTCGTCATCGCCGGTTGGACGACGGCCAATCCGACGATCTACCGCGCCGGGCTCGCGCTGCAGACCGTGACGCCGGGCTGGAAACGCTGGAAGGTGACCGCGTTCGTCGGCGCCGTGACGACCGTGGCGGCCCTCTTCCCCGCCCTGATGATGAAACTGCTCGATTTCGTGGCGCTCTACGGTCTCCTCCTGATGCCCATGGGCGCCGTGATCTTCGCCGATTTCTGGCTGCTGCCGCGCCTCGGACTCGCCGAGGACTGGGCCGAACGCCGCGGCCTCGCATTCCACTGGCCTGCCGCCATCGCCTGGATCGGCACGCTCGCCGCCTGCTGGGCGCTCAACGCCGCCTGGGGCCTCGAGATCTTCTTCCTCGGACTGCCCGGCTGGTTCATCGCGGTCGCGCTCTACGTGGGGTTGAGCCGCCTGCACCAGGGCGCCGCCCCACGACCCGCCTGAGAACTCCATGCGAACCGTATACCTCCTCGCCTCCTTCGCCGGGCTCGGCCTCACCGTCGTTCCCGCGTTCCTCGTCTGGTCGGGCCACCTCCCCTGGTCCACACACGCCGTACTGATGGCGGTCGGAACGGTGCTCTGGTTCGCCACGGCGCCCGCCTGGATGCACGACAAGCGCAAACCGGCATGACGCTCGACCGACTGCGTGCCGCGGCGCGCCCCACGGCCGACGCCGAGGCGGCCCACCACCGCGACCTCGACCACCTTGCCGAGGTACTGCAAAGGCGGGGCCTCGACCTCGAGGACGCCGTCCGTCGCACCTCCGAATTCGAGGTCGCGATCCCGTCGTGGGCCCTCGGCACGGGCGGAACCCGTTTCGGACGCTTCCCCGGTCCGGGCGAGCCGCGCGACGTGTGGGAGAAGATGGAGGACGTGGCCGCGGTGCACGCGCTGACGGGCGCCGCCCCCCGCGTCTCGCTGCACGTGCCGTGGGACGAGCCGGACGACCCGGCCGCCCTCCGGCGCCACGCCGAGGCGCTCGGGCTCGGCTTCGACGCCGTCAACTCGAACACCTTCCAGGACCAGCCGGGCCAGCGCCACTCGTACAAGTTCGGCTCGCTCTCGAGCGCCGACGCGGCCGTACGCGCGCAGGCCGTGGAGCACATCCGCCACGTCGTGGACGTGGGCGTGACGCTCGGGTCGAAGGCCATCACGGTCTGGCTGGCCGACGGCACGAACTACCCCGGGCAGGCCTCGCTGCGCGGCGCGTTCGAGCGCGTGCTCGACGGGCTGCGACAGGTCTACCGGCACCTCCCCCCCGACTGGACGCTGTTCACCGAGCACAAGCCCTACGAACCGGCCTTCTACTCGACGGTCGTGCAGGACTGGGGCTCCTCGCTGATGCTCGCGCAGGCGCTCGGCGAGCGGGCGCGGTGCCTCGTGGACCTCGGACACCACCTTCCGAACACCAACATCGAGCTCGTCGTGGCGCGCCTCGTCACGGCGGGCCGGCTCGGCGGATTCCACTTCAACGACTCGAAGTACGGAGACGACGACCTGACCGCGGGCTCGATCAAACCGTACCAGCTCTTCCTCGTGTTCAACGAGCTCGTCGACGCCCGGCGCGACGTCGGGCCGTCGTTCGCGCCGGCGTACATGATCGACCAGAGCCACAACCTCAAGGATCCGCTAGAGGCGATGGTGCAGACGGTCGACCACCTCCAGGCGGCGCGGGCGCGGGCCGAACTCGTGCGCCGGGACGCGCTCGAAGGCTACCAGGCTGCGAATGACGTGGTGTATGCGGAACGGTGCCTGCGCGAGGCCTTCGAGACCGACGTGACGGCCCTCGTGGCCGAGGTGCGCCGGCGCCGGGGCGGCGCGCTCGACCCCGTGGCGGCCTTCCGCGCGTCCGGGTGGCGGGCTTTCGCCGCGACGGCCCGGGCCGGGGCGGGCGGGGCGACGTACGTGCCGCCGCAGAGCCTCTGACCATGCCGGGCCCGTCGTACCTCGCCTTCGACCTCGGCGCTTCCTCCTGCCGGGCCGTGCTCGGCGAACTGCGGAACGGCGTGATGCACCTGCGGGACGTGCACCGTTTCGAGACGCCGATCCTCGATCGACAAGGGCACCTCGCGTGGGACCTCGCCGCGCTCGAGGCCGAAACGCGGGCCGCGTTCGAGCTCGCCGTGGCTGACTCGCCCGGCCTGCGCAGCCTGTCGTTCGATTCCTGGGCCGTGGACTACGTGCCCGCGGGCGCCGGAGGCGAACCCCTGCGCGACCCCTTCTGCTACCGCGACGGGCGCACCGAGGGCGTGATGAACCGGGCATTCGCCACCGTCCCGGCTGACGAGATCTTCGCCGAGACGGGCATCCAGTTTCTTCCGTTCAACACGCTCTGGCAGGCGATCGCCGACGTGCGGGACGGGACCGGGCCCGGCGCGCTGCACCTCTCCATGGCCGACTGGTTCAATCACCGGTTCGGGGGCGAGCCGGTTTTCGAGCGCTCGATGGCCAGCGCGACGCAGATGCTTTCGGCCCGGACCGGCTTGTGGGCCGGTTTCCTCGCACGCTTCGGCATCGACGCGGCCCGCTGGCCGCGCGTGGTACCCTCCGGAACGGTGATCGGATCGGTGCCGTGGCGACCTGCGGTGCGCGTCGTCGCCGGCTGCTCGCACGATACCGCCGCGGCCGTGGCCGCCGTGCCGGCCTCCGGCGACGCGCCGTGGGCCTTCGTTTCGAGCGGGACGTGGTCGCTGCTCGGCGCCGAGCTTTCCGCTCCGGACCTGTCGGACGAGGCCCGCGACGCCGGTTTCACGAACGAGGCCGGCCTGGATGGCACGACCCGCTTCCTCCGGAACCTGACGGGCCTCTGGACGCTGCAGGAGTGCGTGCGCGAGTGGAACGAGGCCGGGACCCCGGTGGCGTGGCCGGATCTCGTCCGCGCGGCCGAGGCGTCAGGACCTGCGGAGGGCACCATCGACCTCGAACACCCCCGGTTCACGCCGCGCGGCGGCATGCAGGCGCGGCTCGAAACCGCGATTCGCGATGCCGGATTGCCCCTTCCGACCACCCGGGGAGCCCTGGCGCGCCTCGTCCTCGAATCCATCGCCGACTCCTATCGGCGGGCGCTCCTGTCGCTCGACCGCCTCACCGGCCGCCGGTCCGAAGTGCTGCACCTCGTCGGCGGCGGCTCCCGAAACGCCCTGCTCTGCCGGCTCGCGGCCGACGCCTGCGGAATCCCGGTGATCGCGGGGCCTGAGGAAGCCTCGGCTTTGGGAAATCTCCTTGTGCAGGCCCGCACGATGGGGGATCTGCCCGAGGGCGCGTCCGTACGCGAGACGGCCGCCGTTTCGTCGGCCCTAGTGCGCTACGAGCCGACGCGTCGATCCTGACCCGAGATGACCGCCCGATGAACCGCGACTCCGCCCCCCACCTCCTCCCCGACCTCTGGGACGAGACCCACGCCGCGACCCTCGACCCGCTCGGTCGGCTCGTCTACCGCTCGAACCTGCTCGGCAGCGACTGGCGCATGACCAATACCGGGGGCGGAAACACCTCTTCCAAGGTCGTCGAGAAGGACCCGATCACGGGCGAGCCCGTCGAGGTGCTCTGGGTCAAGGGCTCGGGCGGAGACCTGCGCACCGCCGGCCGCGAGTTCTTTTCCTCGCTCGTGCAGCCGCGGCTCCTGCAGCTCCAGGACGTCTACGCCGCCCGGCCCGTTCGGGGGCCGAAGACCGAGGCCGAGGACGCGATGGTCGCGATGTATCCGCACACGTCGTTCAACCTGAACCCGCGTGCCCCTTCCATCGACACCCCGCTCCACGCGTTCATCCCGTACCGGCATGTCGACCACATGCACCCGGTCGCGGCGATCGCCGTCGCCACCGCCGCCGACGGGCCCGCCCTCACGCGCGAGATCTGGGGCGACGAGGTGATCTGGACCGACTGGCTGCGGCCCGGGTTCGAGCTCGGACTCGAACTGCAGCGCATCTGCCGCGAGCACCCTTCCGCCAAGGGCGTGCTGCTCGGCGGCCACGGCCTCATCAACTGGGCGGATGACGACGCCGAATGCTACCGACTCACGTTGCGACTCGTCAACCGCGCGGCGGAGTGCCTGGCCTCGCGTGACCGCGGCGAGGCGACGTTCGGCGGCGCGCGGCGCGGTGCCGTCGACGATTCCGCACGCGGGCGCGTGCTCGTCGAGATCCTGCCGTGGCTGCGCGGCCGCCTGTCCGCACAGCGCCGCGTGCTTGCCACCGTCGACTCGAGCCCCGACGTGCTGCAGTTCGCGGCCTCGGTCGACGCCGCTCGGCTGTGCGAACTCGGCACCTCCTGCCCCGACCACTTCCTGCGCACGCGCATCAAGCCGCTCTTCGTCGACTGGGACCCGGTGTCGGGCACCGTGGACTCGCTCAAGGCCCTGCTCGAGGACGGCCTCGCCCGGTACCGCGAGGACTACCGCGCGTACTACGAGGCGTGCCGCAGGCCCGACTCCCCGCCCATGCGCGGCGCCGACCCGACGGTCGTCGTGATCCCCGGGGTCGGGCTGCTCGGATTCGGCAAATCCAAGAGCGAAAGCCGCGTCACCGCCGAGTTCTTCCGCTGCGCCATCGAGGTCATGAAGGGGGCGGAATCCATCAGCCGCTACACCGCGCTGGACCGCCAGGAGGCCTTCGACATCGAATACTGGGCGCTCGAGGAAGCCAAGCTGCAGCGCATGCCCCGCGAGGCGGAACTCGCCCGCCGGGTCGTGGCGGTCGTCGGCGCCGGCTCGGGCATCGGCCGCGCGGCCGCCGAAAGGCTCTCCCGCGAGGGCGCGGCGATCGTCGCGCTCGACCTTCGTCTTTCGGATGCGGAAGCCACCGCGTCTTCCATCGAATCCCGTACCGGCCGCGGCATCGGCGTCGCCGGCACCGGCATCTCGGCCTGCGGCGACGTCGTGGCGCTGGCCTGCGACCTGACCGACCGCGCGTCCATACGCGCCGCGCTCGACGACGCGATCCTGGCATACGGCGGCGTCGATGACGTCGTGATCACCGCCGGAGTGTATCCGACCCCCGATGTTTCGGGCCGCGTACCCGACGAAGCCTGGGATCTCGCCTTCCGCGTGAACGCGCGCGGGCCGTTCCTCGTGGCCGACGAAATGCGTCCGACGTGGGCCGCGCAGGGCCTCGACGCGGGCGTGGTGATCACGACCAGCGTGAACGCCGTCGTGCCGAAGGACGGCAGCCTGGCCTACGACGCCTCCAAGGCCGCGGCCAACCACGTCGTGCGGGAGCTGGCCGTCGCGCTCTCGCCCCGGGTGCGCGTGAACGGCGTCGCGCCGGCCACCGTGGTGGAGGGCAGCGCCATGTTTCCGCGCGATCGTGTGATCGCATCGCTGGCGAAGTACGGGCTGCCGTGGACCGGGACCGAGGACGACGCGACCCTGCGAGCGCGCCTGGCGGCGTTCTATGCGGAACGGACGCTGACCGGTCGCCCCGTGCGCCCGCAGGACCAGGCCGAGGCGGTGTTCCTGCTGCTGTCGGAGCGGCTGTCGCGCACCACCGGACAGGTGCTGCACGTTGACGGGGGGTTGAGGGACGCGTTTCTGCGCTGATCCGGGGCGGGGCGGCGGCGG
>JANJTM010000033.1 GCA_024711125.1 Rhodothermales bacterium
TCGGAAACGTCGCTCCGGCGTGGGGAGCGGTCCTCGGTACGCTCCCCGACCTGGACGTGCTGCTCTATCCGTTCCTGGATCCGGTCTCGGAAATCGCCGTGCACCGCGGGTTCTCGCACAGCATCCTGTTCTCCGTCGTCATGGCGCCGGTCTTCGGACGGGCGCTTTCGCGGCTTCACCGGACGCGCGGCGCGACGACGGTGGGCTGGTCGCTGCTGGCGTTCCTGGCCCTGTTCACGCACCTGGTGCTCGACAGCTTCACGGTGTACGGGACGCAGGTATTCTGGCCGTTCTCGGACTACCCGGTCTCGTTCGATTCGATCTTCATCATCGATCCGTTGTATACGGCGCCTCTCGCGATCGGCGTGGTCGTGTCCGTGCTCCGGCGCCGGCGAGGGGCCTGGCCAGGGCGTGCCAACGCTGTGGGAATCGCGCTTTCGACGGCCTATCTCGCCTGGACGGTGGGCTCAAAGATCTGGATCGAGCGGGACTTCCGCGCGGCGGTCGAGGCGAAGGGTATTCGGGCCGAACGCATCATGACGAATCCGACCCCGCTCAATTCGGTCCTGTGGATGGGGGTGGCCGAGTCTCGCGACACGCTCTGGGTCGGACTCCGGGGTCTGCTGGACAGCGGCCCGACCGACCGTTTCATCGCCGTTCCGATGCGGTCGAACCTGCTCGAGGGCCACGATGACGACCGGGCCGTGGCGCGGTTGGCGTGGTTCTCCAAGGGATGGAGGGCGCTCGAGACCGATGCGGACGGCCGCATCCTCTGGAACGACGTGCGCTTCGGCCGCACCGACGCCTGGCTGGCTGAAGAAGGGGATTATGTCTTCCGCTTCGCGCTGGATGGATCGGAGGGCGGGCCTTACGAGACGTTCGTCCAGGAATTCCCGGAGGCGAGGGCGTCGCTGCCCGCTCTCGAGGCGCTCGCGAAGAGGGTGTTCGGAGGTCCGGGGGCCGGATCCCAAGAGACCGGCCCCCGGGATTCCGGGTTCTAGCGGAGAGTCGTGTGCGCGTAGCGCTGCTGCCAGTCCTCTAGATTGGCGACACGCTCCACGACGATATCGAACTCGGCCGCGAAGCGGTTCGAGGGTACCCCCATCAGGCGGTAGTACTGGTAGACCGAAAGCGCGCGCTGGTTGGCAAGCCTCTCGGCATCCTGCTCGTCGGGAGTGGCCGACGCGACGATCCGGATCGACTGGCCGGGGCAGCCGATCAGAAGGTCCACGTTTTCCCGTAGGAGATTCCGCATGTCCGGGATCAGCTCGCTCGAGTTGGAAAAAAAGCTCACCGTGTGCAGGTTCTCTAGCGCAAGGCACCGGTTGGTCTCGACGTTCACCTCCTTGGTGAAGGAAGCGCTCGACCCGGGGCCGTTGACGCGCAGGCGGAAGGTGTAGCGACCTGGTAAGGCGTAGGTGTGACGTGCCTCGCATCCGGTGCCGGAGGCCCCGTCGCCGAATTCCCATGCGCACGTATACCCGGTTCCCCGGACGACCGGCTGGAAGCTGATCTCCTGGCCGGCGATGGGGCGGATGGGTGCCTGCGCCACTTCCAGGATGTCGATGGTTCCGCCCGATGGCGTCTCCTGCTGGGCCGGCGGAACGACCGGGGGAGGCGTTTCCGCCCGGGTCTCCACCGCCCGCTCGGGCTGGGTCACCGGCGGGGGCGGCGGCGCGACCTCGGGTTCGGGAATCGGGGCGATCCGGATGCGGCCGCGACGGGTCTGGCTGCGACCGTCGACCGAAACCGTGGCACGCCAATCGAAGCGTCCCGCGGTGGCGAAGGTGTGCTCGACGCGCTCGCCCACCGCCGTCGAACCGTCCCCGAACACCCACTCGACTTCGGGGGTGGTCGGAGGACCCTCGATCTCTACTGCCACGGCAAACGTGACCGGCTGGCCGACCATCCCTTCACCGGGAACGTCGTCCGAGAGTCGCCGGATTCGCGCGCGGACCGGCTCGGGAGCCGCCCTTTCCTGTTCGACGACGGGGGGCGCGACGACGGTCGGGGCGGGGGCGATCGCGATGGCCAAGACCTCGCGCGCCTCTGTGAGCCCGTCGGAGACGGTCACCTCCACCGAATACCGGCCATCGCGCTCGTACGTGTGCCGAACGCGCGTTCCATCGGCCGAACTGCCGTCCCCGAAATTCCAGGTCACCGTTCGGCGGGCCCCCTCGGCTCCGCCGCCGACCGTGGCGGCGAAGCGGATTTCACGGCCCACCTCGCCCGTCTCCGGAGCGGACAACGAGAGGGTGACGGGCGGAGGAGGCGGCGGTTCGACGACGGTGACGGCCAAGGTCGTCGCTACCGAATCGACGCCGTCCGAGACCGTGGCCCGAACAGGGTAGTCGCCGGACTCGCGGAATATGTGGCGGACTCGGTCGCCCTCGAGCACCGTACCGTCGGCAAGGGTCCACGACACGGTGCGGCGCGCCCCCCGTTTTCCTCCGGTGGACCGGCTCTGCAGGGTCACCGGTTGCCCCGCCACGACCGATTCCGGGGGAACGATTTCGATGGCGAGCGGCCCCGTGGGGACGAGCACCGAGACGGGAACGCGCCGGGTGAGGATCTCCCCTCCATCGGTCGCCGTCACGGTGACCGTGTAATTGCCCGGCTCGGAGAATGCGTGGGTGACCCACTTTCCCGTCCTCTCCGATCCGTCCCCGAAAACCCAGCGAACCGAGTACCCGGGGTCCGCGGCTGCCGGAAGAACGCCGGCCTCGAACACGGCGATTTCCTCGACTTCGAGTCTTCGCGGGGACGCGACCGAGAGCCTGTTGCGCAGGGCACCCTTTCCGATCCGGTACCGGACGCCCGCAGAGAGCGCCCGCAGCCGGTCGGCGGAGCCCCCGTCGCCTTCGGCCAGGTCGATCCCGTCCTTCGGAACGGTCAGGTGCGACAGGAACTCGGCGAAAAGGGTCACTCGCCCCGACGCGACGGGCAGTTGGGCGCCGACCCCGAGAATGGGGCCCCAAGCCGACACCGTCTCGTCGTTGATGCGCCCCCGGGCGGTGGCGAGGCCCAGTGACGCGTACGGCTGCAGAGCCCAGGGCGTGTGGAACGTCCGCCGGGCATACGCCATGAGACGGGTCCGGGACTCGGACGATTCGGGCTTGTTGATGGAAGGATAACCCGGACGTCCGGCGATGATACCGGGGTAGAGCGCCCGGTCGAATCGAACGACCGCCTCGAACTGCGGGAGCAGTCCATCGAGGGAGTACGATGCCTCGAGGCCGAATCCGTTGCCGAGCCCGCCGGCTCCCTTGTAGTCCGATCGCTCCCCGTCGTAGGAGGCCGTCTGCAGGTGCAGCCCGACCTGGAGTCGTTCCGGATCGAACTGGGCAGCGGCCGGCAGGACGGCGGAAAGGAGCAGGGCCGGGAGCAGGAATCGA
>JANJTM010000040.1 GCA_024711125.1 Rhodothermales bacterium
GAGCCGGGGATGCTTGTTCAACACGGTTGAAAGCTAGCCAAGTGACTTCCCCCTCCGCGACCCGTATTTTGAGGGGATGACGGCGTCCCCGACCTCCCTGCACGACGAACTCCGCTGGCGCGGCCTGCTCCACCAAGAGACCGAGGGTTGCGAAGCCTTCCTCGCGAAGGCACCGGTGACGGGCTACTGCGGCTTCGACCCCACGGCCGAGAGCCTGCACGTGGGCAACCTGGTCTCGCTGATGGGCCTGGTGCGCTTGGCGCGCGCCGGGCATCGCGCGGTGGCCCTGGTCGGCGGCGGCACGGCGATGATCGGCGATCCCTCGGGCAAGAGCGAGGAGCGCCCGATGCGCTCGGCCGAGGAGATCGCCGCCAACGCCGAGCTGATCTGGCAGCAGATCCAGCGCGTGGCGCAGAACGCGCTGGGGGCCGACGCGCTCTCGCGCTTCGCCGTGCGCAACAACGCCGAGTGGCTGGGCGGCATCGCGCTGATCGAGTTCCTGCGCGACACCGGCAAGCACTTCACGGTGAACTACATGCTCGCCAAGGAGTCCGTGAAGCGCCGCATCGCGTCGGAGGACGGCATCTCGTACACCGAGTTCACGTACATGATGCTGCAGGCCTACGACTTCCTCGTGCTGCACGACCGGTTCGGCTGCACGCTGCAGATGGGCGGAAGCGACCAGTGGGGCAACATCCTCGCGGGCGCCGACCTGATCCGCCGGGTGAACGGCGGCAAGGCGCACGGGCTCGTGTTTCCGCTCGTCACGAACGCGGCCGGCACCAAGTTCGGAAAGACGGAATCGGGCACGGTATGGCTCGACCCGGCCCGCACGTCGCCCTTCCGATTCTACCAGTTCTGGCTCAACACGGACGACCGGGACGTCGTGCCGTACCTGAAGTACTTCACGTGGCTCGGGCGCCCGGAGATCGAGGCGTTGGAAACGGCCGTCGCCGAGCGTCCCGAACGACGCGAGGCCCAGAAGGTACTGGCGCAGGAGGTCACGCGGCTGGTCCACGGTCCGGCGGAACTCGCTCGCGCCGAGCGGGCCTCGGAGGTGCTGTTCGGCGGCTCTCTGGACGGCGTTTCGGTGGACGACCTGCTCGGCGTCTTCGAGGACGTACCGTCGACCGACGTCGAGCGCGTCCGGCTCGAGGACGGCGGCCTCCTGCTGCCCGACCTGCTGGTCGAAACGGGCATCGCGACGTCGAAGGGAGAGGCCCGGCGCCTGGTGCGGGCGGGCGGCGTGAACGTCAACAATCGCCGAGCGTCCGACGAAAACGCGCCGATCACTCCAGGGGACTGCATCGAAGGTCGCCTCATCGTCCTTCGCAAGGGGCAGAAGCACTACCATCTCGTCCAGGTCCGCTGATCCCGGAGCCCGCCCATGATCATCGTCATGCTTCCCGATGCCGCCGAGGCCCAGGTGCAGTCGGTGATCGAACGGCTGAACGGCCACGGTTTCGACGTGCACCGCTCCAGCGGCCAGCGGCATACGGTGCTGGGCGCGATCGGAACCAAGCCCGCGTTCGACCACCTCGAGATCGCCGTCCTGCCCGGCGTGGAAGCGGTCTTCCGCGTGACGCCCGCGGCGTCGAAGCCGGGCGTGCCCGAGGCGAAGTTCGGCTCCGGATCGATCGGAGGCGGCCGGACGGCGGTCTGGGCGACCCTGCGGGATCCGTCGCCGGCAGAAGTGGAGCGGCTGCTCGGGTCGCAGCGCCGGGTTTCGGGCATCGTCTATGAGGCGGGGCGCCGTTTCGACGACGGTCGCGTGCGGGAGGCGGCCTGCGCGGCCCGCTCGATGGGCCGCGGGTTGGCGCTCGCGCCCTTCGAGACGATCGCGCAGCCGGTCGCGGACATCGATGCCGTCATCCTTCCGAGCCTGCAGGCGAACCACCCGGACCGTATCGCACCCGTGGCCGACGCCGGCGGACTCGTCGTCCTCCGGCCTCCGCTCGCCTTCGGGCGCTGGTCCGAGGCGATCGAGACGGTGCGGTCACGGGGAGCCGAAGCCGCGCTGCTCGTGCGCCCCTCCCGTTTCGGCGACTCCTTCGATCCGGGAGACGTGGTTCACGCGAAGACGAACTTCGGCGTGCCGGTCCTGCTCGACGCGGCTCGGAAGGGGGGGAGCTGGAACCCGTCGATTCCTGGCGCGATCGCGACCGGGGCGTGCGGCGTCGTGCTGCAGGGCGAATCCGCCGTTTGGGCGGATCCCGACCGTGCCTCCGGCCTGGCCGAGCTTGCCGCGGTGGCGTCGGCCGCCGGGCGGCCACTGGCGAGCGCGCCGGGAGGAGCCTGACCGGGCCCCGGGTTGACCTTTCGCCCCCGTGGCCGATCCTCCCTATCCAGACACGGACCGACCCGGCGCGACGCGACCGCTTCGGGACGAAACCTGATTCAGCCCCCAACGACCATGTGCGGAATCGTCGGATACATCGGTCACCGCCCGGCCGTCGATGTCCTGCTCAAGGGATTGCAGCGGCTCGAGTACCGCGGCTACGACTCGGCCGGGGTCGCGGTGCTGAACGGCTCCCTGTCGGTGCGGAAGAAGAAGGGCAAGGTGGCCGACCTGTCGGCGTCCCTCGCAGGTTCCGCCCCGGCCGGAACGCTGGGCATCGGCCACACGCGGTGGGCGACCCACGGTTTTCCGAGCGACGTCAACGCCCATCCGCACACGAGCGCCGACGGTTCGTTTGCCCTGGTCCACAACGGGATCATCGAGAACTACGCGGCGCTGCGCGAACGGCTGCAGCGCAAGGGGTTCGTCTTCGCGAGCCAGACGGATACCGAGGTGCTCGTGCACCTGGTGGACGACATCCGGCGCTCCGAAGGTCTCGCGCTCGACGAGGCGGTGCGGCAGGCGCTCAGCCGGGTGGTCGGCACCTACGGCATCGCCGTGGTTTCGGAGGAGGATCCTGACCTGCTGATCGCCGCGCGCAACGGGTCGCCACTGATCGTCGGCGTGGCCGACGGGGAGCATTTCCTCGCGTCCGACGCCGCGCCGCTCATCGAGTACACCCGCCAGGTGGTGTACCTCAACGACGGCGAGATGGCCGTGCTGAGACGGCACTCGCTCGAGGTGCGCACCATACAGAACGTGGTGCTGACCAAGACGGTGCACGAGCTGGAGTGGGACCTGGAGCAGATCGAGAAGGGCGGGTTCGAGCACTTCATGCTCAAGGAGATCTTCGAGCAGCCCGACGCCATCGAGAACTGCATGCGCGGCCGCGTCCTTCCGGAGGAGGGACGCATCAAGCTCGGCGGGCTCGAGGATCATCACGCCACGCTCGACGCCGCCCGGCGCATCGTGATCTGTGCGTGCGGAACGAGCTGGCATGCGGGACTGGTCGGAGAGTACCTCATCGAGCATCTCGCGCGCATCCCCGTGGAGGTGGAGTACGCCAGCGAGTTCCGCTACCGGGAGCCCGTGCTGCAGGAAGGTGACGTCGTATTCGTCATCTCGCAGTCCGGCGAAACGGCCGACACCCTGGCGGCGGTGCGCGAGGCGAAATCGCGGGGCATCCCGGTCTTCGGCATCGTGAACACCGTGGGCTCCACGATCGCGCGGGAGACGGACGCGGGCGTCTACCTCCACGCCGGTCCCGAAATCGGTGTCGCTTCGACCAAGGCGTTCACCGCGCAGGTCACGGTTCTCACGATGGTGGCGCTCCTGCTCGCCGAGCGGAGGGGCCTGGATCCCGAACGCATCCGCACCTACCTGCGCGAGATGGCCGAGCTTCCGGACAAGATCCGGCAGGTGCTCTCCCAGAACGAGCGCCTGGCCACGATCGCGCGCGTCTACCGCTACGCCCACAACTTCCTCTACCTCGGACGGGGTTACCAATTCCCCGTGGCGCTGGAGGGAGCGCTCAAGCTCAAGGAGATCTCGTACATCCACGCCGAAGGCTATCCGGCGGCCGAGATGAAGCACGGCCCGATCGCGCTGATCGACCGGTTCATGCCGGTGGTATTCCTGGCCATGCACGACGCGACCTACGATAAGGTCGTCTCGAACATCGAGGAGGTGGCGGCCCGCGAAGGCTGCGTCATCGCCGTGACCGAGGACGTCGACGGAACCGGGGCGCTGGATCGCCTGTGCGAACACGTGATCCGCATCCCGCGGGTGCGCGATTTCCTGTCACCGATCCTGTCCGTGGTTCCGCTGCAACTGCTCTCGTATCACGTCGCCGTGCTGCGCGGCTGCAACGTCGACCAGCCCAGGAACCTGGCCAAGAGCGTCACGGTCGAGTGATCAGGGGGCGAGGATCGACGCCACGCTGGGCTTGAGCACGGCCACCTGTCGGCGGTAGGCGTCCTCGACCACTTCGAGGTCGAAGGCGGCGTAGAAATCGGCGGGGATGGCGTAGCTGCGGCCGCTGTCGAAGACCAGGTACGGACGCTTGCCACGGATCCACCACCCGTTCGGTTCAATGGCGTAGGCAGCCTGGACCGCCACGGCGAGCGCCTGCTGGTCCGACATGCCCGGGGCGCGGTATTCCTCCACGTGTACCGGCACGCTGCGTGTCGCGATGCCGTCGATGACCCAGAACACCGAAGCGCACGTGAGCAGCCAGACGAGCACGGCGCGGAAGGAGGAGGTCGTCCTGAAGTGATACCGGGTCGAGAACAGCATGGCCGGAGCAGGGTGGGATCGGGACCGATGCCTGCCTGCTCACAAAGCGTGCCATGATCGACGAAGCCCCGGATGCCCGTGAAACGGGCGCTCGCGGGGCAGCGACGCTTCGAAGTGAGACTCAGCGCGAAACGAACCCCCTGCCGCGGCCCGCGTTCATGGACGTCCTTCACCGACCGACATGATTGCCGACAAGGTCATCCAGGGAATCCTGGACCGTTTTGCCGAAGTGAACCGCCTGATGTCGACCCCGGAAATCGCGGTCGACGTGCGGCGATTGACCGAGCTGGGACGCGAGCACGCCTCGCTGCGTTCGGTCGTCGGGGCCATCGAGGCGTGGCGTCGGCTGGTCAGCGAGCGTGCCGACCTGGAGGAACTCGTCGCGACGGAGGAGGACGGCGACCTCGTGCGCCTGGCACGCTCTGAACTCGCCGACATCGAGGCCCGGCTTCCCGCCGAGGAGGAGGCGCTGCGCCTGAAGCTGCTTCCGCGCAACCCCGAGGATCGGAAGGACGCGATCGTGGAGATCCGCGCGGGTACGGGGGGAGACGAGGCCTGTCTCTTCGCCGGGGACCTGTACCGTCTGTACTCCCGCTTCGCGGAGACGAAGGGCTGGAAAGTGGAGCTGATCGACGTGTCGGACGGTCCGCAGGGCGGGTACAAGGAAATCGTGTTCAGCGTATCCGGAGAGGATGCGTTCGGCACGATGAAGTACGAGAGCGGCGTGCACCGGGTGCAGCGCGTTCCGGCCACCGAGGCCAGCGGCCGCATCCATACGTCGGCCGCCACCGTGGCCGTGCTGCCCGAAGCCGAGGAAGTGGACGTGGCCATCCATCCCAACGATCTGAAGATCGACGTCTACCGGTCATCCGGACCGGGCGGGCAGAGCGTGAACACGACGGATTCGGCGGTGCGCATCACGCACCTTCCGACCGGCCTCGTGGTTACGTGCCAGGACGAGAAGAGCCAGCTCAAGAACAAGGACAAGGCGCTTCGCGTGCTGCGGGCCCGCCTGTACGAACTCGAACTGGAGAAGCGGGAATCGGAGAGGTCCGAAGCACGCCGGAGCATGGTATCGACGGGCGACCGGTCGGCCAAGATCCGCACGTACAACTGGCCGCAGGGGCGCGTCACCGATCACCGTCTCGAGGGCGACGACAAGAACCACCCTCTCGAGCGCGTGGTGGACGGAGAGCTCGACGCGATCATCAACGCCCTGCGGACGGCCGAGAACGCCGACCGGCTGGCCAGGCTCTGACGCCCGGTCGCCCTCGACCGGGTCGTCCGGTCATCCCGCAAACGTGCAATTCGCGCGAAGAGAATCGGTTGTTTGGAGCGGGAGGCTTCGGGCGCGTATTTTTACAGGCTCGCAAAAATCCCTGCTCCACGCGAATCCGTCGTGGGGCGCACACCATTCCCGATCCAGGGGGAGCGCGATGGGCATAGAAAAGCATATGTACGAGTTGACCTATATCGTCAACTCGGTCCTCAGCGAAGAGCAGATCAAGGACGTCGTCCAGAAGGTCACCCAGTACATCGCCGAGGGCGGCGGGGAGATCGTCGAGGTCGACGAATGGGGCAGTCGCCGGCTGGCCTACCCGCTGCAGAAGAAGCGCAACGGGTACTACGTGAACATGTTCTTCCGCGCACCGGGCAACTACATCGCCCGGATCGAGCGTACGCTCGAAATCGACGACAACATCCTGCGGTACCTGACGCTTCGCATGGACGCCAAGATGGAGCGCGCGTTCAAGGACGGCAAGAAGCGCACGGTGCTGCCCCCGCTGCCCGTCAACCGCGACAACGACTGACCATCGACGAAACCAGGAGAAACGCCATGTCTACCGAAGAGAAGTTCGTGGAGCCTGAGTACGTCGATTACAAGGACGTCGAGCTCCTCAAGCGCTACCTGAACGAGCAGGGCAAGCTGCTGCCGCGCCGCATTTCCGGCTGCTCGGCCCGCTTCCAGCGCCAGCTGACGACCGCCGTCAAGCGGGCCCGTCACCTCGCGCTGATCCCGTTCGTCGCCGACGCGGTGCGCTGATCCGCGACCGCCCCAAAGCCGGCTCACGCCGGCGTCGCCACACACCATCATGAAAGTCATTCTGCTCCAGGAAGTCGAGAAGCTCGGCGCCGAAGGGTCCGTGGTCACGGTGAAGGACGGGTTCGGTCGCAACTACCTCATCCCGCGCGGCCTCGCCAAGGTCGCGACCGTCGGCGCCGTCAAGGCGTGGCAGGAGGAGCGTCGCCAGGCCGGCCGCAAGATCGCGCAGCGCAAGGACGACGCGCAGCGGCTCGCCGCCGATCTCGCCTCGATCGAACTCGTCGTGCTCGCCAAGGTCGGCGAGGAGAACCGGATTTTCGGAACGATCACCGTTCCGCAGATCGTGGACGCGTTGGCCCACAAGGGCGTCACGGTCGACCGCAAGAAGGTCGAGATCCACGAGGAAGTCCGTCATCTCGGCGTCTACAGCGCGTTCGTCAAGCTGCACCCGGAAGTCACCGCCGAGGTGAAGTTCCGCGTCGAGGGTGAAGGGATCGTGCGCCAGGCAGAGCCGGCAGCCGAGGCCGACGCCGCCTCGACCGACGAGGACGAAGCCTGATCAGGGATTCCCGGGCACAAAGCGTCGAGGGTCCTCGTTAGCTTCGGCCGACGAGGACCCTTTCGATTTTCCGTCGCGGCTCAGCCGCTCAGGACCATGCGATGTTCGAGGATGTGCGCCCTGCTGGCGATGGTCACCGCGTTGCTGCCTTCGGGCCGCGCGGCCGCGCAGTTCGAGGCGTTCGACACCATCAAGCCGGCCTCGGAATACGTCTCGTGGACCGCCTCGGCGGCACCGGACTCGGTGGTTCCCGGATCCGTCGTCCGCATAGTGCTCGAGGCGCGCATCGTGGCGCCGTGGAAGCTCTACGCCCTGGATGAGTCGCTGCCTCCGCTCTCCGGGGGACCGCGCCCGATCGGAGTCAGCGTGGCCTGGGGCGCTCTTCCGGCGGGGCTGTCGGCCGGGGGGGCGGCGTCGCAGTCGGATCCCGAGATCGGATTCGATCCGAATTTCGAGATGACCCTCGGATGGTTCCACGAGCAGGCCCGGTTCGCATGGCCGCTCACGGTGGCGCCCGACGCGGCCGAGGGTGAGATGCGGGTCACGGGGGCGGTCCGGTTCCAGATCTGCAACGACGAGCGCGGGGTTTGCCTTCCGCCTACTCCCGCGGAATTCTCGGCGGCGTTCGTCGTCGACGCCGATTGTCTCACCGCTGCCGCCGACGCAGCGGCCGAATGCGAGCCCGAGGAGATCGACGTGGCCGCGCTGCTGGGACCGGGAGCGGCCGATGCCGGGTCCGGAGGCGGCACCCCGGTGGATCCCGCGGAAGGCTCGGCGGGCTCGGGGCTTTTCGGGTTTCTCCTGCTCGCGCTCGGCGCCGGGCTCGCGACGCTGCTGACCCCCTGCGTCTTCCCGATGATTCCGCTGACCGTGTCGTACTTCACACGGCACGCGGGGGACCGTCGGGAGGCCGTGCGCATGGCGTCGGCGTTCGGCGGGTCGATCGTGGTCACCTTCACGGCGCTGGGCATCGTGATGGCCGTCGTGGTCGGAGCGGCCGGAGCCCAGACGATCGCCGCGAATCCGTGGGTGAACCTCTTCATCGCGGCGGTGCTGGTGGTTTTCGCGCTTTCGCTGCTGGGGCTCTTCGAACTGCGGCTGCCGAGCGCGCTCGTCAACTACGCCAACAGGCAGTCGAACGAACGATCCGGCATGGCGGGGGTCCTGTTCATGGGCCTCACGCTGACGCTCGTCTCCTTTTCCTGCACGGCGCCGTTCGTGGGCGGGCTGCTGGCGGCCGCGGCCGGGGGAACGTGGGTCTATCCGCTCGTGGGCATGGTCGTCTTCTCGGCCGCGTTCGCCCTTCCGTTCGTCCTGCTGGCGATGTTTCCCGAGGCGCTGGCCCGCCTGCCCCGGTCCGGGTCCTGGATGAACGTCCTCAAGGTGGTACTCGGCTTCGTCGAGCTGGCCGCCTCGCTGAAGTTCCTGTCGAACGCCGACCTGGTCTGGGGCTGGGGTCTCGTGTCGCGTCCGCTCGCGATCGCGCTCACCATCGTGATCTTCGCTGCCGCGGGCTTCTACCTTCTCGGCAAGCTGCGGCTCGCACACGAAGAGGAGACGACCGCCATCGGAGTGGGGCGACTCATCGCCGGGATCGGATTCCTCGCGACGTCGCTCTACATGGCCCCGGGGTTGTTCGGGGCGCCCCTGAATTCGCTCGACGCCTTTCTGCCGCCGCGACAGGGAACCGACGTCAGCCTGCTCGGCCCGTTGGGTTCGGCGACGTCATTCCCCGGTGCGGAGGACGAGGCCTGGCACGTGGACGACATCGACGGGGCGCTCGCGCAGGCCGTCGAGACGGGTCGCCCCGTCTTCGTGGACTTCACGGGGTACACGTGCACGAACTGTCGCGAGATGGAGGCGAACGTGTTTCCGCGTCCTTCGGTGCGGGAGCGGTTCGACCGGGACTTCGTTCTCCTCCGCCTGTACACCGATGGGCTCGAAAAGGGGCCCGATTTTCAGCGATACCAGCTCGACCTCACGGGAACGGTCGCTCTTCCGACGTACGCCGTCCTGCACCCGGACGGGCGTACGCTGCTGGGTCGGGCGGTCGGACTGCTGGACGAGGACGAATTCGTCCGTTTTCTCGACCGGTCCCTCGGGGGATTCGCGTCCGGCCCCGGCACCTGAGCCGGGGGGCGGGAGCCCGACGTCAGTCGACGATCGGGATGACCAGCACCGGGCGGTGCGTGTGGTCCATGACTTCGCGGGAGACGCTTCCGAGCAGGAAGCGTTCGAGCGCGCCGTGACGACGCTTGGCGACCACGATCAGGTCGGCATCCAGTTCGTCCGCGTTGTCGAGAATCGTTCGCGCCGGGTCTCCGACCAGGAGCGCGGATCGCACCGGCGAATCGAAGCGATCCCGGATGAAGCGGTCGAATTCGTGCCGTTCGCCCGCTTCGACCGAAGCCTCGATCGACGGATCGTAGACGGCGTACGCCATGTCCCCGAATCCGGTCATCGGATCGATCGGAATGGGTCCCGCAGGGGAGGGCGCGTGGACGTGAAGCACGTACAGCTCGGCATCGAGGCGGCCGGCGAGGGCGGCCGCCTTGCGTGTGACGGCCTCGGGCTCCGTGCAATCGACCGCTAGGAGGACTCGCATGGCATCCTGGGATGGGGTTACCGCGGCCGACCGGGTGCGCCCGGCCGTTCGCGGAAATATTTCGCTTCGTGAGGTTATGCCGCGCCGGGCTCCGTGTCTAGGGAAAAACGACGTACCGTGGAGTCCGCGTATTCCCTACACACGAGCGAGCCGGGTCGAAGCGGCCCCGACGAACGCGCCGCCGAATGGCTGGAACGCGCCAAGGCGGGTGATTCCGAGGCGCGGGAGGCGTTGCTCGGGTGGGCATACGGGACCGCGTATGCCTATTACCGCTCGAAACTCGAGGTCGAGAACGGACTTACGGCGGGTGACGCCCACGACCTCGCGGGGGCGTTCGTCGAGGCCTTTCACGGCGCATGGCCCCGGGTCTGCGCCGTGCGCAACTACACGCGGCGCATGCTGCGCAACAACCTGAACCGGTACCTGCAGCAGAAGCGGCTCGTGCGAAGGCGGGAGACTCCGCTCGCCTGCGAGGCCGAGGGCCTGTACGCCGCATCGTTCGTCCATCGATCGGAGGATTGCCCCGACGACGGCGACGAGCTCTGGCGCATGCAGGCGGCCGTGCGACGGTCACTGCAACGATCGGACGAGTGCACCCGGACCCTCATCCTGCTCCGCGTGGGGTCGGATCAGCCGAGCTACCGCGAACTGGCGCAGCGCCTCGGACTTTCCGAGTCTGCGCTGCGCATGCGGGCGACCCGATTCTACCGGATGGTGCGTGCCGAACACGAGCGGCTCCTGGGAGCGGCCGAAGGCCGCCCGCGGGGTAGCGGAACCAGGGCGGCATGAGGGCGCACGACGACGATCCGACCGGGGGCTCGGGCGCGTGCCCGACCGAGGAGCGACTTCGGCGGGGCGCATCGGGACTGCTGGCGCTCATCTGCCTGCTGGTGGGTGCCGAGGCGGGCGAAGACCGTTCATGGTTCGGAAGGCCGGGATGGAGCAGGGACGACGGACGCGGTTCGAGGAGGGAGGTCCTCCGCTGCGGAGTGCTCATCGAAAGGCAGGGGCCGCCCGAATCGCCCTGGCCGGCCGCGCCGGAGGCCGCTTCCGACCCGCGGCAGGGATCCGGCGCGACATCGGGTCGCGGAGGTGGCCGTAAGCCGCGTACCCTGTCGAACCCGGAGCCCATACGACCGTAGACGGGCCGAGCCCGCACCACGTCAACCCGGTCCGCCCATGCACGTCTTTCTCGAGGCACCCGTCAGTCTCTTCCTGCTCCTGGCCAACGTGATGGTGAGCGGCTTCGCGCTGCTCTCGGATCCGGGCCTGATCGACCGCCTTGCCTTCCGACCCTTCCTGATCGCCCAGCGGCGGGAGGTGTGGCGTTTCGTGACGGCGGGCTTCGTTCACGCAGGGCCCGCCCACCTGCTCTTCAACGTATTCACGCTCTATTTCTTCGGACCCTTCCTGGAGGGCGTCCTGGGCCCGGTCCGCTTCCTCATCGTGTACTTCGGCGCCGAGCTGGCCGCGCACGGGTTGACGTACCTGCGCCATCGGCACGATCCGCGGTACTCGGCCGTCGGCGCCTCCGGCGCGATCGCGGGTGTCGTCTTCGCGTTCTGCCTGTTCCGGCCGTTCGAGTTGCTGTACGTGTTCTTCGCGCTTCCCATTCCCGCGTGGCTCTTTGCGGTCGCATTCCTCGCGATCTCGGTGATGGCGATTCGCGGACAGGTGCCGTCGGGCGGCATCGCCCACGATGCCCATCTCGGCGGAGCGATCGGTGGCGTCCTGTTCACGGTGCTGGTCGAGCCCCGTTCGGTCACGGTGTTCCTGAACCACCTCGGTTTCTGACGCCCCCGGCTGTAAAGCCGTTATTGCGTTTTCTTCCGGTCGACGCTGGGCACCAGCCCGGGCATTCGCCGGATCAATTTTCCGTTATTGGTTGCGGGTCCGGGCGCGCAGGCGTATGTTTCGGCACCTCATGTCGCCTGGATCGTGTGTCGATCGGCATGCACTCAGTCGCGTAGCGCAAATGGGCACCAGAAAGCCCGGCCCCCGCGGGTCGGGCTTTTTGATCGAGGGCAGGAGGCCCGGTCGAGGGTGCCTCGCTTCCCGGGTTATTCACCGCGTTTGTGGATATCCATGTGAACTGTTTGTGGAAGCATTGACAACGCAGATCCCTTGACCCCCCTGGAGGGTCGCGCTATTATAGTCCCAGTGCCTGACGGCACGGTTCCTTGACGCGACTGAGTCTCTAGGCAGCATGAGGTAAGCCTGCGCGGGTCGAAAGACCGGCGGATGCGAGCCCCGCCCGGCAACGAGGCGCCACGAGCGCCGCGCCAAGCGGGTTGGCGACCGAGCGACGCCAGGTGGAACGACGGCACCGTTCGCGGTGCGGTCGGGAAACGTGGCGCGACGATCGGTCAGGGTCGACCGAGCGAGACGGGACTTCGGTCCCGACCGACGGACGATCCGGCGGGTCCCGGCCGGAACCCGCCACGCGGCTCTTCGGAGCGGCGAGGCGCGGACGGTCGCGGAGCGACGATCCCGGGAACACGTGGTTCTCCCGACGCAAGGAGGGAGGGTCGGCGGTCGCGGGACCGAGGGCGCTCCAGTCGACGATCGGCGCACCGGTCCTTGGATCGGGAAGCGGGATCGCGGCGGGCCGAAAGCACGGCCAGCGCCGCCGACGGTCTTCGGACCGGAGGCGGGACGGGCCGACGCACGGGCAGGTGGTTTCCGAAGTACGCCCATGCAGAGGAAACCGATGCCGATCCTTCGGGAGAGGCGATTATGCGCCGCTCCCCGATGCCGCAAGGCAGACGGGGGCCACGAGGCTCAAACCTCCCGCCGGGGAAGATACCGGCTTCGGCCGGGGTCAGCCCCCCGGGAGGTGTCGCGCCGGGGGAAGAAAAAGGCCGCCCATTCGTGGGTGGCTTTTTTTTTGCGCGTGCCTTCCGATTCGTGGGTCCCCGATGCTTCCGCTCGTCGCGATCGTTCACTTCCAGACGCCCGACCTGCTGCACGACGCGGCACATTCGTTCCGCGACGTCTATCCGCACGCGGAACTCCTCCTGCTGGACAACGGCTCGGCAGACGGATCGGCGGAGGAAGTCCGGAGGCTCGCCGCCGGGCTCGGAGGTCCGACGCGCGCGGGGTTGCTGCCCGCCAACCTGTATCACGGGCCGGCAATGGATCACGTGCTTCGCACTGCCGAGGCGCCGGCCGTCTTCTTCCTGGATTCGGACACGGTCACGCGACGCGCGGGATTCCTCGAGGCGATGCAGGAGCGGCTTTTCGCGCGCGAGGACGTGCTGGCCGTGGGCCAGGTCGTAACCGTGGATCGTCGGGGTTTCGCGGCCCCCGTCGGAATTCCGGTCCCGGCCAGCGCCTACATGCTCATCCGCACCGATCTGTACCGTGGTCTGCCGCCCTTCCGCCACCACGGTCTTCCCGTGCTCGACACCTGTACCGAAGCGCACCGGCGCGGGCTGCGCGTGGAGCCCTTTCCGATCCAGGAGTACGTGGACCATCTCGGAAGAGGCACCGCCGAGCGGTTCGGATACGGACTCGGCATCCGAAGCCGCCTGGATTATCTCCTGCACCGGCTCGGATTCTGACCGCGCCTCACGAGCCCAGCAGGTCGCGGAACCGGCGCCAGTCGTCGATGACGAGGGCGCCGGACGGTGCGACGGACCGATCGCCCCCGAACCAGGCGGCCTGCCACCCGGCGCCCAGCGCGCCTTCGACGTCGCTGTGCAAGGAGTCCCCCACGTAGAGCAGCCGGTGCGCGGGATGGCCGGCCAGGCGTGCCGCGTGATCGAACAGCCTCGGATCGGGTTTCATCAGACCGGCCTCTTCCGAAATCAGGATCACCCGGGCCCGTTCGGCGAGGTCCGGAAACCGGGCGAGTTTCGCTCGCTGCACCTCGGCAAAACCGTTGGTGATGATCCCGACGGGGACGCGTCGTGCGGTGGCCCGGTAGGCCTCCTCGGCGCCGTCGATCCAGGCCCAGTGCCCCCCGTACCGCTCGAGGTAGGTTTCGCCGAGCCGGACGGGATCGGTGCCCTCGATGCCGAGCCGCTCGAAGAGGCGTTCGAATCGAAGCGCCCGCGCGGTGCGCTTGGTGATCCTGCCGGCTCCGTAAGCCATCCAGACGTCGGCATTGACGACGCGGTACGTTTCCAGGAAGTGGTCCAACGCGTGGCGCTCCGCGCCGGGCAGTTCGGCATGAAGCCGCGTCAACGCAGCGCGCTCGGCCCCGCGGTGGTCGAGCAGCGTATCGTCCAGGTCGAAAAAGACGAAATCGGCGTCGATCCCGCTCACAGCGCCCGCTCGAACATCGCGTATTCCTTGTCCCGAACTCCGCCCAGCGTCTCCAGCGCGTTCTTCATCGCCGGGTTGGAATCCAGGATCCAGCTCATCTCGCACGAAGGAAAGCCCATGGCCGGAACGCGCTCGGCGGTTTCCAGGATGAGCACGGCGTCGAAGCCGCGTCCGTGCAAGGCTCGACGCACGCCCAGGAGCGGGAGGCGCGTTTCCTGGATCGAGCCCATCCAATCGGCAGTGAGCAGCTTGAAGATGCCGGTCGGCAGGAGGCGCCCGTCCTTGACCCGGCGCAGGACCTGGTTGACGTTCGGAATCGCGACCGAGAATCCGACGGCCTCGCCGTTCAACTCGAGAATGTAGGCCATGCGCGGATCGAGGATCTGCTTCATGTCGGCGGCGAGCTGGTCGAATTCCCGCTCCGTCATGCCGACGTGACCCCAGTTGTCATGCCACGCGTCGTTGTAGATGTCCCGGATCATCCGGACCTCCGAGTCGAACCGGGCCATGTCGAGGTCCCGGATCGTCAGGCCCGGGTTGCGGCGATGCACGAGGGCTACTCCACGACGCAGCCGTTCCACGTTCGCGTATTTGCGGTGGATGAAGTACGCCCACATGGTCATCGCGCGCGTGAAGCCCCACGCCGTCAGCAGGCGCTCGTAGTACGGCGGGTTGTGCGCCATGAGTACGTACGGGGGGCTTTCGAAGCCCGCGACGAGGAGTCCGGCGATGTCGTTCATCGACGGATTCACGGGTCCGCGAACGCCGGTCAGGCCCTTGGCGCGCAGCCATTCGGCCGCCGCATCGAAGAGCGCTCCCGAAACCGCCTCGTCGTCCACCGATTCGAAGAAGCCGAAGAACCCGTTTCCGTCGCGGTACTTCTCGAGGTGCATGCCGTTGACGATGCCGGCGATGCGTCCGACCACCGTTCCGTCCGACGAACGGGCAAGGAATTCCTGGACCTGGCCGTGCTCGAAGAAGGCATTCTTCCGTCGGTCGAGGATCTTCGCCGCCTCCAGGCGAAGCGGCGGCACGAAATACGGATCCCGCGCGTAGTGACGGTACGGGAATTCCAGGAACGCCTTGCGGTCGGCGCCGGTGACGACCGGTCGCACGTCGATGGGAGGCATGGATGGCGGTGGGTTCGTGGCGCCGGAAGTTATCCGATTCCGCGCCCGAATGCTCACGCCGTCAGCCCTCGTGCCCGTTGGCCCCGATCACGCCGTGGCGCTTGCCGATCTTGACGAAGGCGTCGAGGATGAACTCCAGGTCGGCGTCGGTATGCGTCGCCATGTAGGACGTGCGCATCAGGGACTGGCCCTGCGGCACGGCCGGCGGCACGACCGGGTTGACGAATACGCCTTCCTCGAGCAGGTCCTTCCAGAAACGGAAACAGGTGTGCAGGTCACCCGCCACGACCGGAATGATCGGGGTCTGGCTGGTCCAGACGTTGAAGCCGGCGTCGCGGAAACCCGCCCGCATGAAGTCGCTGATGTACCAGAGCCGCTCGAGACGCTCCGGTTCGGCCTCCAGGATGTCGAGACACTTGATGACCGTCGCCACGTTGGCGGGCGGCATCGAGGCGCTGAAGATGTGGGCCGACGCCGAGTGCCGGATGTAGTCGATGACGTCGCGGTCGCCGACCACGAAGCCGCCCAGCGACGCGAAGCTCTTCGAGAACGTCCCGGTCGTGAGGTGGGTGCGGTTCTCCAGTCCGAAATGGGCGGCCGAACCGTGCCCACCGGGTCCCACGACACCCACGGCGTGCGCGTCGTCCAACATGAGGGCGGCGCCGAACTCCTCGGCGAGTTCGACCAGTTCGGGAACGCGGGCCAGCACGCCGCTCATGGAGAAGACGCCGTCGGTGACGATGAGGCGCCCCGCGTCGGGTCGTTCCGCCACGGCCTTCTCGAGCAGCCGACGAAGGTGGACGACGTCGTTGTGGCGGAAGCGCCAGGTCTCGGCCAGGCTGACCTGGGTGCCGGCCACGATGCAGGCGTGGTTGTCCTTGTCCGAGAAGATGATGTCCCCCTTCGACGCCAGCGACTGGATCACGCCCTGGTTCGTCATGTACCCGGTCGAGAAGAGTACGCAGGCCTCGCGACCCATGAACCTGGCGAGCCGGTGCTCCAGTTCGATATGCAGGTCGAGCGTTCCGTTGAGGAATCGGCTGCCCGTGCATCCGGTGCCGTACTGTTCGATGGCCTTCGCGGCGGCCTCCTTGACCCGCGGATCCGACGTCAGCCCCAGGTAATTGTTGGAGCCGGCCATGACGACTTCACGGCCGTTGATGATCGCGTGCGCGCCGTCGTTCCGCTCGATGGGGCGGAAGTAGGGGTACAGCCCAGCGGCCTTGACCTGGGCGTACAAACCCTCCGGCTCGAAGAAACGATGGCACTTGTCGAACAGCGACGGATCGCGGACCACGGCGGCGTCGTTCGCCGTCGCTTTGGGGTCAAGGCCCTGGGGCATTGGATTCGCCGATCAGAA
This sequence comes from Rhodothermales bacterium, assembly GCA_024711125.1. Lineage (GTDB taxonomy): Bacteria > Bacteroidota > Rhodothermia > Rhodothermales > UBA10348 > JANJTM01. The sequence goes on from JANJTM010000040.1 coordinate 16,601, forward strand.
AACGGACGGTGTTCTTAGCCCCCGGGGGCGTCGATCTTCCTTCCGGATACGAGGTCGGAATCCCGACGAAGGGCCGATCCGCGGCGGCGTCGGCCCCCATGGCCCGCGAAAACCGGGACGATGGCGTCGGGCAAGGCTGTGTTTTATGTTCGCGTCGGCGGCGGGTTCCGAATGGCACGGGCCGTCCGGCGGCCAGTCGTGTTCACGGTCCCGATCGACGGAGTGTGAATCCGCCCTAGCGCGTCGTTCCCGGTCGCCAGGCCAACGCGGCCGCCGGGTACCCGGACGCGGGATCGGGGATCACGCGGACGGACAGGTCGTCCGACACGTCGAAATCGAGCAGGTGGGCTCCCACGTACGCGTCGAGAACCGAGAGCGCCCACGCCACGCCGGTGGCCAGGATCGCGAGGTCCCGGTTGCGCCGGTGGGTGTCCCGCTGCCGCTTGAGCACGGCGGCCGAGACCGGACCGATGCGCGCGGCGACCTCGTCGTAGGCGCCCTCCAGGTCGGCCCACGGGTTCTCGGGCTGCTGGCCGCGGTCGACGAGCTCCTGCCAGGCCTTGTACCGGTACGCCCGACGGTAATCCACGTACGATCCGTGGGTGTACGCCGCCGCTACCGCCAGACCTCCGAGGGCGCCGTAGACGAACGGAAGACGCCCGTAGCGCTTCGTGTACACGTGTCCCCATCCCGGCACTGCCGCAGCCCGCCAGAGGGCTCCCCGTGGCGAGGGGCCGGGTGGCCGAAGCGTGTCGCCGGGGGACGAGGGCCGGGTATCGCGAAGGAGCGTATCCGCCGCGACGGGACGCGGCTCGACCTGCCGCGCCCGGCTCGCCGGCGCAACGGCCAGCAGCAGGAGGGCGACGGGCAGCACGCGCCGCATCAGGTGGAGAGCAGTTCGATCAGGCGGTCGAGGTCGTCGTTCGAGTAGTAGGCCACCTCGATGCGACCCCCGTCTCCGCTGGCGTGGGGGCGGATGGCCACCTTGGTGCCCAGCCGGGCCCGCAACCGGTCGGTCAGGGTCTGAAGGGCCAGCCGGTCGCGCAGCGGGAGGGTAACCGTCTCTTCCACGGGCCGGGCGACGTCTGCGAGCGGAAGGTAGCGGGACCGGTGCCACTCGCGCACGAGATCCTCGACGGCGCGCACGGAAAGACCGTCGGTGACGATGCGGGCGAGCAGTTTTCTCTGGGTGCGTTCGTCATCGACCGGGATCAGCGCCCGAGCGTGCCCCACCGACAGCGTGCCGTCGCGCAGCGCCGCCTGGATCGGGGCGGGCAGCTTGAGCAGTCTCAGGAAGTTGGCCACCGTGGCCCGGTTCTTCCCGACCTTGTCGGCCACCAGTTCCTGGGTGAGTGCGCACTCGTCGATCAGCCGCTGGTACCCGATGGCGACCTCGATCGGGTTGAGTTCGGCGCGCTGGACGTTCTCGACGAGCGCCATCTCGAGCATCGCCTCGGTGTCGGCCTCCCGCACGTAGGCGGGCACGGTGGCGAGTCCCGCCCGCCGGGACGCACGCACGCGGCGTTCACCCGAGATGATCTGGTACCGGCCGCCGTCCACGGCGCGCACGGTGATGGGCTGGATGATGCCGAGCTGCCGGATCGACGCGGCCAGTTCCTCCAGTTCGACCTCGTCGAACGCCTGGCGGGGCTGGTACGGGTTCGGATCGACCAGTTCGATGTCGATGTCGGCGACGCGGCCCACCTTCAGGCGGTCTCCGAATTCGTACCGGGGGGTCGGATGGAAACCTCCGGCCGGCGATTCCTCCTGCCGTCCGTCGGCCGGGAGCAGGGCCCCAAGGCCCCTTCCGAGCGCCGATTTTCCCTTGGTCATGGCGTCAGGAGTGTCCGTGGCCTGCACCGTCGCCGCCGATGGACGCCGTGGCCGGCGCCGGCAGGTCGGGTCGGCCCATGCTGCGTGCGATCACCTCGCGCGCCAGGGCGATGTAGTTGCGCGAACCGATGGACGTCGCGTCGTAGAGCAGGACCGGCTTGCCGAAACTCGGGGCCTCGGAAAGCCGCACGTTCCGCTGTACGATCGTCTGGAACACCTTGTCTCCGAAATACTTGCGCAGTTCTCCGGCGACCTGGTTCGCCAGCCTGAGGCGCACGTCGAACATGGTCACCAGCACGCCCTCGATCTCGAGCTCGGGGTTGAGGTGCTGGCGCACGAGCTTGATCGTGTTCAGCAACTGGCCCAACCCTTCCAGGGCGAAATACTCCGCCTGTACCGGGATCAGGACCGACGAGGCCGCGGTCAGTGCGTTCAGCGTGAGCAGGCCGAGCGAGGGAGGACAGTCGATCACGACGAAGTCGTACCGGTGCTGCACTTCGGCGAGGGCCCGGCGAAGGATACGCTCGCGCTCGGGAATGTCGACCATCTCGATCTCGGCGCCCACGAGGTTGATATGGCTCGGAGCGAGATCCAGGTACGGCATCTCGGTGGAAAGCACGACGTCGGCCAGCGGCTGGCTGCCGATGAGCACCTCGTAGGTCGACGAGGCGACGGTTCGCGCGTCGATGCCTACGCCGGACGTGCAGTTGGCCTGCGGATCGAAATCGACGAGCAGCGTGGGATGCTCCACGGCCGCCAGCGACGTGGCCAGGTTGACCGCCGTCGTGGTCTTTCCGACCCCGCCTTTCTGGTTCGCGACCGCGATGACCTTCCCCATGCTCTGCCGTCCGTGGTTCCGGGAGTTCCTCGAAGCGGTCAAGGCACGTTCGTGTGCACGGTGCGTTCCCGCCGGGAGGGTCGAAAGGTAGGGATTCCGTACCCCGGTGACCACCGGACCGCGGGAGGCCGCTGCCGGACCCATCCTGCCTTCGTATGTTGGCGGGCCGCGACGCACGGCGCGTCGCGGGTGAAGCCCGTCCCGGCGATCCATGGCGCGTTCGTTCGTCCTGAAGACCGACCCCTCGGAACAGGCCCGACGGTACCGGATCGACTACGCCGCCGCGCTGAACCCGCAGCAGCAGGCGGTGGTGACCGCTCCGGGCGGTCCCGTGCTGGTGGTGGCGGGTGCGGGAACGGGCAAGACGCGCACGCTCGTCTACCGCGTGGCCTGGCTGATCGAGACCGGGTTCGCGCCCGAATCGATCGTTCTGCTCACCTTCACGCGGCGCGCGGCACGCGAGATGCTCGGCCGCGCTTCGGGTCTGTTGGACGGTCGGTGCGACCGGGTGCGCGGCGGCACGTTTCACGCGGTCTGCGTGGGTATCCTGCGCCGATTCGCCGTGCGCCTCGGGTTTCCCCAGCGGTTCACGATTCTCGACGCGTCGGATGCCGCCGACGTGATCGACGTGATCCGCGGCGGCATGGACCTGCCGAAGAAGGAGCGCTTCCCGCGCAAGAAGACGATCCAGGCCATCCTGTCGGCGGCGGTGAACCAGGGCGCGCCGATCGCCGATGTGCTCGAGACCCGCTACCCGCAGTTCGCGGCGTTCGAGCGGGAACTGGTCGAGATCGCGGGTCGCTACGAACAGGCCAAGCGCGGCCAGGGCATGATGGACTACGACGACCTGCTGGTCCGCACGCTCGAGCTCTTCCGCGCGCACGACGACGTGCGGCGCATCGTGGCCGGGGAGAACCGGCACGTGCTCGTGGACGAGTACCAGGACACGAACCGCCTGCAGGCCGCGCTCGTGAAAGCCTTCGCCTCGGAGCACGGCAACGTCATGGCCGTGGGCGACGACGCGCAGGGCATCTACCGCTTTCGCGGGGCCGATTTCCGCAACATCTTTGCCTATCCGGAGGAGTTTCCGGGTACCCGCGTCCTGAAGCTCGAGCACAATTACCGGTCCAGCCAGCGCATCCTCGACCTTGCGAACCACGTGATCGGTCAGGCGCGCCACCGGTTCGACAAGGCGCTGTTCACCGAACGAACGGGTGGGGACCTTCCGGCGATCGTGCAGGCCCCGGACGAGCGCTTCGAGAGCCGGTTCGTGTGCCAGATGGTGCTCGACCTGCGGGAACAGGGCATCCCGCTCCGGGACATGGCGGTCCTCTTCCGCGCGGCGCACAACTCGTACGACCTCGAGACCGAGCTGAACCGGCGCGGCATCCCGTTCGTCAAGTACGGCGGGCTCAAGCTGGCCGAAGCGGCGCACGTCAAGGACGTGGTGTCCCACCTGCGCGTGCTGGACAACCCCCGCGACGCGGTGGCGTGGAACCGGGTGCTCCAGATGATCGAGGGCATCGGGCCGCGCACGGCCTCCCAGGTCGTGGACTGGATCCTGGAAGCCTCGGGGGAATCGCTCGTGCTGCCCGAGAGGCCATTTTCGCCCCGGTACGCCGAGGCCCTCGCTGCGCTCTTCGAGATGCTGCGCCGGGCCGGCGTGCCGGGCACGCCGCTGTCGGTGCAGGTCGACGCCGTGCTCGCGTACTACGAACCGGTGCTCAGGCGGCTCTACTACGAGGACTGGGAGAAGCGGAAACAGGATCTGGAGCAGCTGGCCGGACTCGTCGGCTCGTACGCCGACCGCGCCGGACTCCTCGAGGCGCTGGCCCTCGATCCGATCGAACTCGCCGCCGTGGACGTCGAGCCGCTGGACGACGACGAGGCTCCGCTCGTATTGTCGACCATTCACTCGGCCAAGGGGCTCGAATTCAGGGCGGTGTTCCTGATCCACGCGATGGAAGGGGTGCTGCCGTCTGCCTACGCGGTCTCGGACGACGACGCCTTGGACGAGGAGTTGCGCCTGCTGTACGTTGCGGTCACGCGCGCCGCGGATCACCTCTTCGTCTCCTGGCCGATGGTCCAGTACCAACGCTTCGAGGGTCCCTATCTCACCGAACCGAGCCGGTTTCTCGGTTCCGTCCCCCAGGGCCTGCTCGAGCCGTGGTCGCTCGTCGAGGAGACGCCGAAGGCTCCCTGGACCGGGCCCCTGCTTCCCGCCCCGGACGAACCGGAGAACCGGGAATGAGCGGACGACTGCCGCCCGGCCTGGCGATTCGGGCCGTCGGACTCGACGAGCTGGACGCGGTGCGGGCGATGAACCGCGAGATATTCGGCGAGGAACGCATCATCAACACCTTCGAACGGCAGGACCTGCTGATCCTGCTGGCCGAAGCGGACGCCGGGCCCGTCGGGTTCAAGATCGGCTACCGGGAGAACCGGTTCGTCTACTACAGCGCCAAAGGGGCCGTCCTGCCCGCCTTCCGACGATCGGGGGTCGCGCTGGCCATGATGGCCGACATGATGGGCCGTGCGCGGGTCGCGGGCTATCGCCGGTTCGCGTTCGACACGTTCCCGAATCGCCACCCGGGGATGACGGTGATGGCGTTGCGTGAAGGATTCCGCGTGGTGCAGGCGGATTACAATCCCACGTACCGGGACTACCGCCTTCGATTCGAGATCCGGCTCTGATCGGTCGGAATCAGAACAGGGCGTAGATGAACGGCGCGAGGGCCGAACCCTGCATGGCGACGATCAGCAGGCTCAGCAGGACGAGCACGGCCACGATCGGTGCCAGCCAGAACTTCTTGCGCACCTTGAGAAACTGCCAGAACTCGATGAGGATGCGACCCTTGCCCATGGCGACGTCTCGAAGCGGATGGGGCTGTCACCCGGAACGGGCTCCGCGGGTTCCGGTCAGCCCGGTCCCGGCCCGTCGAATCCTCGGCCCGGGCCGTGCCGGGCGCGCAACCGCGGCAGGCGAGCGGCGTATCGGAACGGTCAGGTCATCCGTAAGCGCAGGCAAGCCGTGCATTTCTTCTTCGAGTTCTCGGAATCGGTGCGCATCGCCCTGCGCGCGATCGGCGTCAACAAGATGCGGGCGGTCCTCACCACGCTGGGCATCATCATCGGCATCCTGTCGGTGACGACGATGGCGACGGTCGTGAACGGCATCGAGAACCAGTTCGAGCAGGACATGGCGTCCCTCGGGGCCGACGTGGTCTACATCGAGCGGTGGCCATGGGTTGGCGGCCCGGGGTTCAAGTGGTGGGAGTACATCAACCGGCCGCAGATTTCCGAGGACCTGGCAGACGTTGTGGTCAAGCGCTCGGCGCATGCCCTCGCCGCTTCGGCGGTGGTGCGCACGAACCGGCCGCTCAAGTCGGACGAGGGATCGATCGCCGGGCTGACGGTCAACGGAGTCACGGCGTCGTACGCCAACGTCTTCACGGTGGACATCGACGACGGTACGTTCCTTTCGGAGATGGATGAGCGCACGGCGAGACGCGTGGTCGTGCTGGGAGCCGCGGTGGCGGAAGAACTCTTCCCGGTCGGCCGCGCGGTCGGCAAGAGCGTGCGCATCGGCGGCGGCCGGTACCGGGTCGTCGGAGTCACCACGAAAAAGGGCCAGGGGGCCGACGGACCGACGTCGAGCGACTACGCGGTGACGATTCCGTTCAGCGCCTTCAAGGCGGAATTCGGCACCCGCTGGCGCGACATTTCGGTCCAGGTCCGGTTGGCCGACATCACGCGGGTCGAGGAAGCCAAGGACGAGATCACGGGCATCCTGCGTGCCGCGCGCGGGCTCGAGGCCGACGAAGCCGACGACTTCGAGATCAACGAGCAGGCCAGCGTTCGTGAGCAGATCGCACCCATCAAGGCGGCGATCTACTCCATCGGGATCGGCCTCACGGCGTTGTCGCTGCTCGTCGGCGGCATCGGCGTGATGAACATCATGTTCGTGTCGGTGAAGGAACGTACCCGGGAAATCGGCATCCGCAAGGCGGTCGGCGCGCGCAAGCGTGCCATCCTCATGCAGTTCCTGGTGGAGGCGGTTTCGGTCAGCCTGCTCGGCGGCCTGATCGGCATCCTGCTCTCGATCCCGATAACGCTGCTGGTGCGGACGGTCTTCCCGGCCGTGCTCGGCCCGGGCACCGTCATGATCGCGTTCGGGATCTGTTTCGCGATCGGCACCGGTTTCGGGCTGGCGCCGGCCTGGAGCGCGGCGAAGTCAGAGCCGATCGACGCCCTGCGGTACGAGTAGTCCCCGATTTCCGGTCGTTCACGTCATCCTCCCTTCGGGCACACCCCCAGCGTTCCATGGCATTCCTCGAAGCGTTCCGCATGGCGTGGCAGGCCATAACCGGGCACAAGCTGCGTTCGTCGCTGACCCTGCTCGGCATGGTGATCGGCGTGTTCGCGATCATCGTGTCGGTGACGGCGGTAAAGGTCATCGACGTCTATTTCAAGGAGAAGCTGGATTTCCTGGGTTCGTCGACCTTCACCCTCTCGCGTCGGCCCATGATCCAGATGGGCGACGACCGGGCCAGCCGGAATCGGCCTCCGATCACCATGGAACAGGTGGATCGGCTCGAGGCGATGGTGGGTGACCGCATGACGATCAGCGTCATGGAGGGGTTCGACCTGGGGGACGTCGAGTATGCCGGGCGAAAGACCGAGCGGAACATCGGGCTGGTCGGTTCGGACGAGAACATGCTCGGCAACTACAGCTACGAACTGGCGTCCGGGCGATTCTTCACGGACGCCGACGTGCAGTTCGGACGGCCCGTCACCGTGCTGCCGGAGGGGGTGGCCGAGTTCCTGTTTCCGAACGAAAACCCGCTCGGCAAACTCGTCCGGTTCAAGAGCCTGCGGCTCGAGGTCGTGGGCGTGACGAAGAACAAGGGCAGTTTCCTGGGATTCAACCAGGACAACCGCATCTTCATCCCGGTGACCTACGCGATGACGGTGTATGGTGGCGGGCAGCGCGACATGGGTTCGATCTCGCTCCGCGTCGCGAGTGTCGAGGCCATACCGGCGGCCATGGAGGAAGTGCAGGGCAGGATGCGGGTCATCCGCAAGGTGGAGCCGGGGGAGGACAACAACTTCGAACTGTCGACGAACGAGAGCCTCACGCAGATCTTCGAAGCGTTCACCGGGACCCTCACGGCGGGCGGCGCCGGGATCGGGCTCATCGCGCTGCTGGCGGCCGGCATCGGCATCATGAACATCATGCTCGTGTCGGTGACCGAACGCACGCGGGAAATCGGCGTGCGCAAGTCGGTCGGAGCGCGGCGCAAGGACATCATGCGCCAGTTCCTGCTCGAGGCGTTCTTCATGTGCCAGCTGGGCGGGATCGTCGGCATCCTGCTGGGGGCGCTGGTGGGAAACCTGACGGCCCTGTATTTCGAGATTTCGGCCGCATTCCCGGTCGACTGGGCGATCGGAGCGGTGGTCATGGTGACGGTCGTTTCGCTCGTGTTCGGCGGGTACCCGGCGTTCAAGGCGGCGGGCCTGAATCCGATCGACGCGCTGCGATACGAGTGAGCGGGTCGCGCGCGCTGGCATTTGCGCGCCGATTGTCGGATCATGCGGGCCGAAACGCACACGACCATGTCGGAATCGGCCAAACAGCGTGTCGGCGACGTCGTCGCCGGATGGGTGGAAGACGGAATGACGGTCGGCCTCGGCACGGGTTCGACGGCGGTCAGGGCCATCGAGGCGTTGGGTCGACGGGTGCGGGCCGGTGAGTTGGACGTTCGCGGCGTCGCGACCTCGTTCTTCGCCGAGAGGGCGGCGCGCGAGGCGGGCATCCGCCTGGCTACGCTCGACGAAACGGACGGGATCGATCTCGCTTTCGACGGCGCGGACGAGGTAACCCCGGATCTGACGCTGATAAAGGGTCGGGGCGCGGCGCACGCGCGCGAGAAGATCGTGGCCGCGGCCTCGAGGCGGTTCGTCGTGCTGGTCGATGCCGGCAAGCTGGTGGATCGCCTCGGCACGGCCTGGCCCGTGCCGGTGGAGGTGCATCCGATGGCGGTCGCGCCGGTTTCGCGGGCCCTGCGCGCGATGGGAGGGGACCCCGTGCTGCGCCTCGGCGCCCGCAAGGACGGACCGGTCGTGACCGACCAGGGATTCTGGGTGCTGGACGTCCGGTTCGACGGTATCGACGACCCTGCCGAGATGGACCGCCGCATCAAGATGCTGCCGGGGGTCTTCGACCACGGCATTTTCGTGGGACTGGCCACCGACGTGCTCGTCGGGCACGAGGACGGGTCGGTGGAACACCGGGCGCGGGCCTGACGGTCACGACCCGGGCCGGGCGACGTCAGAACAGACGGTCGATCGCCTCCCGAAGCCGCGAAACCGGAACGAGTTCGAGGGATTGCGGCGCGATCCCGGCGTGCAGGCCGTACGCCGGCACGACGGCCGAGCGGAATCCGAGCTTCGCGGCTTCCTTGAGCCGCGTCGCGAGCTGCGGAACCGAGCGCACCTCACCGGACAGGCCGACCTCGCCGACGACCACCGTGTCGGCGGGGAGGGCGCGGTCCCGCAGCGACGAGACGACGGCCATGGCGATACCGAGGTCCACCGCGGGTTCGGTCAATCGCAGGCCACCGGCCACGTTGACGAATACGTCCTGCGCGGCCAGGCGAATGCCCTCCCGCTTCTCGAGTACCGCGAGCAGCAGCTGGAGGCGCCGGGTATCGAAACCGTCGGCCGTACGCTGCGGCGACGGGTAGGACGTGGGGGTCACCAGCGCCTGGATTTCGGCCAGCACGGGGCGGGTGCCTTCGACCGCGCAGATCACCGCCGAACCGCTGGCGCCCGTGTTCCGCTCCGACAGGAAGATCTCGCTGGGGTTGGCGACCGGTTTCAAGCCGGACGACTGCATCTCGAAGACGCCGATCTCGTTCGTCGATCCGAACCGGTTCTTGACGGCGCGCAGTACGCGGTAGGCATGGTGGCGGTCGCCTTCGAGGTGCACGACCGTGTCGACCATATGCTCGAGTACCCTCGGGCCTGCGATGGTGCCGTCCTTGGTCACATGGCCGACGACGAACGTGGCCATGCCCGAGGACTTGGCCCTGCGCATGAGGAGGGCGGCGCACTCCCGTACCTGCGCGACCGAACCGGGCGCGGAAGGAAGGTCGGGACGGTACAGGGTCTGGATGGAGTCGATGACCGCCACCGCAGGATCGAGCTCTTCGGCGCTGGCGAGGATCGTGTCGACGTCCGTCTCGGCGAGGAGGCGCACGTCCGATCCGTCCACCTCGAGCCGGTCGGCGCGGAGACGCACCTGCGCCGGCGACTCCTCTCCGCACACGTACAGCACGCCCTGCGGCGCGAGCAGGGCCGCGACCTCGGTCATGAGCGTGCTCTTGCCGATACCCGGGTCGCCGGCCACCAGCACCACGGAGCCCGGTACGATTCCGCCCCCGAGCACCCGGTCGAACTCCTCGATTCCGGTCGGAAAACGCGGTTCGGACCCCGATTCCACGTCGGCCAGCCGCACGGACCGCCCGGGACGGCCCTGGGCCGCGCGGGCGCCGGGCCCGGTCGCCACGATCTCTTCGACCAGCGTATTCCACGCTTCGCAGCCGGGACACCGGCCCACCCAACGGGCGGATTCGTGACCGCAGGACTGGCAGACGTACCGGGTTCGGGACTTGGCCATCGATCGGAAACCGGGTTCGGTTGGGTGGAGCGGGCCGCAGCGCACCGCGCAAGGGCCGGGTCCGGGTCCGGGTCCCGGAGCGGTTCCCGGGCGGGGCGGCCGGTGTCATGATAGAGGACGTGGACGACAACTGCGTGACATACGCCGCGCGAAACACCCTCGGGCCAATCATCACCCAGTCTTTACATGGCGCGGCATCAATTCGGGGACAAGGACGTATCCGCCTCCTGCCGCGCCCCGAACGACATCCCGCGGGCGCGCCCCGAGATTCGATCGCCGCCGATGCCTTCTTCCGTCCCGCTGATCACCCGGCAGTTCTCGGCACTGGGCCGATACAGCGTGCTGATGCTCGGGGCGGTGTCCACGTTGACGGAGTGGGGTACGTACCGGCGCAACATCGGTACGCAGATGATGCGCGTGGGCGTGGACTCGCTTCCGATCGTGTGCATGGCCACGGCGTTCTCGGGGGCCGTGACGACGGTGCAGACGGCCTACCAGCTCGTTTCGCCGTTCATCCCGGATTCGATCATCGGCGCCATCGTGACGTCCTCGATGGTGCTCGAACTCGGCGCGGTCGTCACGGGGTTCATCCTGGCCGGTCGCGTGGGAGCGCGCATTGCCGCCGAGATCGGAACGATGCGGGTCACCGAGCAGATCGACGCGCTGGAGTCGATGGGTCTGAACTCGGTGGGTTACCTGATCGTGCCCCGCGTACTGGCCGGTATCGTCATGTTTCCCGTCCTCTACGTCATCGGCACGTTCGTCGGCATCTCGGGCGGCCTGCTCGTGGGTTCACTCGGCGGTTTCGTGCCGGCGGGTGACTTCCTGGACGGAGCGCGCGAGTACTTCCAGCCATTCGATCCCGTTTTCGGCGTCATCAAGGCGTTCGTATTCGGGTTCGCGATCACGAGCGTATCCTGCTACATGGGTTACTACGCCGACGGGGGTGCCGAGGGGGTCGGGCGCGCGACCACGCAGGCCGCCGTGCTCAGCTGTGTCTATCTCCTGCTTGCCGACCTCGTCCTGGCGGCCACCCTTCTCTGAACGATGATCCGGGTAGAACAACTCGACAAGAGCTTCGAAGGGCGCCCCGTGCTGCGGGGCGTGAGCCTGGACATTCCGGAGGGGCGGACCACGGCCATCATCGGTCGTTCGGGTTCAGGCAAGTCGGTGCTGATGAAACACCTGATCGGCCTCCTGAGGCCGGACCGCGGGCGCGTACTCGTGGACGGGGTGGACATCAACGCCATATCGTACGGCGAGCTGCGACGCGTGCGGCGGAATTTCGGCGTGCTGTTCCAGGGGGGTGCGCTTTTCGACTCCATGGACTCGTTCGAGAACGTCGCTTTCCCGCTGCGCACGTTCACCACGATGAGCGAGACACAGATCCGCGACGAGGTCCTCCAGTGCCTGGCGCTGGTCGAACTGCCCGACGCGGGACCCAAGATGCCCGCCGACCTGTCGGGCGGAATGCGCAAGCGGGTCGCGCTGGCACGGGCCATTGCGCTCAAGCCCCGCTACGTGATCTACGACGAACCGACGTCGGGCCTCGACCCCGAGACGTCGAATACGATCGACGTGCTCATAAAGGACCTGACGCGCCGCCTCAACGTGACCTCGATCGTGGTCACGCACGACATGCACTCGGTGCTCGACATCGCGGACCGCGCGGCGTTCGTCTACGAGGGGCGCATGCACTGGGTGGGAACGATCGACGATCTGCACGCTTCGACCGATCCTGTCCTCACCGCCTTCGTGAAGGCCAACGAATACCAGATCGGGAATCCCGCGGCACGGGAGGCCCGATCGAAGGAGCAGCTTCCGTGAAGTACTCGAACGAACTCAAGGTCGGCATCTCGATCATCCTGGCCGGCGTCATCTTCGTGCTGGGCATCCGGTTCTTCGAGGACCTTCCGCTCTTTCGCACGACGTACGACCTCGAAACCGAGTTGGACGACGCGGCGGGGCTGATTCCCGGCAACGTCGTGAGGGTCAACGGGGTGACGGTGGGGTCGGTCGACGAGGTCTTCATCAACCCCGAGAACAACCGGGTGCGCGTTCGTTTCCACGTGGACCGCGACGTTCCCGTTCGCGAGGGCACCGAAACCGCGGTCTCCGGGCTCGACGCGCTGGGTGTCGTTCGCATGGACCTGCTGCTCGGACCGCCGGGAGGGGAACCCGTGCCCTCGGGCGGGTTTCTCCCGAACCGCTCCGAGCCCGACCTGCTCACGTCGCTCGCGAATCGGGCTCCGGTCCTGCTCGACCAGGTGGACCGGGTCATGGAGGACCTAGGGGGCGTGCTCACCTCGTCGCGTACGCAATTGGAGGATCCGGCGAGCGACGTTCGCATGCTGCTGCTCTCGGTGCGTTCGACGGTCGGCGCACTCGACGAGACGCTGCGCGCCGAGCGGCGCCGGGTAAGCTCCATCCTGACGAACGTCGACTCGCTCACCGGCGCACTCTCGAACGCCGTGGGTGGGGGTGACTCGCTCGCGGCCGCCGTCCAGGATCTGCGGGGCCTGGTGCGAAGGATGGATGCCACGCTCGCTGGGCTGGACCGCACCCTCGGCGGCGTGGATACGTTGCTCGGAAAGATCAACCGCGGCGAAGGCACCGTCGGGTTGCTCGTGAACGATCCCTCCCTGTACCGGAGAACCGATTCGGTGCTGGTGTCGATCGAGGCGCTTCTCGCCGATTTCCGCGCCAACCCGGGCAGGTATCTCAAGGAAATGCGCATCGTAGACCTTTTCTGAGCATGCCGACCTACGAGGAATCCCTGGAGCTATTCCACGCGTGGACCGAATCAGACAGCCTGCGCCGCCACGCCTACGCGGTCGAGGCCGGGATGGCCGCATACGCCAGGCACTTCGGCGAGGATGAGTCCCTCTGGCGCGCCACGGGGCTGCTGCACGACATGGACTACGAGAAACATCCTACGCCGGAAGAGCATCCGCGCGTCGGGGTGGCGAGGCTGCGCGAACTGGGGTACCCGGACGAGATGACGGAGGCGATCCTCGGACACGCATCCTACACCGGCGTACCGCGGGTCACGTTGCTCGCGAAGACGCTGTTCGCCGTCGACGAGTTGGCAGGATTCATCACGGCGTGCGCGTACGTGCGTCCGACCGGCATCGACGGCCTGGAGCCGAAGTCGGTTCGCAAGAAGCTGAAGGACAAGGCGTTCGCCGCGGCGGTCAGCCGGGACGACATCCGCGACGGGGCCGAGGCGCTCGGTGTCGATCTCGACGAGCATATCGCCCGGGTGATCGGCGGCATGGCCGCCGACGCCGCGCGGGTTTTTCCCATGGGGCGCTGACGTGGAGCCGATGGAATCCGAGGCGCCGGCGTCCCCGGGTGACACGGGAGCCGCGGGATCGGGTCCCGCGAGCCCTGACCCGGTGCTTCCCGACCCCGCGGGGACGGGTCCCGTCGGCTCCGTGCACGAGGCGCGGGCCGTCACCCGGGCACGGGCGCGCGATCTGAGAGCGCTGGTCGGTGCCGCCCTGCGCCGGCATCTTCCGCCCGCCGTGCCCCGGGAGCGGGCAGCGCCGGAGCCCCCGAGGGTCGAAGGAAGCCACGCGGGAGCCCTTCGGGTGCTGCGCCTGGTTCCGTGGGCGCTCGGCTCGCTGTTCGTCGCGTCGTTCGCCTGGGATTTTCGGGGCGTGTCGATCCCGGTCGCAGGGCACTCCTTCGTGCTCGAGGGGCTGCTGCGCATCCTGGCGGTGTCGGGTCTGATCGGCTTCTACACGAACTGGCTTGCCATCTCGATGCTCTTCCGGCCGCGCCGGCGCAGGCCGGTGTTCGGACAGGGGCTGGTCCCCGCACAGCGCGAGCGCGTGATCTACCGGCTCGCCCGCGCGGTCTCGGACGAACTGATCAACGAAGAGATCATCAAGCGCAAGATCGAGGAGGCACGGATCATCCCGAAGTACCGGGAAATGGCGCTATCCGTTACGCGGGGGGTGCTCGAGGATCCGGAGTTCCGCAGGGAACTGAAGGCGCTGACCGCCGACTACGTGGAGCGCGTGCTCACGTCCGAGGAAGTGCGCAGGCGCATCGTCGATTTCCTGGCCGAGAAGATCGAGGCGGCGGTCGGCGAAGGCGTGACGGGCCTGGCGCTGAAGGCATATCGCTACCTGAACGAGGACGACTTCAAGCGTCGACTTGACCGGGCCATTCACCAGCTTCCGGCGTCGCTCGACCTGGTGCTCGACGAGATGGATACCCTGCTCGACCGCATCCCGGCCCGGATCGAGGCTCGCGCAGAGGATATCGAGGCTTGGGCGACGAAGGCGGTGCTCGGTTTCGTGGAGCAGCTCGACGTGTACTCCATGATCATGTCGAACATGGCGAAGTACGACGAGGCGCGCCTCGAGGACCTGCTGAAGAAATCCACGAACGAACAGCTCAACTACATCAAGTACCTGGGCGGCGTGCTCGGTTTCGTGGGAGGCTTGGTCATCTGGGAGCCGGTAGCCTCCCTGGCCGTGCTCGGAACGATCGGACTCGGGCTCTGGGCCCTCGACGAGGTACTCTACCGTGTGGGATCGGCCCGTTCGGCCGCCTGAGGCGGCTCAGAGCGCCGAACCTTCGGGGGTCTGCGTGGACCGAACCGGCTCCTGGTGGCTGTCGCCCCGTCGTTCCGGTTGGAAGCAGCGACGGCATCGGGGCTCGTACGATTCGGTGGCACCGAGGAGCAGCCGGTCGCCGGACGATACGAGGCGCTGGGAATGGTTCGCCGGCGCGCCGCACACGACGCAGATGGCATGCAGTTTCGTCACGTATTCCGCGATCGCCATGAGCCGCGGCATGGGCTCGAACGGGCGACCGAGGTAGTCCTGGTCGAGGCCGGCCACGATGACGCGCCGTCCTTCCTGCGCGAGCCGCGTGACGACGTCGACGAGCGAGTCGTCGAAGAACTGGCCTTCGTCGATGCCCACCACGTCGGCTTCACCGGCCAGGAGCAGGATCTGCGAGGGGGACGAGACCGGGGTGGACGGAATCGAGGACTCGTCGTGGGAAACCACGGCCGCGGCGGCGTACCGGGTATCCAGGGCGGGCTTGAAAATCTCGACCCGCTGTCGCGCGATCCGGGCCCGCTTCATGCGGCGGATCAGTTCCTCGGTCTTACCGCTGAACATGGACCCGCAGATGACCTCGATCCAGCCTGCCTGCGACGGGTTGTGTAGTACGCTCGGTTCCATGCAAGGCTCAGATGGGCGCCAGGCCCGCGGTGTCGATCCAGCCGGTAGTGCCGTTGAGGAGGCGCACCCGGGCCCATCCTTCGCGCGTCTCCAGTACCTCGACTACGGTGCCTTCGTGCAGTTCCTGCACCGGTTCCGCCGATCCGGCCGAAGAGGCCAGCGTGGCCGTTTCGGCCACGACCACCGAGCGCTCGCCTGACGGGGGAACGGCCGAGCCGATAAACGCGGCACCGAGGAAAAGTACGGCGACGGAAGCGCTGACCAGGATTCCGCGGCGCATCCAATCGGTCGCGCGGCCCCGCCGCACGACCAGCGCGACGATCGACGCGAGCGCAAGCCATGCCGCGGCCCCGATGGAGAAGAGGCCCGAGGTTCCGAACGTGTGGACCACGAACCGACCGAACCGTCGCCAGACGGGCTCCGGCAACCGGGTGATCCGGTCCGTGAGTTTCGATCGCACGATGTCGAGGTTGTGCTGGGCCAACCGGTCTCCCGGCTCCACGGCCAGTACCTTTTCGAAATACCGGACGGCCTGTCCGAGCCGGTCAAGCCGGTATTGGGCGATCCCCATGTTGTAGTACAGCGCCCGGCTGGCCGTACCCGTGGCCAGGACTTCCTCGTAGGCCGCCACGGCACCGGCGTAATCGCCGGCCTCGAGGCGGCGAGTCCCGTCGTCGTAGCGGCGCACGGTCTCGGATGACTGCGCAAGGGCAGGTCCCGGCGACAGCAGGATCACGAAGCCCAGGATAAGCGGGGGGATGCGCATGCGGTTCACGCGCGAAAGGCGTCGTCGAGTCGAACGAGCAGGTCGGCGGCCGTATCGCGATCCTCCTCCATGCGCGCCTGCGGGGGCACGACCGGCGAGAATCTCGCCAGGTCGCACGCGTCGAGGAAGGCAACCAGCCGCTCGGCGAGGGAAGCGTCCACGCCGGACTGCACGAGCGCGCCGGCGAGGCGTTCGCGGGTCACTCCGTGTTCCGACAGGTCGAGTCGATCGGCCGCGAACCCCGTGAGCGCGCGGGCGAGTTCCTCGTAATACGGACGGGCCTGCCCGGTCTCGAGCAGCGAAGCCGCCCGTGCGAGGTGCTTCCGAGCCAAGGGATGCGCCCGTTTCCGACGGGCGAGCGCCGGGTCGGCGGCCAGTCGGCGCCGTCGCCGCTCGTCGAACCACAAACCCGTCACCGCGAGGGCCGGTACGAGGACCAGGGCGTATGGCCACGGGGATCGATGAAGCGGGGTGCGGTCCGTGTGGAACCAGTCGGGATCTTCCAGCAGCGGACCGGCGATGTCATCGACGGGTAGTCCTCCGGAGGTCGCCCGCGCGACGGGCAGGGCATCGCCCGAGCCCGTCACGGTGATCACGACCGGGTCAGACGTCGTGGAGGCCCACCGGCCGGCGGCCGGATCGTACGCCGTGAACGGGATGCCGGGGATCTCGAACCTGCCGTGCGACCGCGCGACCAACACGTATTCGAAGGACTTGGATCCGCGGAGAACATCGCCGCTGCGGTCGATCTCCACCGTTTCCCGCGGTTCGTACCGCTCGAAGGCGCCCGGTACCGAGAAGGTGGGAGCCGCGAGCGTCGCGATGTTGCCCGTGCCCGACAGCGTGACGGTCAGCGTGACGGATCCGCCTGCCGGGACCTCGGTCCGATCGAAGCGGACGGCCATGCGGTACTGCCCCACGGCTCCCTTGAACGAGGGCGGCGGGGCGGGCAGGGGCTCGACGCGTACCGTGAGCGGAGCCGACGCCAGTTCGATCGGCACGAACCTGCCGTTCAGCGCGAAAAGCCGCGAAATCGGGTCCCGGGTACGGGACGGAAGCACCGCTTCGGTTTCGATCTTGAGTGCGTCGATCGACAATTCGCCCGATCGGGTGGGGAAGACGGCGGCCCGTTTCAGGGTGATCGTATTGTATCGGAGGCCGTTCTCCACGACCGTGCGGGGCACCGGACGCGAATCGACGTCGAGTTCCTCCCTCCAGAATCCCTCGGCGTCCCAGGAATCGGTGAGACGACTCTGGCGGAGCTGGATGCCCTCCCGGAAGAAGAGATCGTATCGCACGACCACCTGCTCTCCCTGCAGCGCCGAGCGTTTGCTCGGTGTCACCCGGATGAAGAGGTCCTCGGCGTCGGGGGGGGCGGGCGGTGGC
>JANJTM010000059.1 GCA_024711125.1 Rhodothermales bacterium
CACGCAGCGGTTACGAAGAGGCGGCGGATCCGTGCGTTCCGGTGGACCGAAGCGCCCTGCGCCCACCGGCAACCAGGCGCATCCGGGACGGCCGATGGATCACGGCATGCCGTACCCGGCGCACGCGGACCTTGCGGGCGCGAAGGCCGAGCCGGAGGAAGACCAGGGCCGCCGCCAGTGCCAGCAGGAGCGCAAGGCCCGCACGACGCCGGTCCCGGCCCGGTGCGAGGTCGGCATCGGGCGTGTACGACGGCAGGGCGGCGGCGGGAGCGAGGTCGGCCGTGTCCCGGACCTCGGGCATGGACGGGGATTCCGGTCGGGCGCTCTCGGCATGGCCCGGTCCGTCGGTCGGTTCCGGGCCGGCCGGTGCATCGACCGGGAGGTCATTGGGGAACGCTTCGGCGCCTGCCGGTACGACCCGATCCGACGGAGCCGCCAGCGACAGCGAAGCCGAGCCGACCATACGGACGGCGCGGCTGCGTCGGGAGACCGGGATGTTGACCTCGGCCCGGGCGCCCGGACCCACGGTCACCTCGATCGGCTCCTCCGGTGCCCGGAACCCGGCGGGGATCGTCGAGGCCCGGGCCGAAAGGACCCACGTGCCGGGAGGGAGGCCGGTGAGCCGGAAGCTGCCGTCGACACCCGTCATGGCGAGACGCTCGACCGCGCCGTTCGACGCGACGACGGTCATGCCGCGGATCGCGAGGTCGTCCTGGGACACGTCGTCGGCGAGCATGTCGGGCGAGGACCGTTCGTCGAGCACGAATGCCCCGGACACGGACGAGCCCGGAGTGAGGTAGATCTCGATCGTCGAGCCGGTCGGCTGCCCGAACTCGAGCGCCTCCGGGTTGAGCACGACGAGCCAGGGATCGATGAGCGAGGCGTCGACGTCGATCCTGCCGTCGCCGGCGCGGCCGAACCAGAACCGCCCGTGCGCATCGGTCAGCACGGTCTGCTCGCCGAGGCGCACGATGACGTCCCGTGCCGGCCGGCCTGATTCGGCGAGCAGGATCTTTCCGTGTACGCCCGCAGCCCGTCCGGAGGCCGGCACATCCAGAGGCACGCGGTAGGCGATGCCCCCCGCCACGTCGCGCGTCGAACGGTACCCGCTCTCGTTCACTACCACCCGCGAGCGCACGGCCAGTTCGTGTCCGAAGGGAAGGCGGTACGCGAGTTCGGCCTCTCCGAGATGCATGCGGAATGCATACGGCGACGTGCTCTCGTTGAAGTAATACTGGAGGTCGGCCGTGAGACCCTGCCCGACGCGCAACGTCATGCCGGCACCCAGCTGGCGACGGCGCGAATCGACGGGGAAGAAGACCCGGGGGCCGTCGTCCTGCGACGCCGACAGGTTGACGGCGAGACGTCCGTACCTAAAGTAAAACGTGAGGTCCGAGTGCCCGAAGGATTGCGCGGAAATCACTCCGTCTGTCACGCCGCGTTCGTACGCGAACCGGGCGCCGACGCGGGCGTGGCTGAGCGAGGCGAAGGTCGAGAGGCCGAGTTCGCGCCTGTCGATGCCCTGGGCCGCAGAGACGTGCGTCCGTTCCGATGCGGCGACACCGTGCTGCAGGGAGAAGCCGAGCGGCAGGCGAAGAACGTTGGCCAACCCGATCCGGCCGTATTCCTGGGTA
Organism: Rhodothermales bacterium; assembly: GCA_024711125.1. Lineage (GTDB taxonomy): Bacteria > Bacteroidota > Rhodothermia > Rhodothermales > UBA10348 > JANJTM01. The sequence goes on from JANJTM010000059.1 coordinate 1,635, forward strand.
GTCGGCGCCGCGCTCGAGAAGTCGTACGCGCGGCGGGTCGACTGGAACATCGCGTCGAGCGAGAGCCGCCGGACGAGGGTGATCGAACCCGAGCCGGTGACCTGGGTGGTGCCACGGAACGTGCCCGGGAATCCGGAGGTGGCCCGGTGGTACCGGAGATCGATCCGGCGGCCGTCGCCGGAGAACCGCGCCCGGGTCGACAGGCCGGTGCCGGTCTCCCCGTCGTACGATCCGGCGGCGGCTTCCACGTGCACGCCGGTGGTGGGCGACGGGGCCCAATCGGCCGTCAGCGACGCGGCGCGCGACGCGGCGAGATAACGTTCGGTGGTCGCTTCGAGGCCGACCCGGAAACCGGCTCCGAGCGGGAGTCCGAGGCTGAGGCCCTGGCGGTCCCTGGTCGGGAATCCGTACCGCGAGCGCAACGCGTACGCGGCCGCCTCGAGGCGTCCGATCGGGCCGGCGACGCGAAGGCCGAACCCCGGGGCGCCCTGGGTTACCAGTTCGGTCTGGCGCACGTACTGGTCGCCGAGCCGGACGTCGTAGCCGGCCCGGGTATAGGAGGCCTGGTAGAAGTCCTGCGAGGCGAAGAGCCCTGAGCGCGTAGGCCGGGGTCCACGTACGGTGATATCGGCCGTTCCGCCGGCGACGTTCCACTCGGCGACCGAGAGGTCGAACTGCCGCGAGGAGTAGCCGTCGACGGACTGGGCCGAGACCCCGAGCCGGACGGGAATGGTGCGACCGCGGGCGGCCAGTGACCGGCCGCGGGGCATGACGAGGGTTTCGGCCTGTGTACGGGCCGAGGGGGACTCTCCGCCCGAGGATTCTCCGGTGGCCGTCAGGGCCAGGAGGTGCCGGTGGCGCCCGTCGATGCGCGGATCGGGGGTGATGACGGCCACGACTTCGGCCGATGCGAACGGCGCGAGCTGCAGGCGCGAAGGGGTGAATTCCACCTCGAAACCAAGCGAGCTGGACACGTGCAAGTCAATGCCCTGCCGCACGTTACCGTCGTTGGTCACGGCAAAGCGTACGGTGTGGGAGTCCTGCGTAGGCGCTGCCTGGGGGGCGGCGAGCACCGAGGCCTGGAGTCTGCGCGACGCCAGGACGCGGACCGGGCTGTGCGCCGAGGAGAGCGTGTCGCCGTCCGCCGCGAGGGCGTGCAGACCGACGATAGAAGTGTCGGGCAACGCCTTCCGCCCGGTCTTGAACGCCACGAGCAGGTTGCCGGACGCGCCCGGTGCCAGGCGGAGGGGTGCGGGGCGGGCCGCTACCGTCCAGCCCTCGGGAAGTTCGATCGAGGTCGCCACCGCCAGGGTGTCCGTTCCCAGGTTATCGGCGCGGAAGAGCACGGTCGCGATCGCGCCCGCCGCGACCGGCTTCACCTCGTCGCCGACCGGTGAGAGGCGAAGACGCGACTGGGCCGCCGCGTCCGGTGAGGTCGCGGCGGCCAGGAGAAGGAGCGCTATGGTGAGCGGGCGGACCACGGGGTCCTGCAGGTAGAAACCGGACTTAAAGTGTCAGATTAAGTGACGCCCCGAATACGTTCTCGTCACCTGCGTCGGCGATGAGGATCGCCGAGTACGATCCGGGCGCCGCGCCCTGCAGTCGCACGACGTGCCGTACCGAGGTGCCGGGGTAGAGGCGTTTCGGGTCGGACGAATACGAACCGATCTCCCGGCCCGCGTCGTCGACGATGCGCAGCGTCACGCCGGGACGGAGGAACACGTCGCCGGTATTGACGACGTCGATGCGGAGCACCGGGCCGTCGTCGGTCGCCTCGAGGCCCCCGTTGGTGAATTCGATCGAGGGGGTGCCCTGGCCGAGGTGCGTGGCGATCTGCACGCCGAACCGCGTGATCTGCCGCACGCCGATCTGGCCCTCGGCCGGTGCCGCGCCCTCATCCTTCGGCACGCCTTCGATCATCAACATGCTCCAGAACGATCCGGCGTCGTGGCCCTCGGGAAGCTCTGACGGGACCTGCACGCGGAATCGCACCGTCTCCCGCAGGCCGGGTTCGATCACGATGACGGAGGGCTCGTAGGTGACCCAGGAGGCGTTGGAACGGGATACCGAGCCCGGCGCGCCGAAGGCGTTGGACCCATCGGCCGCGAACGAGTAGTCGGTCTGGTAGAGCCGCGCCGTCACGGGCTCCTCGCCGAGATTCTCGACCTCGAAGCTCCGTTCGATGTACTGCCCCGGGATTGCCGGCAGGTCGTAGGCCAGCTCGCCCAGCACGTTGAGCTGGGCGTGTGCCGTGCCGACCGAACAGGCGGCAAGGAGTGCAAGGAGCGCGGAAAGCCTTTCCATGGTCAGGGAGTGACGAGGGTGAAGGTGAGGGTGTGTGCGTCGGTACCGTTCTCGGTGGAGGTACCCTGGTCGACGGTGGCCGTGGCGAGGTATCGCAGGGTGGCCTCGCCGCGTTGGTTGGCGGGCATGTCCACCACGAGGTCCATCGGGGCCATGCCGTCGAAGAGCGATACCGGACCGGTCCCGGTGCCGTTCACGAGCGAGATCGCTTCGATCGAGAGGTCGAACGACTGTCCCGGACACGAGCTGTACACCACGATTTTCGCGATGTCGCGGGGTCGGCCCCACGAAAGACGCGTATTCTGGTTGGTGACATCGGTCGGTTCCTGCCCGGGTACGGCGGCCACGACCGACAGCGTCACCGTTCCGCCCGTGATGCGGATCTGGTTGTTGCCCTGGGCCGAAGCGCCCTCCGTGCCGATCCACGCCAGCACCGCGACGACGAGGAGTCGACGCGTGCGCGGGGCAGATAACAGGGGGCGGAAAACGCTGGACATGGAACGGGTCGTGGTGACGCGGAGCAGAGGGCGATTGTCGTGCCAAAAGGCGCACGAATCGGGGCGTCTGCGCTGATTTTCCGCGTGCGGTGTCCCCGGGGTCTGCGCGGCCGTGGGGCGGCGCGAACGGGCGGGTGGCGGCAAAAAAAACGGGGGCGCCGTGGGGCGCCCCCGTTCCGGGGCATCCGCTGTCGAACCGGGTTCAGTTCGTGATCGTGAAGGTCACGACGAACGCGTTGTTCTGGATGTCGGCGGCCACGGTCGCGGCAGCCGTGTAGGTCATGCCGATGCCGCTTTCGGCCTTCTTCGACACACCGGTGACCATGTCGACCGCCGTGGTGCCCAGGGCCTGGTTGCCGGCCGAGGTACCGCCGGTCGGGGCGGTCATGTTGAGCGAGAGCGTGACGCCGGTCGGCATCGCGACGTCGGTCTGGGCGGTGATCTTCTTGCCCGAGCCGTTGGTCGTGATGGCGTAGGTCGAGGCGCCCGTATTCGAATCGGGTTCGGAACCGGCCGTCGCGTTCGTGATGTTGATCGTCGGCCCGGCGGCGACCGAAATCACGTTGATGGCCTGCACGTTGACGTTGACCGTGTGATTGGCCGTCTGCGCCGCAGCGAACTGCGGCGTGATAATCACCAGGGCGGCGATGGCCAGGGTAGTGAGGGCGAACTGCTTCATGGCTGTTGGCGGGGAATTTCCGTAGGAGGGTTGTGGATACGATCCCGGTCCGGGAATGCAGCGGGTGCTGCGACCGGAACCGCGTCAGGGCAGGAATCGTCCGTTTCCACCCGTCCTAAAGCCCCCCGCGTCCTCTTAATGCAGTCCTAACCCCCGGATGCCACGCGGTCCGCGATCGAAACCGGTGTTCCCGACCGGATCGCCTCGATGCCGCACGCCACCGAAACGCCGCCGGCCCACGCCACGTCGATGCCCGCGTCCTGCCGCATGCCGGTCCGGATCACCTGCGTGAACGCGGCGCACGCGCGCAGTCCGGGATCGCCGTCCTCCTCGGGTTCGACCACGATGCGCTCCCCGGGGCCCCGGTACGGCATGTCGCCGCTGGTGGAGAGGCTCGGAACGGCGGTCGATTCGAGCAATTCCGCAGGTACGGCGCTCGCGGCGCGCGCCGGTTCGTAGTACATCGTGGCGTCCTCCAGCGTCAACTCGACCGATCCGCCCGTTCCGAAGACCTGGATCTGAAAGCCCGTGCGCTGGTTGCCGATGATCGAACTGAAGAACAGCATGCGATCGCCGGGGTAGCGGTAGATCGCCTGTACGTGGTCGAACGTCTCCCGGCCGTCGCGGTAGAACGTGATGCCTCCGTCGCCCACGACCCGCTCCGGAAGCGCCTCGAAGATCCAGTTCGCCGTGTCGATGTGGTGCGAGCCCAGCTCGGCGAGCAGGCCGCCGGACCATTCGCGGTACAGGCGCCAGTTGAGGAGCCGCTCGAGCGACGGATCGGGCACGGGCCTGCGCCAGTTGTAGTTGCGGTGCCAGTAGGCGTGGATGTGGGTCGGTCGTCCGATCGCGCCCGCGCGGATGCGGCGGACGGCTTCGGCGTACCAGCCGGCGTAGCGGTACTGCGTTCCGATCTGGAATACCTTGTCGGAACGGAGGGCCGCCGCGCGGATGGCGTTGCACCCTTCGACGTTGAGCGCCAACGACTTCTCGAGGAACAGGTGAAGTCCGGCGTCGAGTGCGGCGACCGCGTGGTCGGCGTGAAGTCCGAGGGGCGTGGCGATCACGAGGGCGTCGAAGTCGCGTGCGCGGTCGAGCAGGCGCCGGTAATCGTCGAAGGTCGGCGTCGCTTCGGCCGTGATCGCGCGGGTCTCGGCAAAACGCGGTGCGTAGACGTCGCAGATCCCGTCGAACCGGACGCCGGGAAGTCGCAGGAACTGGTTCACCAGGTACTGACCTCGGCTCCCGGCGCCCAGGATCGCCATGCGCAGCGTATCGGACGGCTCGATTCCGCGGGAACGGATCGCAGGAGCGCGTCGGGTCGCGGCGACCGGGACGGTGTCCGGCGCGGCGGCTGCCGTCAGCGGAACGGCGGCCGTCGCGAGGGCGGCCTGGAGAAAATCGCGACGTTTCATCGGGTGTTCGGGACGGTCGGCCGCGGGGGCCGCTCCTCGGTTCATGGGTCCGGCGCGGCGATCCACCCGGAGCTCCCGGGCACGAAACGCGCCCGGGCTCCCGGGAAACGGGCGAGGATGGACGGGGCCGACGATTCGCCGGCAACATACAACGCGGTGGACAAGGCGTCCGCATCGAAGGCCGTGTCGGCGAGAACGTGGACCACGCCCCCGGTCCCTGCGGGCCGTCCCGATCGCGGGTCGAGCAGGTGTCCCCACGTGCGGCCGTCGGCCACGAAGGAGCGGCCCGAAGCGCCCGAAGTGGAGAGCGCCACGTGGGCCAACAGGATCCCGTCGCCGTCCGACGAACTGCCCGGAAGTCTTGCGGGCCACCCGGCGCGTCCGGGCGGGGGTGCGGAAGCCCGGTACGTGCTGGCACCCGCGTCGAGCAGTGCACAGTTCGCGCCCAGCATGACAAGAATACCTATAACCCGATCGGCAGCATAACCTTTGCCGAACCCGCCCGGGTCGAGTCGATACGGCGGCGAGGGTAGGGTGAGACGCCGTTCTTCCGCATCGAAACGGATACGGTTCCACCCGGAGATCGCCGTCAACCGTGCGAGCGTCGAGTCGGACGGCACGGCGAACCGTCCCGAGCGGAACCCCCAGGCGTCCATCAGCGCGCCCACGGACGGATCGAAGAGGCCGCCCGTGGCCGCGACGATCGCGTCCACGTGTCGCAGCACGCCGAACAGTTCCGGGTCCGTCACGACGGACCGTTCCCGATGCAGTCGCTCCCACTCGCTGTCGGAGCGGTAGTCGCTCAGGAGCCGATCGACCCGCTCCACCTCCTCCCGCGCCCGCTCGGCCCAGGCTTCGGCGGTCGTCCGATCCGGAGCCACGACCTGCAGTCGGAACCGGGTCCCCATCGCTTCCCATGCCGAGGTGTACACGCTGTCGCCGGGACACGCCTCCTGGGCCCGGGACGCGGCCGGGTGCACCGTCCAGGCGACGGACCAGGCGACGAGGGTCCCGAGGAGTCGTTTCACCGGGTGATCACGATGGAACGCAGGAACACGCCGCGCGGCGTGGTTACCCGCAGTCGGTAGACGCCCGAGGCGATGCCGGCGGTTTCGAGTGCGAAACGCGGTCGTCCGGCGGTCGCCGCTTCCGACCGGTGCAGTCTTCTTCGGCCGAGCATGTCGATCAGCTCGAACGTGACCGTGCCGGGGGCCGGCACGTCGACCAGGACGTGCAGCACGTTCGACGCCGGCACGGGATAGACCGCCGCGACCGCCCACCTGCCGGGTGCGGGTTTCCCGTCGCCCGGGTCGGGCCCGACGAGAACGGACAGGAGGCTCTCGGTCGAGAGGCCGTAGGGGTCCGCGCCCGTCAGCCGGACGTCTGCCCGGCCGAGCCGGAGCGGCACGACCACGAGTGACGTATCGGTGACGGTCACTTCCACGATGCCATCGGGCGCCGCCACGGCCGACAGCGTGAGCGCGTCGCCGTCCGGATCGGCCAGCAGCGTCGAGCGCACCAGCGTGACGGCGGAGCCCAGGAACGCCTTGACGCCCGCGTCCGGCACCGTGAACGCGGGCGCGAGGTTACCCCGGACCGAGATCGGGACCTCGATCGACGTCGAGCCGCCGAGCGTGTCGGTCGCCGTGACGCGGAAAACGCCCGACCCGGCCAGGGCGGCCTGCAGCGTGAAGACGTTTTCTTGCCGGTCGACGCCCACGAGTTCCGGCGGCACGGCCTCGACGCGGATCTCGACCGGATCGCCGTCGGGATCGTCCGATACCGCCGAGATCTGCCGAGCGGGGCCGCCGACGATGAGCGCGACGGCTTCCGGCTCGACCCGCAGCCCGGGCAGCCGGTTCGCGTCGACCACGACGTCGAGGAGAAGCGACGCCGAGGTCCCGTCAGGCGACTCGGCCTGCACCACCACGACGGCCCGCCCGGCACCGTGCGGGCGCAGTCGCAGCCGGCCCTCGGCGATCGTCGCGACGACCACGGTCGAGTCCGAAGCGAAGGTGGAAAACCCGAGGGCCTCACCGTCGGGGTCGACGAACCATGGGGCGGGGTCGAGCAGCGCCGCATGGCCCCTTTCCCGCAGGGACACGGCGGGTGGAGCCGTAACGACGACCGGCGGTCGGTTCTCGAGAGGGACTCCGAACAGGCGCACGTCGGACCACGGACCCGCTCCGGCCGGCGACACCGCCCGGACGCGCCAGCGATAGACGAGGCCCGGTTCGGCGAGGTCGAAGGGGTACGGCGGCGCCGAGCGGGTGTCCTGGACGAGGGGCGACTCGAACGACCCGGACGCCGATACCTCGATCCGGTAGGTCGCGTGGGGCTGTTCGCGCCAGGCGAGGTCGATCCGTCCGGCCGGCAGGCCCAGGTTGGCGTCGGCGGGCGAGACGAGGTCCGTTCCGGCGGGCACGGGCGCCAGTCCGGGGTCGTTTTCCGCGTCGGCCAGGAGCCACCGCACCAGGCGGCCCGCATCGGCGGGCTCTTCGAGATCGAGGGGAGAAAACGTGAGGCCCACGACGCGCCCCGGGACGCCCACGTGGCGCCAGGCGACGACGCGCCCGCGCACACGGAGAAGAGGAGCCGCGCCCTGTGCCGGTTCGACGTGACCCAGGCGCGCACCGGGGCGAAGGCGGAAGCGCACTCCGGACCACCCGGGCATCGACGACTCACCCTCGACGAGGCCTGCCGGGTCGCCCGTGCCCGTCGGGGTCGGCAGCGGGCCGAGCGGCTCCGCATGCAGGCTCGCGATCGTCCACCCGCTGGCGTCGGGCGACGCGACACCCGCGCCCATGGCCAGGAGGGGGGTACCGCCCTCCACGGCGCGCATGAGCGCCTCGCGCTCCGGAGCCTGGTCGAAACCCCGGTCACCGCGCGCCCAGACTACCAGGCGATAGGCCGAGAGCGCCTCGCCGGTCACGGCACCCCGAACGTCGTACTCCCACGCATCGACGCCGAGTCCGGCCGAATCCAGGAGTGCCGCGTGTGCCGAGGTACGCGATTCGGTTTCGGACCACGCGACGAGCAGGCGCTCATTCGAGGTTCGAAAGGGGACCGACGACAGGAAGCGCACGCCTTCGCGTTCGGTGACGTTGCCGCGCTCGTCCTCGGCCACGAGATCGAAGCGGAAATCGGCTTCGATCCGGGGGGTGAAGGCGGCCGCGAAACGCCGGTCGTCGGCGATCTCGTCGAAATGGAGACGGTAGGCGCCGTCGTCGTAGAGCGCCAGGCGGGTGATCTCGACCGACGGTTCGTTGCGATCGCGCACCACGAGCTGTGCCCGGGTGATCGGGCTGCCGTCGAGCAGGTGCATTTCCAGGATGACCGTGGTGCCCACCTCGACGAACCCGCGCCCCCAGTTCGGGATCACGGCAAACGGTACGGGCGGAACGGCGTCGGCGAGGCCGACCGTCCACCGGAGCGTATCGGCCCCGACCAGTCTTCCGCCCGCGTCGAAAACGCGCAGCGGCACGCGGGCCCGGTGGCCTTCCGGCGCCCTGAAGGACGTCCAGATGGCGGGAATCCAGTGGTGGTACCCCGTCGGGCCGCCCCGCGAGATCGTCCAGGATTCGGCCATTCCGAGGACCTGCCGTCCGATTTCGCCGGCCCACGACGCCATCTGGGAATCGAAGTCCAGGTCCAGGTCGATACGCCCGCCCTCGAGGTCGAGCGAAGTATCGAGATCGAGCCGGACCCCGTACACTCCGCCGGCCGTGAGCGACGTCGCTTCGACCGACGTGTCCCAGCCGTCCGGACCGAAAAGCCGGTCCGCGGGGAAGAAGGCGCGCCCCGCGAGGCGGACCGCGGGCCGGGCGGTGAAGTCGGCCGTGTGGTTTCCGGCTACGACGCCGACCTCGCGGGCTTCCTGCGCGAAGTCATAGAACGAGCGGTCCGGACGCACGACGTACCGACCGGGTGCGATGGCGTCGAAGAGGAAGCGTCCGTCCGGACCGGTCGTGGTGCGGGCGTTCGTCGGGCCGTCGATCGCGACCTCGACGCCGCGAAGACCGATCCCGTCCAATACCAGCCGTCCGGAAATGGAGGGAGCCGGCGGAGGACCGTCGGACGACTCTCCGAGCAGCAGGGCGAAGGCCTGCGCCGCAGCGCCCTTGCGGTGCAGAACCCGCACCCGGTACCTCCCCGGTGCCAGGCCGTCGCGGAAGACCTGTTCGACGTTGTCCAACGGATTCCGTCCGGTCCGGGCCGCGTCGGCGGGCCGATTGAGGCTCAGGACCCACGGCAGGTAGGGAGTGGGGCCCAACCCGTAGATTTCCAGGTCCAGGTCGTGCACCAGGACCGAATGGGTGAGGCTGCCGCTCGGAGGGGCGGTCTGTACCGGTCCCGCCGGGTCGGTCCAGGCCAGCGTCACCCGCAGGATCCCGTCGGCGCCGACGTCGATGCCCGTTTCGAAGTCCGAACCGGGCGCGACCGACGCTTCGAGCCACGTCGGCGATTCGGCCCGATGGGCGAGCAGGTGGGAGGCCGCGCGGCCCGCGTTGACGAGCCCCCAGCCATGGCGGTAGTCCGGACCGGGGTGGGGGCCTGCCTCGTCGGCCGTGTGGATCAGCAATCCGCGGATGAGGGCAGAACTCGGCCGCCTTCCGATCGTCTGCTCGAACAGGCGCTGCAGCAACCCGGCAACTCCCGCCACGGCCGGGGCGGCCATCGACGTACCGGAGGACCACGCGTAGGCCGCGGTCCCGGTCGCGACCGAGGACCAGACCTCGTGGCCCGACGCGACGAGGTCGGGTTTGATGCGCCCGTCGTTGGTCGGCCCCATGGAGCTGAGCGCGAGCAGGCGGATGTCGGAAGGTGTCGGCTCATCGACCAGGACGTCTTCGACGGCGCCCACCACGAGCACGTTCTTCGCGTTGCCGGCGTCGAGCAGCGTGTCGAATCCGGATTCGCCCCCGTCCGGCGACCGGAGCCGGTTCGTGACCTTCCATCCTCCGAAGAAATAATCGTGCGGCGTTCCCGGAGCGGGGCCGCGGTCGGCGCGTTCGTTTCCCGCGCTGCGCACGATGACGTATTCGGGTGCCGCGGCCGCGACCGCGTCGAACGCGGCCGCGCGGCCGTCGTAGGCCCCGAACTTCCAGTCGGTCACGTCCTCGGGATCGCCCATCCACGCCCACCGGCCCGTGTTGCGCACGTTCCAGGCCCATCCCCCGAGCGAGCCGTAGGAATGGTTCGAGGCGTACATGCCCTCGAGCGCGGCCTGCGCCATCTCGTTGGCGTCGTCGCTCCAGTCCCACGACCGCACGCGGGCGAGCGGGGCCACGCCCCGGGCCTCGGCGGCCACGCCCGCCGCGATCATCGTGCCGGCCACGTGGGTGGCATGATTGGTCACGCTGCCCGTGGCATCGACGCGCTCCGCTCGCGCCCCGAATTCCCGGTGACCGGTGAACGCGACCCCGCCGTCCCATATGCCGAGCACGAGGCCGTCGCCCCGGACGTCGACGCCCAGTCCTCCGCCCGCCGACAGTCGATGCGCGCGTACGGTCCGCGCGGCGGTGGCGTTGTGGGTTCCGAGGAAGACCGGGCGCGTGCCCTCGAGGCCGACGAGTTCGTAGACGGTCTCGGTCGTATCCCCGAGCGGGATCACGACCCGGCGCTCCACGCCTGTCACGGCCACCAGCGAATCGACGCGGGCGCGTTGCCGCGCGGCTTCGGCAGAAAGCTGACTCGACAGCGCGCCGAGGGTTTCGGCTCGGCGCGGGACCTGGCCGGCCGCAGGACCGGCGCCGATCGCCCCAAGTGCGCCGGCGAAGGTCACCACGAACAATATGCGGCCCAGTGCTTTGGAGGCCTTCACGTGATGTAGTACACGAAATATCGACGACGGCTCATCGCGTCGTGATCACGACCACCTCGTCCACGAGATCGGTGGGGCGGTCGGGCAGCCGGACGACCAGGGCGCGCCCGTCGGCCGAACGCGAGGCTTCCACGGTTTCCCCGGTGCGGAGGAGCCGCGCGCCCGTCACCTCGACCGACGGATCCCACCGCAGGGCCAGCGCGGGTTCCGCCCAGTCGAGCACGTGCAGGTAAATCGCGCCGTCCTTCCGGGTCGAGACGCCCCAGTCCCCGGCCGGCACCGGACCGCCGCGGGTTCCGTAGATCGATTCGCCGTACTGCCGCAGCCACGCACCGACCGCCGCGAGCCGTTCCCGGTGCTCGGGCTGGATACGCCCGTCGGGCATCGGTCCCACGTTCAGCAGGAAGTTGGCGTCATGCCCCGCCGCGCGCACGAGGTAGCGGACAAGGTCCGGCACCGACTTGTGCCGCGAATCGGTGATGTTGTACCCCCACGAACCGTTGATGGTCTCGCAGGTCTCGAGCGGAAGCCCGCTGATCGTCGTCGTGTTGAACCCCGCCGTGTTGGCTCCGGGCAGGTCCTTCTCGAACATCTGGAAGTCCTCGCCGGGGAACGGGGCGACGTGGTGGTTCGACCCCACGAGCGCCGCCGGCTGCAGGCGGTGGATCAGCGCGTAGGTCTCGTCCAGGCGCCACGGCGCGTCGGGCCGGTCCCACCACCCGTCGAACCAGATGCCCGCGATGGGGCCGTAGTTCGTCAGCAGTTCGGTCAGCTGGGCGTTCATATAGTCGATGTAGCGGTCCCAGTCGCCGGATTCGGGGCGGCCGGTGTTCCGCCCGGTGCGTCCCCGCGGGAAGTAGTCCGGGTGGTGCCAGTCGAGCTGCGAATAGTAGAAGAACAGCTTGATGCCCGCCTCGTGGCAGGCGTCGGCGAGCTCCTTCAGCACGTCGCGCTTCGACCGCGTGCGGTCGACGATGTCCCAGTCGCTCACCTTCGAGTCGAACATCGCGAAGCCGTCATGGTGCTTCGACGTGATCGTGATGTAGCGCATGCCGGCGTCCTTGACCATCCGGACCCACTCGCGCGCGTCGAAATGCTGCGGATCGAACGTGTCCGGCAGCCGCTCGTAGGCCTCGACCGGGATCGACCGGTTGTTCATCACCCACTCGCCGTCACCGAGCACCGAATACACGCCCCAGTGCACGAACAGGCCGAAACGGTCCTCGCGGAAGGCTTCCCGCGCGGCCAGGTTGGCGTCCGCCGGACGGTAATCGGGCTGGGCGGAGGCCGGGGACGCAGCGAGCAGCGCGGCAAGGACGAAGAACGGGGTGCGATTCATGGCGACGACACGGGATGACATCGCCATTTACTGCGGCCGGCGCTGCAAATCAAGCGGAGATTCCCGTGTCGCACGGCGACGGGATCGCACGACCGCTCAGGCCGACTTCGGGGTTCGCGCCGAAGGCAGGCGCGATTCCTCGCGGATCGCCGCGCGATCTCCGGACGGCCGGCCCGGCCGCGTCGCCTGCCTGGACGAGGCATTCACCCGGTCGGTCGAGGCCTTCAAAACGCGGGACAGTTCCTCGATGGCCACCGGTTTCGACAGGTAATCGTGCAGTCCGGCGGCGATGCAGGCGTCACGATCCCCTTCCATCGCGTTGGCCGTGACGGCGACGAGATAGGGAAGCCGCTCGTCCGGGAGTTCGGCGCGTATGCGGGCCGCGGCCTCGAATCCGTCCATTTCGGGCATACGGACGTCCATCAGGACCATGTCGAAGGCCTGGTGCCGGCATGCATCCACTGCCTCGATGCCGTTGGATACCACGTCGGCGGCGAATCCCAGCCGGTTCAGCATGCGGAGCAGCACCCGCTGGTTGATCTCGTTGTCCTCCGCGATGAGGATGCGCACCGTCGTTCCGGGCGCCGCCTCGAGGCTCGATCCGTCGCCGGAAGCGTCCACCGGTTCGCATCGACGGACTGCAGACACCGCTTCGCGCAGCAAACGGTGCTTGACGGGGCGTGCGACCCATGCATCCGAATCATGCGATTCGCCGAGTCGTCCGATGCGGACGATCGGGCACGAGGCGGGAATCCGTTCGCGCAGTCGGTGCGTGGCTTCGGGAACGTTCCGGTCGCCTGCCGAGCCGAGCAGACAGACGTCCGGGCCGTGAAGCGGGTCGAACGAGACGTCCTCGATGTGGTCGAAAACGGTCGCGTGGAACCCGAGATCGGCCATCTCCTGCCGCAGCATCCGTCGGAGGGTCGCGTGCGGCTCCACGATCACGGCGCTGCGATCGGCCCGTCGGGCCTGGGAGACGGCCGGTTCGACGATGCCGAGCACCACGTCGAACCGGAAGGTCGATCCGTGACCCACCCGGCTCGAGACGGAAATGGATCCGCCCATGCGCTCGACCAGCCGCTTACAGATCGCGAGCCCCAGTCCGGTTCCGCCGAAATTCCGCGTAGTGGACTTGTCGGCCTGCGTGAAGCTCTCGAACACGGCATCGAGCCGGTTCTCCGGGATACCCACGCCCGTGTCCCGTACCGCGAATTCGATGCGCGCGAAGCCCGGTTCGGCGGCCGTCGGGCGCACGTCCACGACGATTTCGCCCTGCACGGTGAACTTCACGGCGTTGGACAGCAGGTTCACGAGGACCTGCCGTACCCGCGTCGAGTCGGCCCGCACCGTTCTCGGCAGGTCCGGGGACAGCAGGTATCCGACCTCGAGGCGCCGCTCGGTCGCCGTCGAGGCGATGGTCTCGATCGCCGATTCCACCAGGTCGCGCAGGGATACGTCGTGTTCGTCCAGGTCCAGGCGGCCCGCTTCGATCTTGGAGAAATCGAGGATGTCGTTGATGATCGAGAGGAGGGACGAGCCGCTGTTGCGGATGACGGACACGTATTCCTTCTGTTCCGCGGTCAGGCGGGTCTCTGCCAGCAGCGACGCCATGCCGATCACGCCGTTCATGGGCGTCCGGATCTCGTGGCTCATGCTGGCGAGAAACACGCTCTTCGCTTCGGTGGCCCGTTCGGCCTCTGCACGCGCGGCGTCCAGGGCGAGCACCGTGCGCTCCAACTCGGTCTTGGCCACCGACAGTTCCTCTGCCTGCCGGGCGAGCCTTCGCTCGACCTGCCGGCGGTGGCGGGCCGAGAGAAACGAGGTGACGACCGCGTAAACGATGAATAGGACCAGGGCCCCGGCGGCGGCTATCGCCCACCAGGTCATGAACCACGGTACTTCGATCGAGAACTCGACGAGCGCGCTCTCGCTCCATGCGTGCCCGGGCTGTCGCGCCTGGACCTCCAACCGGTGGCGGCCCTCGGGCAGTCCCGCCAGGCGGATGCTGCCGTCCGGGGTTTCGGGCAGCCAGGCCTCGTCACGGCCGAGCAGGCGTACCCGGTAGGAGAGGCCGTCCGGCGGATAGGCCGGAGCGGTGACCGTGAACCGCAGCACGGAGCCGTACGGCAGGCTCCAGCGGGACTCCACCCTGGATTCGTTGACGGCCACGGTGGCGAGCCGTGGGCGATGCGTGGGCTGAATCGTCGGCGGCGCGAGCATCCAGTAGCGCAGACCCTGCGCCGTGGCGACCCACGGGCGCGCGAGCGCGTCGACCTCGATGTCAGACACGGCACCGAGCGGATTCCCGCCGTTCTGGTCGAACGAAACGAGCTCTCCTTCCTCCAGGAGGAAGAGGCCGGCGTCCGTTCCGACCCAGATGAGGCCGCGGTCGTCGCTGGCGATGGAAGTGATTTTCGACGACGCGAGGCTCCGGGTCCCTGCCGGGCGGTCGATCACTCCGCGACGGTACTGAAGGAGGCCCTGGTCCGTGGCGAGCCAGAGGGATCCGTTCGAGTAGGTGACGTCGAAGATTTCGGGGCGGAAGCCGGCGGCCGACGCCGGATAGGCGTCCACGAATCGATCGAGCGCCGCGTCGTAGCGCAGAAGGCCCCCGCCGGTGTCGTTCGAGCCGACGAGCCACTCGCCGCCGACGAACCGGATGAAGTTCGCCTTTCCGGGCACACCGTCCGGCGCCCCGTAGACCTGCATCGAGTGATCGGGGCGGATACGCACGATGCCGGCGCGGCCGTGCTGCGTCACCCAGGCACCGCCGAGCGGACCGACCGACATCGAGGTGACGGCGGCACCGGAGGGCAGTCGCAGTACGCGCGCGGGTCCCAGTCCGCCCGCGCCCAGATGGAGTACCGTTCCGGATCGCGTACCGATCCAGATGCCGGTGGGCGTTTCCACCGCGGCCGAGAAATCGGTTCCGCCCGCGACGAGGCGGCCGGTCGGGGTCTCGATCGAGGAGGCCGAGAGGACCTTCAATCCGTCGGCGTCCAGGTAGAAGATGGAACCGGCCGGGCCCTGCGCGAGCGGGGCGAGTGCCGCCGTCGGGCGGGTGGAGAAACTCGCGAAATCGGCACCCGGGAGCGCGGCGATACCCTCGTCGGTTGCCACGATGATGCCGTGATCCTCCAGGCTCGCGACCGCGTCGACGACCGGGGACGGCAGTCCGGTCACGGGAACGAGGGTATGCGCGTGGGTGAGCCGGTACAGTCCACTGGCCGCGGTACCGATCAGGACGGTACCGTCGGCGGCCACCGTGAGCGAGCGGACGGGAGGCGAATCGATCGAACGGTCGACCACGAGTTCGTCGCCCCGGAGGTCCAGGATCTCGAGCGATCGATCGGTCGCCGCCAGGTAATGACCGTCCGCCTTGCGTGTCAGCGCGGCGATGGGGCCGATTCCGCCCGGAACGCGCACGGGCGAGAGCGTGAGCGTGGACGTGTCGAGGAGGCCGAACCACCCCTCGGTCGTTGCAGCCAGCAGCCGCGTACGGTCGGCCTGCACGAGGTGGACGGCGGCGGCCGGGCTCGCGGTATCGGGAAGCCACACCGCTTTCCCGGTCTTGGCGATGTCGTCGAGGGCGAAGATGCGGTGTCGGTCCGTGCCCCAGACGCGCCCCGCCTGGTCCTGGAACAGCGCGCCGGGCGCCGAGACCGTGGTGTCCCCGACGTGGTCGGCGGCCTCGACGATGCGCGTGAAGGCGATCTGTCCTTCCGGGTATTCGATGCGGACGATCGCGCGATCCGACACCGCGTAGACCTGGTTGCGGCGGTCGACGAAGAGGTGGCGGTATTCGGCCGACTGCAGGCCGTCTGCGGGTCCGTACCGGGTATACGTGGTTCCGTCGTAGCGCAGGAGACCCTGGTCGGACGCGATCCAGAGGAATCCGTCGCGATCCCTGACCATGTCCCTGGCGCGGAAATCCGCGACGCCCGCATGGGCCGCCGGGTCGTCGGACGCCGTCGGGCGCTGGGCGGAGGCCGGCGTTCCGATCGCCGCGGCCGACGCCACCACGAGTACCGCGACGAGGGCGGCACGAACGGGCATCGTGGGCTGCGGCAACATCGGATCGACGGGAGGCATGTCGTGCGGGACGGGGTACTCGCGGTATCGTCCGCACGCGGGTGCGGTTAAGGCCCGGCTCGGTTTATTGCGGCGATCCCGCTACCTTTGCGCGGGACGGCGTTCGTCGCCGGCGACCTTCCACGGATCCTGAGGCCGATGCGATCGAGATTCCTTCTTTTCGCCCTCCTGCTCACGATGGGTTGCGGGGCCAACGCGCGGCAGTCCACCCTCGAACGGCTGTACACCAAGGCCGAATTCGACATCCCGATGCGGGACGGCGTGCGCCTGCACACGGTCGTCTACTCTCCCCGGGATCGTTCGGAGGACTATCCGTTCCTGCTTCGCCGCACCCCGTACGGATGCGGGCCGTACGGCGACGAATACGCCCCGAGCGCGGGTCCCGGGGGATCGGAACGCTTCCTGGAAGCCGGCTACCATTTCGTCTGCCAGGACGTGCGCGGCCGGTTCCTCTCCGAGGGCACGTTTCTGAACATGACGCCGCACCGTCCGGTCAAGAACGCTCCGGAGGACGTGGACGAATCCAGCGACACGTACGACACCGTCGAGTGGCTGCTCGCGAACGTCGACGGGCACAATGGGCGCGTCGGCCTCCACGGGATTTCGTACCCCGGGTTCTACGCGGCGGCGAGCGTCATCGACACGCATCCCGCCATTCGTGCGACGTCGCCCCAGGCGCCGATCGGTGACTGGTTCATCGGGGACGATTTCCACCACAACGGGGCCTTCTTCCTCCAGGACGCGTACGGCTTCTTCGGCGGATTCGAGGGCATGGCGCCCAATCCTGCACCGACCCGCGGCGAGCGACTGAACGGATACGACGACCAGGAGGACGCGTACCGGTTCTTCCTGGATCTCGGACCGGTATCGACGATCCCGGAAAAGCGCTTCGCCCGCCCGATCGCGTTCTGGGACTCGATGTTCGCCCATCCCGACTACGACGAATTCTGGCAGCGCCGGAACATCATCCCCAACCTGCGCAACGTTTCGGCGTCGGTCCTGACGGTCGCCGGCCTCTACGACGCCGAGGATCCGTACGGCCCGATCGAAATCTATCGCTCGATCGAGCGGCAGAATCCGGACACGGAAAACCGGCTCGTGCTCGGACCGTGGTTTCACGGGGGATGGGAGCGATCCACGGGCGACCGGTTGGGAAACGTGTCGTTCGGACAGGAAACGGCAACCTGGTACCGCGAAAACGTCGACTTGCCGTTCTTCGAGTCCCGGCTCAAGGACAAGGGCGACGACGGTCTTCCGGAGGTGCTCGCCTTCGCGTCCGGATCGAACGCCTGGCACCGGTTCGACGCGTGGCCGCCGGACGAGGCGGTGCCCGTCGATCTCTATCTCGGCGAAGGGGGCAGCGTGCGTTTCGAGCGGCCGTCGGGCGAGGGCGCCGACTCGTACGTGTCGGATCCCGCGACCCCGGTTCCGTATACGCAGGAACGCCGAATCGAGCGTACGCGGGAATACATGGTGGAGGACCAGCGCTTCGTCGAAGGGCGGCCCGATGTGCTCGTCTACACGTCCGAGCCCCTCTCCGAGGACTACACGATCGCCGGGCCGCTGTCGGTCGAACTCTTCGTGTCGACGACCGGCACCGACGCCGATTTCGTCGTCAAGCTGCTCGACGTGTACCCGGAGGATGAGCCGGAATGGCAGCCGGCCGAGGAGAAGTACCTGCCGACGCCCATGGCCGGTTATCGCATGATGGTGCGCGGAGAGGTTTTCCGCGGCCGATACCGGAACGACTTCGAATTCCCGGAGCCGTTCATTCCCGGCGAGGTCTCCCGCGTCGCTTTCGAGACGCCCCACGTGTTCCACACGTTCAAGGCCGGGCATCGCATCGCGATCCACGTCCAATCCAGCTGGTTTCCGCTCGTCGACCGCAACCCGCAGAAGTTCGTCGAGAACATCTACCGTGCCCCGGCATCCGATTTCGTGTCCGCGACCCACACCGTGCACCGTTCCGAGGCCTGGCCGTCCCGCATCACGGTGGGGCGGATCCGGTGACCCACCAGCCAGCCAAGCCATGTCTGCCATCGACCGCATCGATCTCGAACGTCTCGTCGTTCGTCCCGGGACGGACCCGAACCTCGCCGACCGCGACCCCGGGTGGGCGCAGGACCTCGGGATCGGAAAAAAGGAAGGGCGGGAGGAGCTGGAAGCCGCGGTCGATCGCATTGCCGGACTGCAGGAACGGCTCTTCGCCGAGGGCCGACGCGCCGTGCTGCTGGTGCTGCAGGCCATGGATACCGGCGGAAAGGACTCCACGATCCGCGCCGTCACGCGGGGACTGAACCCGCAGGGATGCCGGGTCGTCGGTTTCAAGGCACCGTCCCGAGCCGAGCTCGCGCGCGATTTCCTCTGGCGCGTGCACGCGGAAGTTCCCCCGAAGGGCACCGTCGGCATCTTCAACCGCTCGCACTACGAGGACGTGCTGATCGTGAAGGTGCATGGCTGGGCTCCGCCCGACGTCATCGAACGCCGGTACGACCACATCAACGCGTTCGAACGGCTTCTCCACGACGGCGGCACCCGCGTGGTGAAGGTCATGCTGCACATCTCGAAGGACTACCAGCTGCAGCAGCTTCGGGAACGCGTGGAAACGCCCGAGAAACGATGGAAATTCAATCCCGACGACCTGGCCGAGCGGGAGCTGTGGGATCGGTACCACGAGGCCTACGAAACGGCCCTGGCGCGCTGCTCGACGGCCGCCTCGCCGTGGTACGTCGTCCCGGCCGAGACGAAGTGGTTCCGCAACCTCGCCGTCGCGCGCATCCTGCTCGACACGCTGCGGGAGATGGACCCGCAGTACCCGGAGCCCTCGTGGGATCCGGGGGATTTCACGGCGTCGAGACTGCGATGAAAGATCGTTCCGGCGTGTCGGGCCACGGCACCCCGGGACTATCTTTGGTGCCGATATTCACCAGCCCCCGTGGAGGGATCATGTCGAAACTGACCGACATCGAAGGAATCGGCCCCGCCTACGCCGAGAAGCTGCAGGCCGCGGGCGTGACCACCGTGGAAAAGCTGCTCGAGCACGGTGCGACGAAAAAAGGACGCGAGTCCGTCGCCGACGCCTCGGGCATCGAATACTCCCGGATCCTGAAGTTCGTGAACCACGCTGACCTGATGCGCATCAAGGGCATCGGCGGCGAGTATGCCGAACTGCTCGAAGCCGCCGGCGTGGATTCCGTGCCCGAACTCGCGAACCGCAAGCCGTCGAACCTGCACGCCAGGTTGGTCGAGGTGAACGAGACAAAGAAGCTCGTCCGCCAGGTCGCCGCCGAGTCGCAGGTCGAATCCTGGGTGGAGCAGGCCAAGGCCCTCGACCGCATCGTGACCCACTGATCGATGGCGGCCACGGCTCTTCCCGCGTTCGAATTGCCCGGCTCCTTCTACCTCGGGCGGACCATAGGTTCGCCCGAGGGCGATCCGGGCGACGAGGACGTGCTCTACGACGCGCGCGACCTGACGACGCACGCGGTAATCGTCGGTATGACCGGCAGCGGGAAAACCGGTCTCGGGATCTCGATGCTCGAGGAGGCCGCGCTGGACGGAGTCCCCGCCATCGCGATCGACGTCAAGGGAGACCTGGCCAACCTGCTGCTGACGTTTCCGGATCTCAAGGCGGAGGACTTCAGGCCGTGGATTGACGAGGGCGCTGCCGCCCGTACCGGAACCACGCCGGATGCGCTCGCCGCGTCGACCGCCGAGACCTGGCGCTCCGGGCTTGCCCGGTGGGGCCAGGATGGGGCACGCATCGCTCGCATGCGTGCGGCGGTGGACCTTGCGCTGTTCACCCCGGGATCGACCAGCGCCACCCCGATCTCCCTCCTCGGATCCCTCGACGCCCCGGGTGCCGCGCTGCTCGACGACCGCGACGGACTCCGGGACCGCATCGCGGGCACGGTTTCGGGACTCCTGACGCTCCTGGGTCTCGAACCCGATCCGGTGCGCAGCCGTGAGCATATCCTGCTCTCGGGCATTCTCGACGCGGCGTGGCGCTCCGGGCGGTCGCTTTCGCTTGCCGACCTGGTACGGTCTGTCCAGACGCCGCCCTTCACGTCGGTCGGGGTCGTCGATCTCGAGTCGTTCTTTCCCGCCGGCGAGCGCGCCCAGCTGGCGATGCTGCTCAACAACCTCCTGGCGTCGCCGGGTTTCCAGGCCTGGCGGGAGGGAGAGCCCCTGGACATCGACCGCCTTCTCACGGCGCCCGACGGGCGACCCCGCCTTTCGATCCTGTACATCGCGCACCTGTCGGATGCCGAGCGCATGTTCTTCGTCACGCGCCTCCTGCACGAGGTGGTGGCCTGGATGCGCACGCAGCCCGGCACGGGCAGCCTGCGCGCGCTGCTGTACATGGACGAGGTGTTCGGGTACGTGCCGCCGACGGCCAACCCGCCGTCGAAGACGCCGCTGCTGACGCTGATGAAGCAGGCCCGCGCGTTCGGGCTGGGCGTCGTGCTCTCGACGCAGAACCCGGTCGATCTCGACTACAAGGGATTGTCCAATGCCGGGACCTGGATGCTCGGAAGGCTCCAGACCGAGCGGGACAAGGCGCGCGTTCTGGACGGACTCGAGGGCGCCTCGTCCGGGGCCGGGTTCGAACGGGCGGCCATGGACGGGATCCTCTCGGCGCTCGGAAAGCGGCGATTCGTGCTGCACAGCGTGCATGAAGCGGCACCGATTCTCTTCCAGACCCGGTGGGCCTTGTCGTACCTCGCCGGCCCGCTGTCGACCGCACAGGTCCGATCGCTGGGAACGCCCAGGCCGGCTCCGTCGCCGTCGTCCTCCACGGCATCGGCCGCCGTGACCGGATCGGATCGTCCGGTGCTTCCGCCGGCGGTGCCGGAGACCGTGCTCGAGATTCGGGGTGCGTTCCGACCGGGCGACACGGTCGTCTACCGGCCGAGCCTGCGCGCGACCGGCCGCGTTCGATACGTGAAGGCCGATTTCGGGCTCGACTCCTGGAAGACCTTCGATCTGCTGGTGCCGGTGGCGGCCGCGATCGAGTGGTCGCTCGCCCTCGACGCCACCGGCGCGGAACAGGCCGGGCAGCCGATCGAAGGCGCGTCCTGGGAGCCGCTGCCGGCCGAAGCGGCAAGACCGGCCTCCTACGTCCGATGGGAGGAATCCGTGCGCGACCACGTCTACCGCGAAAGGCCGTTGGAACTGCTGCGCTGCGAGGCCCTGGATGCGGTATCACAACCCGGCGAAACCGAGACGGCCTTCCGCTCGCGGCTGCGCCTGCTCGCGCGGGAGCGGCGGGACGCCGAGGTGGACCGGCTGCGCGACCGATACGCCTCCCGTCTCCAGGCGGTTCAACGCCGGGTGGCGGCGGCCGAGGAACGCGTGGTCAAGGAGGAGGCCCAATACGACCAGACCAAGCTGTCGGCGGCCCTGAACGTCGGCACGTCGCTCCTGGGGGCCCTGCTGGGAAGGCGGGGACGCTCCTCGCTGGGCGGTGCCTCGCAGGCCGCGCGGGGCCTCGGTCGCGCGGCGCAGGAGCGGACCGACGTGCGACTCGCCGGGGAGAAGCTCGAGGCGGCACGACGCGAACTCGCGGAACTCGAGGCGGAGCTCTCCTCGGACGTCGCTGCGCTGACCGCGAGCTACGAGCCGGAGTCACTCGTCGTGACGACGGTTCCGGTCGCCCCGCGCCGGAGCGACGTCCAGGTCACTTCCGTCCAGCTGGCATGGACGCCGTGGGTCCGCACGGGCGACGAGCCCGCGAGGGCCGCGTGGACGGTCGGCTGATCCGGCCGGATCAGCGCAGCTCGGCCGATTCGCCCTGTTCCGGGATGCGTACGTCCCGGTATCCCTTGGACCGCAGCGTCCCGGCCATGATCTCCTGCCGGTCGGGTGCCCCGTGCACCAGGAAGATGGACTTCAGCCGTTCGGGATCCATTTTCCCGATGAAGTCGATCATCCCCGGCTCGTCGGCGTGCGCCGAGAACGAGTTCATCACGACCACCTCGGCCCGGAGGCGGTGCGGCTCGCCGAAGATGCGCACCTCCGGCAGCCGGTCGACGATCTTCTTTCCCAGCGTATGGTCGGCGCAGTACCCGACGATCATGACCGTGTTGCGGTCGTTCTCGATCGTATTGCGCAGGTGGTGAAGGATGCGTCCCGCCTCGCACATGCCCGAGGCCGAGATGATCACCATCGGCACCCGCGAGGCGTTGAGCTCCTTGGACTTCTCGGCGTCGCGGATGTACGTGAGCCGGTCGAAGCCGAACGGGTTCTCGTCGGTGAGCATGTACCGGTTCAGTTCCCGGTCGAAACACTCGGGATGGGCAAGGAAGACACCCGTCGCGCTCACCGCGAGCGGGCTGTCCACGAAGACCGGGATGGGCGGAAGCTTGCCCTCGTTGAACAGCTGGTCGAGCGCGTACACGATTTCCTGCGTTCTTCCGACCGCGAATGCGGGGATCACGACCTTGCCGCCGCGGGCGCTCGTGCGCCGGATCACCTCGAGAAGTCGTTCTTTCGCCCGGTCGGCCGGTTCGTGCACATTGCCGCCGTAGGTCGATTCCGAGATCAGCCAGTCGCAGTCGAGCATCGGCTGCGGATCGCGGAGGATCGGCCGCCCCGGGTTGCCGACGTCACCCGTGAAACCCAGCCGCGCGGCTTTTCCGCGCTCCGTGACCGTGAGGGTCATGGACGCCGATCCGAGGATGTGTCCCGCATCCCGGTATTCCACCGAGACCCCGGGTACGGGAGAGAACGCCTGCCGGTAGCCGACGCCGACGAACAGCTCCAGTACGCCCTCGGCGTCGGCCTGCGTGTACAGCGGCTCCACGGGGTGTTCGCCATGGCGTGCACGGATCTTGTTCACGAAGCGGACATCCTTTTCCTGGATGTGCGCGCTGTCCATCAGGAGGAGTCCGCTGAGCGACACCGTGGCGTGCGTCGCGTAGATGCGGCCCCGGAACCCATCGGCGTACAGCTTGGGAAGCAGTCCGGCGTGGTCGATGTGCGCGTGGGAGAGCAGGACGGCGTCAATGGACGCCGGATCGAACCCGAACCGGCTGTTCATGGCGTCGGATTCCGCCCGGCGACCCTGGAAGAGCCCGCAGTCCAGCAGCAGTCGATGCCCGGATTCGAGTTCCAGGAGATGCTTGGAGCCCGTGACCGTGCGGGCGGCGCCGTGGAAGAAGAGTCGCATTACTGTACCCGGGTCCGTACGATGTCGATGGGGCGGGGATAGGCGATCGGGCCGATGGGCGTGTCGATCGTCGGAGTGGCGCGCAGGCGCACGTCGGTCGGGCGGCTGCCCTGCCCGGTCAGGCCGAGCACGAGGTTCACGAGGTCGCGCGCTCCGCTGTCGAAGAAATCGGCGAGGTTCACTTCGACCGCCACCGGAATGGCCACCGTCTGTCCGGTCGGAATGTCCACCGCCTGCTCGACGATGCCCCGCACCGTCTCGGTGTGATTCAGGAACAGCGACCAGTCCAGGCGCAGCATGCGGGCCGACGGATTGTCGGACGGGTTCGCGGCGGCCACGAAGACCGTCATGCGCAGCGGCAGACGCTTGGTGGCGACACCGGCCGTGATCCGACCTGCGTCGAGCAGGCCGATGTCGTCGAAGGAGGAGACGCCGGACACGTCGACGCCGGCAAGCGAGATGCCGCCCACCCGGTCGACGGAAAAGTCGACCGAGCGCAGCGCGGCGACCTTGCCGAGCATGGCGCAGCCGGGGACGAGGAGGAGCAGCAGGAATGCCGCCGAACCCGGAATGCCCGGGCGGCGCCGGCGCGGTGCCGATCCGGAAACGGGAGGGAGTCGCATGGAGTCAACCGGGAATGGTCACCGCCAAGATAGGGCGTGGCCGCAGAATCGACCGACGATGTACTTTCGCGTCGAGGAACTCCCGATGATTCCGACCGAACCCCTTCCTGTCGCCGCCATCCAGCTTCGTTCCACCGGCGACGTTGCCGATAACCTGGCCCGTGCCGGGCGCCTCGTGGACGAAGCCGCGGGACTCGGCGCGCGCATCGCGGTGTTGCCCGAACACTTCGGCCGCATGGGGCGCGAAGGATCGGCCCGCCTGTCGGGCGAGAGGGTCGGCGAGGGGCCTGTTTCCTCGTTCGCCCGCGAAACTGCGCTCAGGAACCGCATCTTCCTCGCCGCCGGGAGCCTGCCGCTGGTCACGGACCGGGACGACCGGGTGACGAATTCGCTCCTGGTCTGGGCCCCGGACGGCACGCTCGCGGCGAGGTACGACAAGATGCACCTGTTCGACGTCAGCCTGGCCGGCGAGGCCGCCTACCGCGAGTCACGCCACGTGGAACCGGGCGCGAAGCTCGTCACGGTCGATGTGCTCGGGTGGAAACTGGGGCTTTCGATCTGTTACGACCTGCGTTTTCCGGAACTGTACCGCGCGTTGTCGGCCTCCGGAGTCCATGCGCTGGTGGTACCCGCCGCGTTTACCGTTCCCACCGGCAGGGCGCACTGGGAATTGTTGCTGCGCGCACGGGCGATAGAGAACCAGGCCTGGCTGATCGCGGCCGCGCAGTGGGGTTCCCACGCTCCGGACCGCGAGAGCTGGGGCCGATCGATGATCGTGGACCCGTGGGGTGACGTGGTCGCGCGCAGGGACGAAGGGGAGGGCGTGGTGATCGCGACCCTCGATCCGGGGCGGCTCGCCGAGGTGCGGTCGGCGATCCCTGCGCTGGCCAACCGCAGGATGTGACACGCGCGGAATGCGGTTCGCGTGCAGCGGAGCCGCGGCAGGCACAAAAAGAAAGCAGCCCGACCCGCTGTGCTACCCCCAGGGTCGGGCTGCTTCACCCAGAACCAATCATCACTGAGAGGTGACCCACCCGTCGGGAGCGGTGCTCCCCGGTGGCTGGATCAATGGTACGACGGGAGCCGGGCCCCGGTCTGTAGGTCACCCTCCGAGAGCGATGTGGGTGAATTCCTTACCCGCATGCCGTCTTTGGTTAGGGCGTGTTCACGCTCCGGGTACTCGTTCTGCTACGACGCGCGTGATGCGATACGGTGAGCGGAAGAAGGACCTCGGCCGCATCACCCGCAAGATGCGCTCCGCCCGGCTCAGGCAGCCCGAGGCCGAGGGATTCATCCACCGGCAAGCCTACCCGGTCATTCCGCCCTGGTGGGGCGCCATTTCCCGCTCTCGGCGCGACGAAGTGGAATTTCGCCTCCTATTCCACTTCCCGGACGAGGTCGCTCGCAATAGCACC
The DNA here is from genome assembly GCA_024711125.1 of Rhodothermales bacterium. Lineage (GTDB taxonomy): Bacteria > Bacteroidota > Rhodothermia > Rhodothermales > UBA10348 > JANJTM01. The sequence continues at coordinate 26,994 of JANJTM010000059.1, forward strand.
ACGAGATGTTCGGCAGGCCCCGGGGCGGGCTGGGTGGTGTAGCAGGCGTGCGCCACGCAACGCCGGGGCCCGCCCTGGCCGGAAAGGGATCCGCGCGGATTCGAGCCCGCCCCCCGACAAACCTCGGGCGTTTGTCCTGGTTGACGATTCCGCTTCGATCTGGCCCCTGCTAGCAGGACGTGCCGGAGCGGGCGTCAACCAGGAGAGTGAACACGCCCTAATCCCGTGGCGTCGGATCTCAGATGCGGAGCCGGTCCTTGATCGCCTTCGAGCGCTCCCTGGAGGCGATCACCTCGTGGCCGCCGGTCAGTACGAGCTTGTATCGTCCCGAGAACCACGGGATGATCTCGCGGATGTGGTCGAAGTGCACGATCGCCGATCGATGCACCCGCATGAAGACCTCCGGATCGAGCAGGGCTGCCAGTTGGTCCAGCGTATACGCCACGATGTGCGCCTTCACCTTGGGTTTCGTCCCGGGCACCGGCTCCTCGATCACGTGGAGGCGCGTGATGCCGTCGGCGATCTCGGCCGATACCACCGATTCCACCGGCGCCACGAGGATCCGGTCGCGGTACGGTATGGAGAGCTGCCGGATCGGACCGTCACGGATCTCCGGGGGCCCGGTCGGCTCGGCGCGGGGCGTGGACGACGTCTGCGTTTCGACCCAGTCGAGCAGCCGCGCTATCCTGTCGTCCTCCGCCGGGCCCCGGGCTCCGGACGCGCGTTCCGCCCGCCCGAGGGCGTCGTCGAGCCTATCGCGGGACACCGGCTTCAGCAGGTAGTCGATCGCGTTCGCCTCGAAGGCGCGTACGGCATATTCATCGAATGCCGTCGTGAATATCACGAACGGCCGGCACGAGGGGTCCAGGCGCTCGAGCACCTCGAATCCGTCGAGGCCGGGCATGCGGATGTCCAGCAGGATGACATCGGCCTCGCCCCGGTTGATCCGGCGCACGGCCTCGGGTCCGTCCGCGGCTTCTCCGGCCACGGCTACCCGTCCGGATGCCACCCACGGTTCCAGCAGCTTTCGCAGGCGCGTGCGTGCGGGCGTTTCGTCGTCGGCGATGAATACGCGCATCATGGAGTTTGCGGGTCTGGTGAATCCGGAACCGGCAGGAAGAGCCGGGCGACCGTTCCCGATCCGGGCTCGCTCGACAGATCGAGCAGCCCGTCCCTGCCGTAGTGGGCGCGCAGGCGCTCGCTCACGTTTCGCAGGCCGATTCCGTGGAAGGAGGTGTCGCCGGACGAGTGCAGGGCGTCGATGCCGACACCGCTGTCCGCCACCTCGACCGACAGGCCGCCGGGAACGCGGTGGGCCGTGACGCGGACCGAACCGCCGCCCACCTGCCGCTCGATGCCGTGCTTCACCGCGTTCTCGACGAGGGTCTGGATCACGAACGCCGGGACCGGGACGCTGCCGCACCCCGGCTCGACCTCCACCGAGAGCGCGAGCGTTTCGCCGAACCGCGCCTTCTCGATGGCGAGGTAGTGCGACACGAGACCGATCTCGTCCTCCAGCGATACGAACGGCCGTTCTCCCACCTGGAGCGTGAAGCGGAAGATCGACGCAAGGTGCTCGACGACCGCTTCGGCCGCTTCCGGCCGTTCGTCGATCAGCGCCGCGATGGTATTCAGCGCATTGAAGAGGAAATGCGGATTGATCTGGGACCTCAGCGCCAGGAGTTGCGCCTCCGACGCCTCGCGGGCGAGCAGACGCTCCCTTTCGACCAGGACGAGGCGCTCGGCGGCCAGGGCGAGCTGCCCTGCGATCGAGCGCAGGAGGTCCAGGTCCTCGAGCGTATACACCCGGCGCGTCGATCGCTTGTGGCCCAGCACGAGCAGGCCCGCCGACTGCCGGTCGCGCCGGATCGGCACGGCCACCGCCGCGCGCCGCGCGAGAAGGAGCCGGCGGGCGTCCTCGGGGAGGAATCGTTCGTCGATCTCGGGATTTGCCGACCACGGCCGCGGATCGTCCTCGAACCACGGCCAGACGGCCCGGAGATCGTTCTCGGTGAAGTACGGAGGCTCGGGATGGAACGTATGCGATACCCAGCGGTCCTCCGATTCGACGGACTTGAGGAACAGTACGGCCGACCGTGTGCGCACGGCACGCGCCACCTTCTCGACCGCCTCGGCGCACAGCGTTTCGAGATCCAGCAGGTCCCGCATCCGCTCCTGGAAGCGGCTGAGGTCCTGGAGCGCGCGTTCGTGTTCCGAGCGGAAGAACGAACGGGAGACCCCGCGCAGGGAGCGCGCCAGCCGGTCCGCGACGAGAAGGAGCAGGACCACGTACAGGCCCGCGACGACGTTCCGGGTCGCCGCGCGGCCACCGAAGAACGGCTCGAGGAGCGACATTCCGGCGACGAAGGCGAAGAAGATCAGGCCGAGAACGACGAGGTAGATCAACGCCCGGGTGATCATGTCCTCCAGTTTTCCGTGGCGCAGGGTTCCGTACGAGTACAGCGTGACGGGTACCACGGCGAGCAACTGGGCCGAGACGAGCAGCCAGCCCGCCCCCTGGTTCGAAAACCCCTCGGCGACCGGCAGAACGCCGATCACCGCGAGGGCCATGACGAAGGCCACGGTCGCGATGGCAAGGCTGCCCCACGGTCCCCAACCGCCGAACAGCCGGTCCGCATCGTCGGACCGTACCCGGTGGGCGATCTGGACGACGAGTGCGGCCGCGCCGATGGTGCAGGACGCGTAGAACAGGATCGGGACGACGAGGCTTTCGAGCGTCAGCGGTTCGGGCAGTCCGGTGGTCGCCGAAGCCGTCACCGCGACCGCGAGGACAAGGGCGGGCACGAAGAGGACGGCGCGCACGATGTCGCGCGGCCGGTACCGGTGTGGCCGCGTGTCCAGGAGTACGCCGTGCAGGAGCAGGACCGGGAACAGGATCCATCCGGCCAGCCCGACCACGGCCAGCGCAGTCTGCACGATGTCGAGTGCCGAGTCGGGATCGGGGGGGCCGAACAGCGTAACCAGCACCATCCGGGCCAGGTTGGCGACCATCCAGGTCGCCGACAGCAGGATGAGAAGGAACTCGTCCCGTGAGCGGCGGTGGAGCCGCGCGAGCGGCGCCGCGACCGCGAGCCCCACGAGATGCAGGAAGGCGCCCACGCCGAAGGACCACAACGCGAAGTACCACAACGTCTTCGACCTGGGAAAGAGAAACGTCGGATACCGCGCGAGCCGCACGGAGGCCTCGATATGCGTGCCGTCCCGCTGCACGACGTACGAGCGCGTTCGGCCCGGCGGCGTGCCGCGGATGGCCGAGCGCAGATCTTCGACGTCAAATACCTGCGCGTATTCGAGCAGGTAGAACCGGTCTCCGCGGCGCAGGCCCGCCAGGTCCCCGGGGCCCAGCGGGAAGACCCACGAGGCCTCGATGTGGCCGTCCCGTTCGGTCCACCATACCCAGTCGAACCCTTCGGCCGTCGGGCCGGAACCCGCGCCCTCCGCCGGCCGAAGGTCGGCGGTGTACCGCGTCCACGTACGCAGGTCCATACCGAGACGCACGACGGGCCCCAGCGCCAACAGGGTCGCGGCGACGGCGACGATCGAGGCGACACGTTCGAGTCTCGTCATGTCGGGCGCGGAACGGGCGGGGTCGTGGGCCGTTGTGCGATGCGGCTCCAAGGTACCCCACGAGGGGCTGAAACGACCCTGTGCGCACTCGAACGGTCGGCCCGGCGTCCCCAGTCGTATCCGTTCGTCCCGCAACCGCCATGCGACTCGTCGATACCCACGTCCACATCTACCTGGACGCGTTCGCCGCGGACCGCGATGCGGTTCTCGACCGGGCGCGGAACGCCGGCGTGCGTGCCTTCCTGCTTCCGGCCATCGACGTCGCCTCGGTCCACGCCGCGCTCGACCTTGCGGCGCGAAACGACGACATCTGGGTAATGGCCGCGCTGCATCCATCCGAAACGAAGACCGCGGGCGAAGCCGAATTCAGGGAGATCGAGGAGCTGTCGCGGGAGGACCGGATCGTCGCCGTAGGCGAAACCGGGCTGGACCACTACTGGGACCGTACCTTCGACGAGCGGCAGGAGGACATGCTGCGGCGACACATCGGGCTGGCGGCCGAGCGCGATCTCCCGCTCGTCTTTCATACGCGCGATTCGCTCGACGACGTAGTGCGTGTCGTGCACGAGGAGCGGGACCGGATCGACCGTCCGGACCGGATCCGGGGCGTTTTCCATTGTTTCGGAGGCAGCGCGCGGCAGGCCGAATCGGTACTCGCGCTCGGATTCCACCTCGGGATCGGCGGCAGCCTCACCTTCCGGAACGGCGGGGTTCCGGCCGGCATCGCCGGGGTGCCGCTGGACCGCGTCGTGCTCGAGACGGACGCACCCTTTCTTGCCCCCGTCCCGTTCCGCGGCAAGCGCAACGAACCGGCCCACGTGGCCATCGTGGCTCGGTTCCTCGCCGAGCTTCGCGGCATCGACGCGGATTCCGTGGCAGACGCGACGACGAGGTCGGCCGAAGCCGTCTTCGGCGTGCGGTTTCCCCCGTGACCGTCGCGCGGTACGCCGCTCAGCGCACACCCATGGATGCCAGCGCGGTGCGCACCCGCTCCCCGGTTCGCCGGGATTCGTCGTGCGCGCGAAGGACCACGGGATCCTCCGACGCGGGGGGGTGCACCGACGCGTAGTCCTCGATGACGCGCGGGCCTCGCCGATCGTCGCGCGCCTTGCAGGCTTCGACCGCGTCGGCCCAACGCCGTGTCTCGGCCGCGTGCAGCCTCAGGACGGCAACGGGATCCGAACCGACATCGGGTCCCAGGAACCCGCTCAGCGATCCGGAATCCCCGGTTCGCGGTACGCTCCCGAGAATCGATTCCGCGGCCTCGGCCAGGGCCAGGCGGCGCAGGGTCGATCGGTATGCCGCGATCCCGTCGAGTCGCGCCGCCTCGGTGAGCACGTTCTTTCCGATGCCCGCGAGGTCGCGCTCCGTGTAGTGCGACTTGCCGCCGAGCGCCTCGAGAGCCCCGAGAGCCCCGACCACGGAGTCCACCACGACCGGGCGGAAAACGCGGACATCCACGCGCGAGCGCTCGGCCCGATGCCGCTCCGCGAACTTGAGTTCGTTACGCAGCAACGCGTACGGGTTTTCGGACAGTACCCACCCCGGGAAGATGTCGTTCAGTGCGGGCGGGCAGTCGGCGTACGCCCGCGCCGGGGCAGCGACGAGCGAGAACGGAAGCGTGATGCGCTGCGGCAGCGTATCGGTGCCGCTCGCGAGCAGCAGGTACGGTGCGCGCGACCAGTCCGAAGGATACTTGACGTTCACCCCGAGACCGAAGAACGCACCCTCTCCGGGACGGATTTCCTGGTCGGGAGCCTTGCCCGTGTGGTTGGATCCCACGTTCGCCCCGTAGCCCACGTTGCCGCGTCCCTCGGGCCAGTAGGCCGAGACGAGCAGGGCCTGGTGGTGGAACCCGACGAGCGGCCCGACGAGCGATTTCGATACCTCACCCTCGGCCACGACGCAGTCGGGGCCGATGACGCTGCCCTGCACGATCCCGTGCCGTTCCACCACCGAACCCTCGAAAATCATCGAGTCGGCCACGAAGGCGCCGTCGGCGACGCGAACGCCCCATTGGAGCACGGCGTCCCGCACGATCGCCCCGTCGCGCACTTCGGTCGGACGATGTCCCGTGGAAAACACCGTTGATCGTTCGATCGCCGCCGCGCCGCGGACGACGGCACCCGGCCCGATCCAGGCGGATTCCAGCCTTCCGCACCCCCCGACACGCGCCGAATCCCCGATCCACGCCCAGTCGGAACGCCATGCGGCGGCGGCCCGGGCGCCTTCGGCTTCTCGTGGCGCCGGATCGGACGCCTGGACACACGCGTCCTCGAACGTCATCAGCGCGTGGATCGCCACCGGCCTTCCGCCGGGGTTGCAGACGAGCCGGAGCACCCGTCCGTTGGCGAAAGAACCGCCGGGCTCGTGGGTCAGCTCGTCCGTGGTCGTCACGACGGCGCCGGCGGCCAGCGCCACCCGGTGCATCAGGCCGACACGGTCCACGAGGACCCCGTCCGAGAGCGCGCAGTCCGACACGGTGGCGTCATCGAGGCCGGAACGGACCACCAGGCCCGCGGCGCGTTCGACGTCATGCCCGGTGGAGCCTATCGCGACGCGGCCCCGGAATCGTACCGACCGGACGTCGGCGGCGTGAAAACCGGGCGCCACGCGGACGAGGGACCAGTCGTCGGCGCGGCATCCCGCCCGCTCGAGCTCGTCGATCTCGTCCGGGGCAAGGGCGCGAAGACCGCGCGGGAAAAGCCGCGCGTCGTCGTACGGCGTCCGGTCCGCGTAGACCGGCAGATCGGACGATCCGCAGGCATCCGTCACCGGGTCATGCGCCGACTGCATGGCGATCCGTCATCACGGCAGGTATTCCGACGGCTCGATCGTCACGCGGTTTCCCGTTCGGACTGCGTCGCGGGCGGCCACGGCCAGGACCGTGGTCGCGAATCCGAGATTCGCATCGGCCACGGGCGGGAACGGACCAAAGAAGTAATTGTCGGCGAAGGCCTTGAGCGCGTGCCAGAGCGGGGATTTCTGGTTGGGGTCGTCGGCCGTCGGGTCGGTACCGATCGCGTCGAGCTTGGTCGCGTTGGCGAGCAGCGCGATGCCGGTCTCCTTGTAGAACCGGTCCCGCCGCGCATAGACCTCCCATCCCAGCTGGGGGGCATCCACCTCCTTGAACATCCAGGCCTTCTGCTCGCGCAGCATGATCGTGGCGTCGCTGCCGTAATACAGTTCGTAGGCCGAGTCGAACGAGCTGGCCAGGGTCGCGTCCCACATCAGTCGCTGCCCGCCCTCGTATTCGAACACCGTTTGCACCGTATCCGGTACCGTTCGTCCATCGTTCCAGAAGAGCCGGGACGAGAACCCGTGTACCGCCGTCGGGAATCCCGCGAACACCCAGTTCGATCCGTCGATCTGCTGCAGTCCCAACTCGCCGACCATTCCGAGGCTGAGTTCCGGATCGAGCCGCCAGTCCATGGCCTTCTGCCGGGCAGGGTCGCTCGTCGGCCGACGCCACGAGTCCTTTGCATGCCACTGTGCCTTGCCGTAGAGCGGTTTCCCGAGTGCACCGGAACGGATGAACCCGAAGACCGACCGGTACTGGGGTTCGGTACGGAGGTGCAGCCCGACCTGGAATACCTGGTCCGGAGAGGATGCGGCCGCTTCGGCCATGGCCCGGGCGTCGTCGACCGTTGCAGCCATCGGGGCCTCGCAGTAGACGTGCTTTCCCGCCGCGAGGGCATCGATCGCCACGTGGCGATGCAGGTGCGTGGGGGTGGCTATGAATACGGCCTGGACCGCCGGATCGTCGAGGACCGCACGGTAGTCCGGAACGCGCTTCGTGTCCGGGTTGGACCGCTGGGCACGGCGCAGCATGATGGGGTAATCGTCGCAGATCGCCTCGAGCGCCATCTCGGGGATGTCCTCGATGGCCGCCGCGATGTCGCGCCCCTGCGGGCCGAAGCCGATTACCGCGCACCGGAGCGGCTCTTCGGTACGGGCTTCGCGCAGCTCGGCGCCCGCTACGGACGGACCCACGATGGAGAGTAATGTGCCCATCGAGCCTTTCTTGAGGAATCTGCGCCGGTCCATCGCGGGTCGGGTCTGTTGATGTCGGAAACTAGGGTTTCCCGGGGTCGGGTAGGAGCCCCCGGCCCAGGATGTCTGCCGGGTGTGCCCGCACGACGACGAAATCGACGCCCGGGTTCCGGGGGTCCGGGTGGTCCAACGCACTCGGATCCACGAGCAACGCGGTCGCGAAGGCGTCTGATCCGGCGGCCGACGCACAGCGCACCGCGGCGAGCCGGGCGGCCCGCGTCGGCATGCCGCTACGCGGGTCGATCACGTGTCCGTGGAAACCCGTGTCGTCCTCGAACCCCTTGGATCGGGGTTCCGATACCGAAAGAGCCGCGCCGTCGAGGTCGACCGTGCACAGGAGCGTTCCCGGGGTGCGGGGGTCCGGAACGCCGACACGCCACGGCGTTCCGTCGGGCGCCCTCCCGAAAGCGGCCACCGTGCTGGTTCCGCCGTGCATCAGGGCGTGGGGGACGCCGACCTCCCGCAGCACCGTGACCGCTTCGTCTATCGCGAAGCCCTTTCCGATGCCTCCCAGGTCGATCGCCATGCCCGCGCGTTCGAACGCCACTGCCCGGCTCGCGGCGTCGAGGCGGACATACCCGAAACCGCACCGGGACCGGGCCTCGGCCAGGACATCGGCTTCGGGACGGCGCATCGTTCCGCCGGCCATCCCCCACGCGCGCATCAGCGGCCCTACAGTAGGATCGAACGCGCCCCCGGTACGCGCCCAGCAATCCCGCGCGCTCTCGACCGCATCGTAGAGGGGGGCGGGGAGCCCATGCGCGACACCGGGCACGGAGCGGTTCAGCCGTCCCAGCGCTCCGGCAGGTCGGTAGAAGCTCAGGATGTCCTCCAGGCGCTCGATTTCTCGCAGGGCCTCCTCACCCGCGGCACGCAGGCGCACCGGGTCGTCCCCGTGCAGCACGAGTTCGAAACGGGTCGCCATGGCGTCGAGGGCCAGGCGCACCACGGGTTCGGTCATCGCGGCCCGGACGGCGGCCAACCGTCAGGAAAGTTCGAGCGTGCCGTAGGTGATCGGCGCCAGTTCGCGGCCCGATCCGGTCGTGATCTTCCGGGTGGCTTCGTCGAAGTGCAGCATTTCGCCGAGCCGCTCCGACATTTCGGCCAGCGAGATGATCGTCTGGGCGCGGACGGCGAGGTCGATGTTGCCGTTCGGCTGCTTGTCGTTGCGGATCGAGTCGAAGAGGTTCGCCACGTGCTCCGGAATGCTGACGCCGGGCCGGAGGTTCGATTCCTGCACCTGGTCCACGAGGTCGGCAAAGGGACGCTCGGGGCGCAGTTCCAGCGAATCGGAGCCGAGGTAGATCGTGCCCTCCTGGCCACGGATGACCGTACCGAGCCCCTGCTCGTTGACGGTCGCCCCCATGACGACGATTCCGAGGCCGCTCGGGAAGTCGGCGAGAACCTGGGTCTGGTCATTCACGTCGCGATCCTCCTCTCCGAGCTGTGCCACCGTGATCTGGCGATTGCCGAGGCACGCCACGCGCCGCGGAAACTCCGGGTTGCCGGTGGCCAGGATGAGCGGATGGATGACGTGGGCGAGCAGGTCGCCGAGGATGCCGCAGCAGTACGGGTAGTACTTGCGCCAGCGGGCCCAGTGGTGGTTGTTGAAGGGAATCCGGCGATTGACCTTGCCGAGCCACTTGTCCCAGTCGAGCGTCTCGGGCGTCACCTGGCCCTCCATCGGGTCGTAGTAGTTCCACTCCCCGTCGGGCGAATTCCGCATGTACGAATGCTGGGCCACGACGAGCGGACCGATGCCGCCGGCACGAATCAGCTCAGCCGCGCGGTGCCACTTGCCCTCGGTCGTGTACTGCGAGCCGATCTGGAACTTCATCCCGGTTCGCTTGGCCGCGTCGTGGATCGCGAACGCTTCGTCGAGATACCGGGTCATCGGCTTCTCGCAGTAGACGTGCTTGCCCGCCTCCATCGCATCGATGGCGATCTGCGCATGCCAATGGTCCACCGTGCCGATGAAGACGACGTCGATGTCCTTGTTTTCGAGGAGCTGCCGATGATCCTCGTGCATCGTCACGTCGTACGATCCCAGGCCGCGCTGGTCTCGGGCCTGCAGCAGGAGGTCGCGGGTGCGCTCGCGGAAGCCCTTGTACAGGTCGCACGACGCGATGCCCACCGCGTTGTAATCGAATTCATGGAACGATTGCCCGTTGCCGCCGATGTTCGCGACGGTGCGCACGTGGGCGTTGAATCCCTGCCCGCCGACGCCGACGAAACCGACGTGGAGCCGGTCGTTGGCGCCGAGGACCGAACCGGGCGCAAACGCGCGGCGCGGCCTGGCGGGTGTCGCGGTCCGGCCGACCGCGGGCGCGACGCCGGCCACGACGGCCGTGGCGGCGAGGGCGCCCTTCTTGAGGAACTCGCGACGGGATTCGGAAGCGGGGTCGTTCGAGGCGTTCATGGCGTCATTCCTGGCAGGGAAGAGCGACCTCGCGGACGGCGGGTCATGGCGCCGCCCGGGACATCGCTCGAGTCGTGGTCGAATGCGGTTCGCGGGAGGTGTCGGAAGCGGTTCCGACCCATCGCGACGAAGATAGTTTTTTCACGGATCGAAACCACCCCCCGGGCGTGTTCAGCGGCGGTTGCCGTCCCGAGGCAACCCGACAAGCAACCCTCTTCCGCCATGCGCAGTCTTCGATCCGGCCGTCTGCCCGTCCTCCTTTCGCTCGTCGCCGCCGCCTGGGCCGGGCAGTCCGTCGCCGCGCAGGACCTGGCCCTGAGGCCCGCCCCCGAGAGCCGAATCTGGGTGGACGGCACGTCGAACAAGAGCGACTGGACGGTCGAGGCCAAGGCGTTGACCGGGACCTTCACGATCGAAGGGGAGACGGTGACCGGCGCACGCATCGAGGTTCCCTCCGAGAAACTCGAGAGCCCGCGCAGCAAGATCATGGACCGCCTCATGTACAAGACGCTCAAGTCGGGGCAGCATCCGTCGATCGTGTTCACGCTGTCGCGCGCGGCGGCCATGGCGGCCGGGGCCGACGGAGGTCGATCGCTGGCCGTGACAGGCGAGCTTGCGATCGCGGGCGTCACGAGGGAGGTGTCGTTCCCCGTGACGGCCATGCCGGTCTCCGGCGGTGCCTGGAAGTTCGCCGGGCAGGTGTCGGTCCTGCTCACCGATTTCGACATGGTTCCCCCGACCGCGCTGTTCGGAGCGTTGCACACCGGGGACGAGGTCACGATCCGGTTCGACGTCGTCGCCGGGCGGTGAGGCGCCCCGGCCGGCAGGCGGCAGCCCTCCGCCCGGTGATGTAGGGCATCCTCCTACGAAACCGAGCGGACCGACCGTACACGATTTCGGGCCTGCGGCTCACGGACGGGGTGCGTTCGATTAGGCTCCTTGTCGTCGGCGGGTAACGCCGCCGTGCGAGCCAGTCAACGAGGAGACGCCATGTTCCGCTCTGAACCCGAAGTCCTGGTTGTCGGTGCCGGCCCCGTCGGCCTCTTCAGCGCCCTCACGCTCGCCCGCCGCGGGCACCGTGTGCGCGTCATCGACAAGGAATGGCGCCCGGCCGCACACAGCTACGCGCTGGCGTTGCACGGGCAGAGCCTCGAACTCCTGGAGGAAACGGGCCTGTTGGCGCCCGTGCTTGCCGCGTCCCGGCGCATCCGGAGGGTCTCTTTCCACGAAGGCGATACCCGGATCGCGGGGATCGATCTGAACCGCGTGCACCGCGATTACACGTTCGTATCGGTACTTCGCCAGGACGTACTGGAGCGGATCCTGGTCGAGGCGCTGGCCGACCGGGGCGTCAAGGTCTGGTGGAACCACGAGATGACCCAGTTCGAGGACAGCCCCGACGGCCTGGAGATCACGATCGACAAGCTCTCCCGCGAGGGGCTCGGCTATTCGGTCCAGCACGGGGAGTGGGTGGTGGCGAAGAGCCGGACCGTGCGACCGCAGTTCGTGATCGGGGCCGACGGCCATCGCAGCCGGGTCCGTTCGATCCTCGGGGCGGGTTTCCCCGAGGTGGGGCGCACCCGAAGTTTCGCCGTTTTCGAATTCCGGACCGAGGCCGAGCTCGGCGACGAGATGCGCATCATGCTGGCCGACGGCTCGCTGAACCTCGTGTGGCCGCTTCCCGACCACTACAGCCGGTGGAGTTTCGAACTGACCGACGACGAGGCGCCGACCGGTTCGCGCATCAAGGACCGGAGCGAAGTGCAGCTGGGCGGCGTCGAATACCCGCTCATCGAGGAGTCGGCGCTCCTCGAGTTCCTGCGCGCCCGCGCCCCGTGGTTCCGCGGCGAGGTCGACGACGTGCGCTGGAGACTGCTCGTCCGCTTCGAGCGGCGGCTTTCGACCACCGTGGGCGAAGGGAAGCTCTGGCTGGCGGGGGATGCCCTGCACATGACGAGCCCGGTAGGCATCCAATCGATGAACGTGGGTTTGCGCGAGGCACGGGACCTGGCGATCGCCATGTCGGACGTCCTGGACGGTCACGCCGACCACTCGGCGCTCGAGCGATACCGCGCCGACAGGGAGACCGAATGGGATTTCCTGCTCGGAATGGACGACCGGACCCGGGCCACCGCGTCGACCGATCCGAGGTTCGTTCCGCTGGTCAACGAACTGCCATCGATGCTGCCCGCGTCCGGGGCAGACCTGGTGCAGCTGCTCGGGCAGCTGGGTATCGAGCGGACCGCCTGACGGCGCGGACGAACGCGCAGCCCCCCGCCGCCGGCGGCCGCTCCTTGTGCAGCGATCGTCGTAGGGGGTTTCCGCCCGTGGCCGTAGGGGAGCGCACTCGACCGGGTAGCGAACGGTTGCCGCGTGGCACGGATCATCCGACAGGGGCGTTCAGGGATCGCCGACAGGCCTTTCGGCGGGCGCACGACAGGCGCGGAAACAGGCGAATCGTACCGTGAGGACCGGATCCGGCCCCCATCCGGACCGCATCGACCCTCACGGTACGAACCATGAAACGACTCCTGATACCGATTCTCTCGGTGCTGCTCCTCCTGCCGGCATTCCTGCTCTCCATGCCGGACGCCCAGATCACCGAGGGCCTGCACTACACCCGTGCCGGCAAGGCCTTCTGGTACTCGGCCTCCAACGGCGGATTCGAACAGTACACGAACGTTCCGATGACCTCGCTCGTGTGCAACAACTGCCATGCGGCCACCCTGGCCAACGGGACTCCGGTCAACAACGCCACCTACCAGCCGAGCTGCGACGACTGCCACATCGAAATCGGCGACAAGCCCGCCGATGCCGTCTGCCGCGGTTGTCACAGTCGGCAGAACACCGAGTTCTCCCTCTCGAAAAACACCAATCCGGTGATTGCCGAGCGTTTCCGCGACGTGCACCGGGACCAGTACGGCATGGGCTGCGTCGATTGCCACAGCAAGGACGAGCTGCATGGCGACGGGGTGCGCTACAACACCATGTTCGAGGCGCAGCACCTGAATACCACCTGCGAGGACTGTCACCAGGGCTCCGACGCGCCGTTGTCGACGGTGCCGGAGCACGCGAAGCACATCGCGGACGTCGAGTGCGCCGCATGCCACGCGTCCACCGTAATGGCCTGCGTGAACTGCCATTTCGAGTCGGAGATCGTGGAGAAGAAGCGGTTCTACGGCGGTCCGCCGATGAACGGCTTCATGCTGCTCGTGAACAACACGTACACGGGGAAGGTCGGCCCGGCGAGCTTCCAGTCGCTCACGTTCGGCGACCAGACCTTCTTCGGCATGGGTCCGTTCGGGCCCCACACGACGAAAAGGGAAGGCCGTACCTGTTCCGACTGCCATGACAATGCCAACGTGCGGGCCTACAACCAGAACGGTGCGATCCCGTTCATCCAGTGGAACGCCGCCACGGCTCAGCTCGAGATGAAGGCGCCGGGCATCATCCCGGTGCCGGAAGACTACCGGACGGCCCTTGCGATGGACTATGTGACCTTCCTCGGGCAGCCGTCGGATGCCGTCACCAACCCCCGCAACCCGGCCGAATGGGCGTTCAAGAAGAGCGGTACCGACGACGCCCACATGCTCTTCGCGACCCCCCTGTCGCCGACGCAGATGGCCGCGCTGTCGACCGCGATCGTCGGCGTCGAGACGTCGCCCGACCTTCCCGACGGATTCCGACTCGACGGGAACTACCCGAACCCGTTCAATCCGACGACCACGCTCGCCTTCGAGCTTCCGACCGAGGGCCGCGTGACACTGGAGGTCTTCGACGCCGCAGGACGCAGCCGCGCCGTCCTGGCCGACGGGATGACCTTGCCGGCAGGCAGGCATTACATGCCGTACGCGGCCGGGGACCTGACGAGCGGAACGTATTTCGTGCGCCTCGCCTGGGACGGATACGTGGTGACGCGGGCGATCACCCTGTCCAGGTAGGGGACGATCCGCGGGCACTCGACGCCCGGCAACGAAGTCACCGTGCCCCGGCGGGAGCAGCCGGGGCACGGACGGCCGAAAAACGAAGCGCCCCGGTCTGCGGAGACCGGGGCGCTTCCATGGAGTGCCGGGAGCGGATCCCGGCGGGGCCTTACGGGACCCCCTAAATCGGGCCCGGCCCTCGGGCGGCGTCGTGGAGGCCTTACGGAGCCTCTCGTTGCGCAGCCACCGGGTCGGGCTACACGCCAGGCAGGGCCTTCTCTCGTCTTACGGGACGGAGCGCCTTACGGGGCGAACTGCACCTGGATTGGGCATGCCGGCCTTACGGGGCCGACCGGTTCGGTCTTACGGGACCGAGGCGGCGTCTTACGGGACGCGCTCACGTGTGGTACACCTTACGGGGTGTCGCGCACCTATGGTTTGGACGTGGAGAAACGATGATTGTTACACCGATCACTTCTTGTCGTCCTCGTCCACGACCTCGTAATCGACGTCGCGAACCTCTTTCTCGCCTTCTTCACCGGATTCGGACGCACCCGGGGCCGAAGCCTGCGCCTGCTGCGCATTGTACAGGTCCTGCGACGCCTCGCCCCAGGCCTCGTTCAGCTGCTGCATGGCCGATTCGATCTCGGCCAGATTGCGTGCCTTGTGAGCTTCCTTGAGGCGGTCGTGGGCCGCGTCGATCTTGGCACGCTTGTCGGCGGGAAGCTTGTCCCCGTAGTCCTTCAGGTTCTTCTCGGTCGAGAAAAGAAGCGCGTCGGCCGCGTTGAACTTGTCGGCCTCCTCGCGGCGCTTGCGGTCCTCGTCGGCGTGCGCCTTGGCATCGGTGCGCATCTTCTCGATCTCGGCCTGCGAAAGGCCCGAAGACGCCTCGATGCGGATGGTCTGTTCCTTGCCGGTGGCCCGGTCCTTCGCCGACACGCTCAGGATACCGTTCGCGTCGATGTCGAAGGTGACCTCGATCTGCGGAATGCCGCGCGGCGCGGGGGGAATACCGTCCAGGTGGAAACGCCCGATGGTCCGGTTGTCGTTGGCCATGGTCCGGTCACCCTGGAGCACGTGGATCTCGACCGAGGGCTGGTTGTCGGACGCCGTCGAGAAGACCTCGCTCTTGCGCGTCGGGATCGTCGTGTTGGCGGGGATCAGGACCGTCATCACGCCGCCGAGGGTCTCGATGCCCAGGTTCAGCGGGGTGACGTCGAGGAGTAGCACGTCGGTGACGTCGCCCGACAGCACGCCGCCCTGGATGGCCGCGCCGATGGCCACGACCTCGTCCGGGTTCACCGATCGGTTGGGCTTCTTTCCGAAGAACTTCTCGACGACGGCCTGGATGGCGGGGATGCGGGTCGAGCCGCCGACGAGGATGACTTCGTCGATCTTGTCCTTTCCGAGTCCGGCATCCTTCAGCGCTTTCTCCATGGGCGGAATCGTGCGCTGGATGAGGTCGTCGACGAGCTGCTCGAACCGGGCCCGCGTGAGGTCGAGCGTCAGGTGTTTCGGACCGTCGGCCGTCGCCGTGATGAACGGCAGGTTGATGGTCGTCTGCGTCGAGGACGAGAGTTCGATCTTCGCCTTCTCGGCGGCCTCCTTGAGGCGCTGGAGGGCCATCGGGTCCTTGCGCAGGTCGATCTGCTCCTGCGACTTGAATTCGTCGGCGATCCAGTCGATGAGCCGCTGGTCGAAGTCGTCGCCGCCGAGGTGCGTGTCGCCGTTGGTCGACTTCACCTCGAAGACCCCGTCGCCGAGTTCGAGGATCGAGATGTCGTAGGTACCGCCGCCGAGGTCGAAGACGGCCACGATCTCGTCCTGCCCCTTGCGGTCGAGCCCGTAGGCGAGTGCGGCGGCCGTGGGCTCGTTGATGATGCGGCGAACCTTGAGGCCCGCGATTTCGCCCGCCTCCTTCGTCGCCTTGCGCTGCGCGTCGTTGAAGTAGGCCGGGACCGTGATCACGGCCTCGGTGACCTTCTCGCCCAGGTGGTCCTCGGCGGTCTGCTTGAGCTTCTGGAGCACGACGGCCGAGATCTCCTGCGGGGTGAATACCCGGTCGTCGATCTTCACGCGGGCCGTATCGTTCTCGCCGTGCACGACCTGGTAGGGGACCTCGCTGATCTCGTTCGCGACCTCTCCGTACTGACGGCCCATGAAGCGCTTGATCGAGGCGATCGTGTGCTTCGGATTCGTGATGGCCTGCCGCTTGGCCGGCGCGCCGACGAGGCGCTCGCCGTCCTTCTTGAAGGCGACGATGGACGGCGTCGTGCGGGCGCCCTCCGAATTGGTGATGACGACCGGTTCGCCGCCTTCCATGACGGCGACGACGGAGTTCGTCGTGCCCAGGTCGATGCCGATGATCTTGCCCATTCTGCCGTGCGTTCTGTGACGTGGAAATCCGTCGCCGCCTGCGAGCGGTGGCGTGTGCGCGAACGTGCCGCGCAAGAACGATGCCGAGGCGCCAAGTCGGTCAGATTGGCAGACCGAGGGAAGAAATCACGTCGCGTCGCGGCCGGAGCGGCAGACACCCGCTGCCCGCGTCCTCCTTCCGGCGTGGGGGTGGAGGGATCGGACCTTCCGCGTATATTGCCGCGCACCCGCCCCGCCGACACCGCCGCAGCTGGCGATGAAGCACCTTCCGAACACGCTGACGATCCTGCGCATCGTGATCGCGCCGATCGTGATCGCGCTGCTCTTCTTCGATACGTTCGCGGCGAAGGCCTGGGCGTTGGGACTGTTCGTGGCGGCCTCGATCTCCGACTGGCTGGATGGCAGCATCGCGCGCCGGTACGAGGTCGGAAGCCGCCTGGGGCAGTTCCTCGATCCGCTTGCTGACAAGTTCCTCGTGCTCGGAACGTTCGCCGCCCTGGCAATGATTTCGCCGTGGCTCGTTCCCTGGTGGGCCGTCGCCGTGATCGCCCTGCGCGATGCGGGAGTCACCGGGCTCCGCGTATGGCACGAGCGGAAGGGGCGATCACTGCGCACGTCGGGCGGAGCGAAGTGGAAGACCGCCTTCCAGTTGACGTTCCTGATTCTCGTCCTGCTCCTGCTTGCGCTCGCGGAGTTGCCACCCGCCGTGGCCCGCCCGGCCGTGTCGGTCCTCCGGGGCGTGTTCCTGCAGGGCCTGCTGATAGCCACCGTGGCGGCCACGGTGCTCACGGGCCTCGCGTATTTCCAGGCACCCCGGCATGTCGCCTGATCCTTCGCGCCGGTTGGCCGCGGACCTGCTCTCGATCGGCGCCGTCGCTTTCTCTCCGGATCGGCCCTTCACGTGGGCTTCCGGACTGCTGTCGCCCGTGTACTGCGACAACCGGCTCACGCTGGGCCACCCGGCCATCCGCCGGCGTATCACGGACGGATTCGCGGCGGCCGTTTCCGACCTGCATTTCGACGTCGTCGCAGGGACCGCCACGGCCGGTATTCCGCACGCGGCGTGGCTGGCCGACCGGCTCGGTCTTCCCATGGTCTACGTGCGATCGGCGGCAAAGGGGCACGGCCGCGGTCGCCGTGTGGAGGGTCCTCTCGACCCGGGTGCCCGCGTCGTAGTCGTGGAAGACCTGGTTTCCACCGGAATGTCGTCGCTCTCGGCGGTGGAGGGCCTGCGCGACGAGGGCGCCGAGGTCGTCGCGTTGGTCGCCATCTTCAGTTACGGTCTTCCGGCCGCGCGCGACGCGGTCGCCCGCGCGGGCGTCGACGTGCGCGTGCTCACGACCTTCGACGTCCTGCTCGAGGAGGCGGTCGGATCCGGCAGGATCTCGGGCGAGGGTGCCGCATCGCTTCGAGCGTGGTACGAAGACCCGAACGGTTGGTCCAGGGAACGGGGGGGAGCGGGATGACGGGGCGACTGCTGACGATCGGTGACGAGATTCTCGTCGGACAGGTCGTGGACACCAACGCGGCGTGGTTGGGTGAGCTGATGACGGGGCTCGGGATCCGCGTGGACCGCGCCGATACGGTGGGGGACGACCGCGCGGCCATTGTCGAGCGGCTGCGCGAGGGGCTGCGAACGGCCGGCGTCGTCGTGGTGACCGGGGGGCTGGGTCCGACCCACGACGATGTCACGAAATCGGCCGTCATGGAATTGTTCGGCGTCGGATCCCGGTTCGACGAGGCGGTTTTCGAGCACGTCCGGGCGCGATTCGAGCGGAGGGGGCTCGCGATGGCGCCTTCCAACCGGTCACAGGCCGAGATCCCGGAGGGGTTCGAGGCCCTTCCCAATCCCGTCGGTACCGCTCCCGGGCTCTGGCGGGGCGCCGACGGTACGCACGGAATCCTCGTGGTCCTGCCCGGGGTTCCGCACGAAATGAAGACGATCGCCGTGGGCTCGCTCGTGCCGCGCCTCTCTTCGATCGAGGGGCGTGCCGCGATCGTGCAGCGCACGCTGTTGACGACCGGAATCGGGGAATCGGCGCTGCAGGAGCGCATCCGGCCGGTCGATCACCTGCTGACCGACGACGTGTCCCTGGCTTACCTCCCGAGCATCCACGGGGTGCGTCTACGACTGACCGGCCGGGGGCCCGACCCGGAGTCGGCAACGGCCCGACTGGAGGCGCTCGCCGGTCACGTACTGCAGCGGGCGGGCCGCTGGGTGTACGGCGAAGGCGAGGACAGCCTCGAAGGCGTCGTCGGGAGGCTGCTCCTGGACCGGGCGGCGACGGTGGCGGTCGCCGAGAGCTGCACCGGCGGCCTCGTCACGCACCGCCTCACGAACGTTCCCGGGGCTTCGGGGTGGGTGAAGGGGTCGGTCGTGGCGTATCACAACGACGTCAAGCGCGATGGGCTGGGTGTCCCGGAATCCGTCCTGGATGCCCACGGCGCCGTCAGCCGCGAAACGGCGGTGGCCATGGCCACGGGTGCACGCCACGCCGTGGGGGCCGATTTCGGTCTCGCCACGACGGGCATCATGGGGCCGGGAGGAGGAACGCCGGACAAACCCGTCGGCACGGTGTGGATTGCCGTGGCGCTTCCCGACGGGGCGAACCGCGCGGTCATGCTCCGCCTCGGAACCGACAGGATCCGCAACAAGGAACGCGCGGCGACGGGGGCCATCGACCTGCTGCGCCGAGCCCTCACCGGTCTCGTCGAGGACGATCCGGGCTTCGTCGCATGACCCCGTCCCGCGGCGTGCGAAAAAGTGCGCGCTCCGAGGTTATGTTTGCGGGCCCGTGGTGACAATAGGGTGACATCGCGAGGGTCGCATCTTTCGCGACTGCGCATCCAGAACACGATTCAACGACCATCCGCCCATGTCCATCCAGGATCCGGCCAAGCTCCGCGCGCTCGATCTCGCGCTCAAACAGATCGAGAAGAACTTCGGTAAGGGCTCGATCATGCGCCTCGGCGATTCTCCCGCCCAGGCGATCGACGTCATCTCGACCGGTTCGCTCGCGCTCGATTCGGCGCTCGGCGTGGGCGGCGTGCCGCGAGGGCGGGTCGTGGAGATCTACGGCCCGGAGTCTTCGGGCAAGACCACGCTCGCGACCCACATCATCGCCGAGGCCCAGCGCTCCGGCGGAACGTGCGCCTTCATCGACGCCGAGAACGCGTTTGACGCGTCGTACGCCGAAAAGCTGGGCGTGGACCTCGAGAACCTGCTCGTGTCCCAGCCGGATACGGGCGAGGATGCGCTGAACATCTGCGACACCCTGGTGCGTTCCGGTGCCCTCGACGTCATCGTGATCGATTCGGTCGCCGCGCTCGTTCCGCGCGCCGAGATCGAGGGGGACATGGGAGACAGTCACGTGGGTCTGCAGGCCCGCCTCATGAGCCAGGCGCTGAGAAAGCTGACCGGCACGATCAACCGGACGCGCACGGTCCTCGTGTTCATCAACCAGATCCGCGAGAAGATCGGGGTCATGTTCGGCAACCCGGAGACGACGACCGGCGGACGGGCACTCAAGTTCTACGCCTCGGTCCGAATGGACATTCGGCGCATCGGCGCGATCAAGGACGGCACCGAGGTGGTCGGCAATCGCACCCGGGTCAAGATCGTCAAGAACAAGGTGGCGCCGCCGTTCCGCGAAGCGGAGTTCGACATCGTGTACGGCGAGGGCATATCGTCGCTCGGCGAGCTGATCGACCTCGGCGTGCAGTATGATGTGCTGCAGAAGTCCGGATCGTGGTATGCCTACGGCGACGTCAAGGTCGGCCAGGGCCGGGACGCGGCGAAACAGTGGATGGTGGACAATCCTGATCAGCGCGCGGCAATCAAGGCGCGCGTGCAGGAACACCTCGGCATGCACGGCCCGAAAGTGTCGTCCGGCGGGGGCCTCGACGAGGAGTGAACCGCCCGCCGGCCTCGTCGCGCCTCCTTCTCGCGTGCGCCGCGGCGGCCCTGTGGCTGGTCGCGGGCGTCTCGCCGGCAGACGCCCGGCAGGTCGACACCACGGCGTACCCGGTGCTCCGCGCGATCTACGGGATGGACGGCCCGGCCGCGACCGCGGTTCTCGGCGGGATCGACCGATCTTCGTTGTGGATCGTGTTCGGCGCTCCGCCCGCGCTCGGGGTGGTGAAGGCCATGTCTGACGGTCGGTACGGGGATGCCTGGCGGGCCGGGCTGTCGGTCGCCGGGGCGACGATCGCCTTCAAGGCGATCAAGCACGCGGTCCGCAGGGAACGCCCGTTCCGTACGGTGGAGGGCATCGTCGCGAGGGAAGGCTTCGTCGGGGCCCGCTCGATCGATCGCTATGCGTTTCCGTCGGGACACGCCACGCTGGCCGCTGCGCTCGCGACGTCGCTGGCGCTCGATCATTCCGAATGGTACGTGACGGTGCCGGCCGTCGCGTGGGCGGCGTCGGTCGGGGTGTCGCGGGTGTGGCTCGGGGTCCATTTTCCCGGCGACGTCGTGGCGGGATGGGCGCTCGGCGGGGCGCTGGCCTGGGGCTTGCACCGGGCGCGCGAGGCCGTGACTCCCGGCGGGTGGGACGGGCCGGACCCGCCGGTGGGGGCCGCTCCGAGGACCGTGCTTCCCCCGGTAGTCCTCCGCTTCTGAAATGAAGTCCCCGTACGTCATCGGCACGATACTGGCGCTGGCCTGTGTGCTGCAGCCCGGGCCGGCGGCCGCCCGCCAACCCGTGACGGGCACCGTGTCGGACGCGGCGACCGGTTCGGCGCTGCCTGCGGCCACGATACAGGTCGAGGGCACGTACTCCGGAACCATCGCCAACGCCGAGGGCCGTTTCCAGCTCGTGGTCTCGGCGTACCCGGTCCGTCTCGTGGTCCGCTACATCGGGTATGCCACCGCGACGATCACGGTGGAAGGCCCTACCGACCTGGTCGTCCGGCTCGAGCCGGCTCCCGTGACGATGCCGGAGGTCGTCGTGTCGGGCGAGGATCCCGCCGTGGCGATCATGCGCCGGGTCATCGAGCGGAAGCGGATCTGGCGCGACCGCCTCGAACGATTCCGGGCCGACGCGTTCGCCCGGATGACCCTCGAGAACGACACGGGCATCGTGACGATTTCCGAGAGCTTCTCCTCGTTCTGGTGGGACCGGGACAAGGGCTCCCGGGAGGTGCTGCTCGGCTCCCGGCGTTCGGCGAACCTGCCCGGGACGAGCCGGATGCCCGCCGGTCTTTCCACCGAGAACCTGTACGACGACGACGTGGAACTGGCCGGAACCAGGCTGATGGGTGTCACCCATCCGAAAGCGCTGGATGTGTATGACGTCAGCCTGGCGGGGACGAGGCGCCTGGACGGGGCACTCGTGTTCGACATCGACGTCGTGCCCCGGAGCGATCTCGCCAGTGCCTTCCTGGGTCGGGTTTCGGTGCTGGACGAAGCATTCATCCTGCTCGAGGCCGACCTGCGCCCCGGGCCGTCGTTCCTCTTTCCGCCCCCGATACGGTACCTGGGTATCCGGATGACGCAACAGTTCCGGATGTTTCCCGAGGGGTTCGTGCTGCCCGTCGATTTTCGGGCCGACTACGAGGTTGACGTCGGGTTTTCCGGGCTTCTGGAGTTTCCGACCATCCGGGTACGCCAGGTCGCGAGGCTCGACGGATACGAGATCGGCGCCGAAATGCCGGATTCCCTCGCCGACGGTACGGCCCGGTTCATCGCCGATCGGCCCACGACCCGGGGCGATTCACTGGTTGCCGCCGGTACACTGGTGCCGCTCTCGGAGCGGGAGGCGACCGCGCTTGCCGGGATCGACAGCACCGATACCCTGGACGAGGCGTTCCGCCCACGGGGTGCGCTGGCACGATTCGTCCGCATCAGTACCGACGGAGGGCAGGGGGATGCGCGCCGCCCGAGACGGTTCACGCCGGCGGCCGAGGCCTGGGTCGATCGGGTGGCCGGAGTCCACGTGGCACTGGGTGGGGTGCTGAAGGTCGCGCCCCGGGGCCGCCTTTTCGGGCGTGCCGGATACGACGGGTCTCCCGGCACGACGAATTGGGGCCTGGGAGGGTCCTGGACGGTAGTCGGCTCGCCACCCGGGCTCGGGTTTCGGGGAAACCGTCGACCGTCAGACCCGGGATGGTCGTTGGTGGCCTCGTTCGCGCGCGGCGTCGAGCCCCGGTTCGCTTCGCGCACCCAGGACGCGTTCTTCAATACGCTCCGGGTGGTCTTCAACGGCCACGATTACTTCGATTACCTGCGTCGGGACCGAATGGAGGCCGGCGTCCATTGGGCGATGCGGGGCCGCCTGCGCCCGTCGATCACCCTCGCCTGGCGACATGACCGGGATCGGTCGATCGCCGCGGGGTCCCCGGTTCGATTCACCGGATCCGCGACGCCCCGCGCCAACCCGGCGATTCCCGAGGGAACCCTGGACGCCGCGGTGCTCACCGCCCGATTGGGGACCCGGCCGGACGACTTCGGATTCGGCGGCGCCAGCGGAGGCGAGTTGGAGATGGAAGCCGCTCCTGCAGGGCTCGGTGCGGCCGCGGAGGGATTCGTCCGGTTCTCGGGTCGGGTGGACCTGAGGTTCGTCACGGCGTACGCGCGAAGGCTGATTCCGAACACCCTGGATCTCGCCTTCACGGCAGGCAAGGCGCTCGGACCCGTTCCGCCGCAACGTTGGGGAGTCGTGGATGGAACGGGCGGCTGGTCGTCCTTCGGTGCGCTCCGCACGCTCGAGGATGCCTTCTACGAGGGGGACGCCCACGTATTCGCGGCTTGGGAGCACCATTTCCGCACGGTTCCCTTCGAGGCGATCGGGCTGCGTGGACTGGCGCGGCGTGGCTACGGGCTGATCCTGGCCGGCGCGCACGGGCGCACGTGGCTGTCGGGACGATCCCGTGGGCTGGCGAAACACGTCCCGACGGTATCGCCCGGCTGGCATCACGAACTCGGGATCTCGGTGTCGGGTGTGGGCGGCGTGCTCCGGATCGACGTGACACGGAGGCTTGACGCCGTCGGCTGGCGTGTGGGCGTCGGCACGGCCCGGTTGTTCTGACCGGTCTCAGCCGCGTTCCACCGGCCGCGAGGGTTCGGTGATCCACTCGCTCCACGAGCCTGCGTACAGCCTGGCGCCGTCCAGACCGGCGATCGCCATCGCCAGCACGTCGTGCGCGGCCGTGACCCCCGATCCGCAGTACACGATCGCATCTGCGGGGGGGTGACCGCCCAACGCGTCGAGGTACCGGGCACGCAGGTCGGCGGGCTCCCGGAACCGTCCGTCATGGACGTTTTCAACCCAGGGCGCCGAGACGGCTCCGGGTATGCGCCCCGCCACCGGGTCGATCGGTTCTTCGTCACCGAGCCACCGTACGCGCTCGCGCGCGTCGAGGACGATCGCGGATGCGGACCGGGTCGCTTCCAGCACCGTAACGGCGTCGACCACCCACGTGTCGGCGGGGCGCACGGGGTATCGCGCCGCGGCGGGAATCGCCGGAGCGACGATCGTGTCCGTCGCGAACCCGGCCGCGGTCCACGCGGCGAATCCGCCGTCCAGGACCGAAACGGCCTCGTGCCCCACCCACCGCAACAGCCACCACAGCCGGGCGGCGAAAGCGCCGGGGCCGCCGTCATAGGCCACCACCGTCGTATCGGGCGAGATGCCGAGCCTGCCGAGCGTCGCCGAAAGCGCCGACGGGGAGGGCAGGGGATGCCGCCCGGTGACGCCCGGGACGACCGGCGACGAGAGGTCCTCGTCGAGGTGGACGTACACGGCGCCCGGAAGGTGGCCGGCCGCGTACTCCCGGATGCCCTGGCCCGGGTCGGAAAGGGCGAAGCGGCAGTCGGCGATCAGGAGCGGTCTGCCGGGGTCGAGATCGCGTGCGCGCAGGAGCGCCGCGAGGTCGTTTGCGGAAAGGAGGGGTCGGAACATGGACATTGGCCGTGGGTGGCAAGATATTCCGTCCCGCCAAGTCTGCCACCCATGCCCGCCGACTCCTCGACGAAAGCTGCACTCACTCCCCTGATGCGACAGTACTATCGCATCAAGGAACGTCACGAAGGGGCGGTGCTGCTCTTCCGCATGGGAGACTTCTACGAGACGTTCGAGGAGGACGCTCGGACACTGCACCGGGTGCTGGGCATCACGCTCACCAAGCGATCCAACGGACAGGCGGCCGACGTGCCGCTGGCCGGATTCCCGCACCACGCGCTCGACAACTACCTTCCGAAACTCGTGCGGGCCGGGTTGCGGGTGGCCGTTTGCGAGCAACTCGAGGATCCCAAGGAAGCGAAGACGATCGTCAAGCGTGACGTGGTGGAAATCGTGACGCCCGGGGTGTCGCTTTCCGACAGCCTGCTGGAGCCGAGGCGATCCAACTTCGTCGCGGCCGTTCACGTCAACGTGACGGAGGGGTCCGGGCGCGGGGTGGCCGGGGTCGTGGGGTCGACCGCGGTCGGCATGGCCTATCTCGACGTGTCGACCGGCGAATTCGCGGTCACCGAGGTTCCTTACGAACGGCTCGACGATCTGCTGCAGGCGGTCCAGCCGGCCGAACTCCTGGTGCGGAAGGACCTCCTGCCTCGGTTGGGTCGACCGGGTACGGTGTGCACGGGCCTCGAGGAATGGGTGCTCACCGACGATTTCGCCCGGGAAACCCTGCTTCGGCATTTCCGCACGCATTCGCTGAAGGGCTTCGGCGTCGACGACCTCGAGGTCGGCATCGTGGCGGCGGGCGCCGTACTGCACTACGTGTCTCAGACCCAGCAAGGTCGCATTCCGCACGTTCGGAGCCTCGTCCGGCTTTCGATCGACGAGTCGATGGTGCTCGACGGGCAGACGAAACGGAATCTCGAGCTCGTCGCCTCGATGCACGAAGGGGGCAGGGACGGTTCGTTGGTCTCGATCCTCGACCGGACGCTGACCCCGATGGGAGGGAGGCTCCTGCGCCGGTGGCTGGTTCGGCCGCTACGCGACGTGCAGGGAATCCGGGCCCGGCTCGACGCGGTGGAGGCCTTCCACGCGTCGCGGAGACTGCGCGATTCGGTCCGGGAACGCATGCAACCGATCGGAGACATCGAGCGCATCGCGGCGCGGGCGGCTACGGGACGCGCCGGCCCCAGGGATCTGGATCAACTGAAGACGGCGCTCCGCGCCATGCCGGCGATCCGCGAGGCCATCGAAACGGAGGCGAACGCCGCGTTGCTCGAGATCGCCGGTTCGCTCGACCCGCTCGAAGCGCTCTGCGAGGAACTCGACAGGGCCCTGGTGGACGATCCCCCTGCCCTCGTGCGGGACGGAGGCGCGATCCGCGACGGTTACGACGCGCGACTCGACGAGCTTCGCGACCTTGCGCGCACCGGCAAGGACTTCCTCGCCCGCCTGCAACGGGAGGAATGCGAGCGCACGGGCATCCCGTCGCTCAAGGTGGGCTACAACAAGGTGTTCGGGTACTACCTGGAAATCACCAACGCCCACCGCGACAAGGTCCCCGACGACTACATCCGCAAGCAGACGCTCGTAGGGGCCGAGCGATACATCACGCCGGGACTGAAGGAATACGAGGAGAAGATCCTTACGGCCGAGGAGCGCATCGCGCAGCTCGAGAACGAACTGTTCGTCGCGGTGCGCGAACGGGTCGCCGATGCGGTCCCGACGCTACAGGCCGATGCCGCCGCATTGGCGTCCTTGGACGTCCTCGCGTCTCTGGCCGAGGTCGCCGTGCGGAACCGGTACGTTCGGCCATGGGTGCACGACGGCCTGGACCTGGAGATCGAGGGGGGGCGCCACCCGGTCGTCGAGCAGTCGCTGCCGGCAGGGGAGCCGTTCATCCCCAACGCGGTGCGGCTGGACCCCGCGACCGAGCAGATTCTCGTGATCACCGGACCGAACATGGCCGGGAAGAGCGTGTACCTGCGCCAGGTGGGCCTCATCGTGCTCCTGGCCCAGATCGGGTCGTTCGTCCCGGCCGAGAAAGCCCGCATCGGCGTCGTGGACCGGATCTTCACGCGCGTCGGGGCCTCGGACAACCTGGCCGCCGGGGAATCCACCTTCCTGGTCGAGATGAACGAGACGGCCAACATCCTTCACAACGCGACGGACCGTTCGCTGGTCCTTCTCGACGAAGTGGGGCGGGGTACCAGCACCTTCGACGGCCTGTCCATTGCCTGGGCCCTCGTGGAACACCTGCACGAGACCCCCGGGCTCACGCCGCGCACGCTGTTTGCGACGCACTACCACGAATTGAACGAACTGGCCTCCCGCTTTCCGCGCATCCGTAATTACCGGGTCCAGGTGCAGGAGCACGGGGACCGGGTCGTATTCCTGCGCCGGGTGGTTCCCGGAGGGGCTGACCACTCGTACGGCATCGAGGTGGCGCGCATGGCCGGATTGCCCGATCCCGTCATCGCCCGGGCCCGCGAGGTCCTCGCCTACCTGGAGGCGCATCCGCTGGCCGACGCCGTCCGGCCGGTCGAATCCGGGGACGGCAGTACAGGGACCGTGACACCTCGCGCGGGTCCGTCTCCCGCACACCTCCCGGTGGCCGGCCAGATGTCGCTCTTCGCGGCGGCCGAACCCGACCCGCTCACCGAGGCCGTCCGCGGGAGACTGGCCTCCGTCGACCCTGACCGCATGACCCCGATCGAGGCGCTCCTGCTCGTATCGTCGCTCAAGCGCCTTTTCGACGACGGGTGATCAGGACCGGTCCAGCAGCGTGAGCTGGAACAGGTCGCGCCGCGACCAGCGGTGGATGGGCTCGATGGCGAGCAGTCCCACGCGACCGATCGAGCGTTCGAGGTAGCGCAGTTCCTCGAACTTCTCGCGGACTTCAGCCGGCACCTTGACCTCGAATCCCGCCTCGCGCATCATCAGCAGGCCCTTGGCCCGGAGTGACAGCTCGACGCGCACGCGGATCAGGCACAGCATGTCGGCCACGACCGGGCCGGGAAACCGGACCCGGAGCCTGCGCAGGTACGCCCCGATACGCGAATCGGAGATGCGGCCGGTCAGGAGCAGTTCGAGCAGTTCCTGGTCGGTGTCGAATCCCGATCCGAGCCAGGAGCGGGTCCGGCGTTCCGATACCGCGATGAGGCCCCCGATGGTGACCGACGAGCCGGTCAGCACCACGAGCATGTTCCACGTGGGGGGCAGCACGAACAGATTGTGGAGCGCATGGATGATCGCCGCGGCAGCCAGCGCGGCGACGTACCAGCGCAGCGGGTACCGGGCCTCCGCATCGTGCGTCAATTTGGCGAGAATGGCGAAGGCCGCGGCGGTTCCTCCATGCATCACCGCCGTTCCGAAGCCGCGCACCACCCAGACCGCGAGCTCGGCGGCCCCGAGACGTCCGATGTAGTACAGGTTTTCGGCACAGGCGAATCCGGCGCCGACGGCGAACCCGAGGATGGCCGCATCGATGGTGAACCCCACCCTGTTCCGCTGCACCAGGAACAGCAGCCAGGCCGCCTTCAGGGTCTCCTCCAGCAACGGCGCCGCGAGGACCCGGTACCCGGCGGGGTCCAGGGAGAACAGTTCGGCCACGGGACCGCTCAACAGCCACGCGCCTCCGGCCGCGACGGCTCCGGCGCCCACCGCGGCCAGCACCGAGCGGAAACGCACCAGCTGGTACGTGTCCACCAGCACGAGGGCCGTCAGGAAGAAGAGGACCGGGGCCAGTCCGAGAAGGACGGGAAGGAGCAGCAAGGCGGCGGTTTCACAGCAGTTTGAGCGAGACCATCCACTCGGAGGCCCACGCTTCGTCGGCGAACCGCGCACGGCCCCATCCGGCCGACACGGTGGCCGAAAGGTAGGAGAACAGCACGAGCCGCGCATCCACCTGGGTTCCGACGCCGAATCCCTCGGCCCGCGAGGTCGGACTGTCCGGGTCGGTGAGGAGCCCCGTCGCGAACACGGCGGAACGGATCCACTTCAGGTACAGGAAGGACCCTCCGAGTTCGCGGAAGCGCACCGGCGGCAGGATCGTCTCGATCTGGCCCTTTCCGAACGTGCGACCGCCGGCCCGGTCGATCTCGATACCGGGAAGCGCGTAGAGCGTGCGGTACTGCTGTTCGGCCGAGTTGTCGATCCAGTTGTTGCGGAAACGGCCGAAATAATAGCGGGCAAACGGGTCGTCGATGGCGCCCAGCGCGCCGCCGGCACCCAGGCGGAGCCAGACCGAGACGTGCGGGGCGATGAGGCGACCCGTGTCGAACGTTCCCCACAGCCGGGGAATGAACGGTCCGCCGAACACGTTGGCGGCGGTCCCGAGGGACCACTTGACGCCCTCCTCGTCGTCGACGGCCCCGAGCGAAGACCTCAGGTCGCGGAAGGCCAGGTTGGCCGACACGTTGGCCAGCGCGGTACGGCCACCGACGCCGACGTTCTGGTTTTCCGGAAGGCGCTCGATGTCGAGGTAGCCCGAGGCCCGTACGTTCAGCGACAGGTTGCGACGCGGCCCGTCGGACAGGAGGCTGTAGCGGCGGCCGAGCGAGGACGTGATGCCCCTGCGGCTGCCCTTCCGTGGTCCGAAGAGGTCGAAAAAATCGGCCTCGTTCAGCGCCGCCGAGAACGACCACGGGGCGTGGTCGACGCTCAGCCCGAGGTGCGCCCGCTCCCGCGCGGGAAGGGACGGGTCGGGAGACCAGGCCGCGACCGCCTTGAACTCCCAGAATCCCACGGGATCGGCCAGGCTGACCCGTAGGCCGTACGCGATGGACTCCTTGTACCCCAGCGCGACCGGCACCACGGTTTCCGGCCGGACGGACCGCAGCGGCCGGTATTCGGCGTCCACGGCCCCTTCGGCCTCGAGGTCGATGCGGCCGGGGGGGGGTGCCAGCCACCGGGTCACGACGGGGTGTTTCTCGACCACGTCGTTCCCGAGGAACGAGATCGCCCCGACCTGCGGCATGGCCGTGTCGGGCACCAGGACGGGCGTAAAACCGCGGTCGGTATACACGAACGCGGCCAGCGAGTCCCCGTCGAGCGGAACCGGGCGGAAGAAGCCGGTCTCGGCGTTGGTGACCGCCACCATCCGGCGGGTGGCGAACTCGTACCGGTACAGGTTCGACACCCCGGAGTAGTACGACGAGCCGTAGAGCGACTGCCCGTCCGGGGCGTACACGAAGCTTTCCGGGTTCGAATACTGGAAATCGAAGAGGGTCTCCACGTCGGCCGTCGTCACGCCGTCGCGCACCGGGATCCGCACCAGCTTCTGACGGCCGTCCACCTCGGCGAGCGAGGCGATCACCCACCGGCCGTCGGGCGACGCGTCCAGGTCGTAGACGTCCTGGCCGAACGGAAACGTCAGCACCTGCTCCCATCGCGCGTAGGGCGGCCGGAACCGGACGATGGTCGAAAGCCCCGAGTCGTGCCGCACGCCCCAGAGGGTCGAGTCGGAAGTTCCGTATGCCAGGTCACCCGTTCGCGTATTGCGGGCGAGCAAGGAATCGACGCCGGTCGCCAGCTCGTAGACCCGCAGGTCGCGCCAGCGCGCGTGGTCGGTCGTGTAGAACAGCCGCCGTCCGTCCGGATCGAAAGCGAGCGCCGTGACCGAGAACAGCATCGGGCCGCGCACGTCGACCAGCCTCTGGAGGCCGCCCGTCCGCATATCGATGGCGGCGAGGTGGGGCAGCGTACCCGGGTAGTTCGCCGCGGTCAGCAGCATTCCCGACGCGCGGTCGACGAAAGCCCGCGAAATGGACCCGAGCGGTCGGTCGGAGACGGAACGGTACGTGGTGACCGGGGACTTCCGGATGCGGGCGAGGTTCTCGAGCTGGTACGACCGTTCGAAGGCGATCCAGTCGTTCCATGCGCTCGCGAGGGAGCGGCCGAAGACGTGGCGGAACTGGGACGCGAAGTGCGCCCGGCTGCCGTCCGGCCGCATGAACCACTCCACGATGCGCTCGGGACCGTACAGCAGGGCGAGATACGACATGAACCGCGTGCCGTACAGGTACGAGTTGACCCCGACCTGGAAATCGACCGACGTGCCCTCGGACTCGAGTCCCACGAACCCGTAGAAGTGGCCGTCTTCGAGGACTTTCGTCCGGAATGCCATCTCGTCGTAGCCGCCCAGGCTGCGGCCGAGACCGCCGGACATCCAGGTCTCCATGAATACCGCGATGCCCTCTTGGTACCACCGGGGGGCGTAGCGCCTCGGCGCGGTGGCATACGAATAGAGCACGGTCAGCGGATCCTGCGAATCGACCGGGACCTTTCCCCCGAGCAGCCGGCGGAAGAATCGGTCGCTGGCGGCAGCCTGGTCGTTCGACGCCACGTGCACGAGCTCGTGGTGCAGCGTCGAGTTGATCCGTTCGTTCGCCGGTGCCGTCTCGAACGCGTAGTGCAGCGGGGCGATGGAGAGATGGATCCGGTTGTTGGGCAGCACGTCGGCCGACGCGTTGCCGTAGTCCGAGCCGTCGTGCAGGAACAGGGTGATCCGGTCCGTGGGCTCGTAGCGCAGCAGGTCGCGGTACACCTCCAGGGAATTCGTCAGCGAGCGCGCGGCGTGCCCGGTCAGGTAGTCGCTCGACAGGCCGAAGTACACGAGCTTGAGATCCGGGGTCTCCAGGGTCCGGAACTGGGCCGACGCCGGGGCTGCGACGAGCCAGGCCAGTACGAGGGCGATTCGGAGCTTCATCCGGGGCGAGGGATGGGGTGCAGAAACCGCCCAAGGCGGCCGGATCACTCCGGCCGCCTTGGGCCATCGGGACGAAAACTACCGGGGGGTCACTCGGCGACGATGCGCTCCAGCTGTCCGGAGCGGGCGAGATCGGCCACCCTGTCGAACTGTCCCGTGCGGGCGAGTTCGGTGACCTTGTCGAAGGCTCCCGTGCGGGCGAAACCGACCAGGCGCTCGAGCTGTCCGGCGCGCTCGAGGGCGACGATCTTCTCCAGGGATTCGGCCTTGCCGAGCGACGTGAGGCGTTCGAACTCGGTCGATCGGGCGAAGGCGACCGTGCGGTCGAAGTCGGCCGAGCGGGCCATGTTCACGATGCGCTCGAAGTCGGCCGAGCGGGAGAGGGCGATGAGGCGCTCCATGCCGCTCGCCCGGGCCAGTTCCGTGGTCTTGGCGAGGTCGTTCGAGCGGGCCATCGTGACGAGTTTCTCCAGTTCGCCGGCGCGGGCCATGGTCGCGATCTTCTCGAGGTCAGCGGCCCGCGACAGGACGACGAGACGGTCGAAATCCTCGCTGCGGGCGAGCTGGGAGACGCGGTCGAGCGATCCGCTGCGCGAGAGTTCGGCGACCTTCTCGAGGTTGGCGGTCTTCGCCAGTTCGGCGATGTCGTACACGAGGGCGAGGTTTCCGCTCGTGACGATCTCGCGGAACGTCTCGTTCTGCATCAGCTCCTGGAACGCGGGATCGGAGGTGACGATGTCGGCGCTCGTGATCTGGCTGGCGCGGTACCGGGCCGCCGGCTGGGCTCCGACGACCGTGGTGTCACCGCCCGCTCCCATCGTGCCGGAGGCGAACTCGGACGGAGGAGCGTCCATGGTGATCACGACGACGACGAGGATCGCGCCGAGGATGAGAGCGCCGGATGCGATGAGCTTCTTGCGGTTCATGGCGGTGAGGACTGGGGTGTGGGTGATGACGGGGTGTTCGGAGGGAAATACACCCGGTCGCGTCGGGGGTTGGAGAAGTTGCAGCCGCGGTGCGGCTCAGAATCGGCCGGTGTAGAGGATGGAATCCCCCGCGGCGACCGACACGATGATCTCGGGCGCGGCCGCGGCGGGGTCGGGGCGGGCGATCTCGATGCCGACGACGCGCGCGTCGGGCGTCTCGGATACGGTGACGCGGCCGATGCCTCCCGGGAGCGCCCGGTGGCTCGCGCCGGGCTGTGCCATGGTGCCCGAAGCATCACCCGTCGAAACCGGGTCGATGCCTCCGGTCACGATGAAGGTGGCGAGGCAGCCCGCCGCGAAGGCCAGCGCCAACCGCGGGGACCACAGCGACCGTAGCCGGGTGGCGAGGTCGTGACGGCGCGAAAGCGAGGGCTCCGGCCGGGCGGGAAGCCGGTCCATGACGCCCCGAGTGAAGTGGGCCGGCACGCGGACCGCGGGCATCGCCCGCACCGCCCCGGCGATTCGATCGAGGTCGCGATACAGGGCGGCCGCCTCGGAGTCTTCCCGCAGCACGCGCTCCAGTTCGGGCCGCCGTGCCGGGTCCAACGTGCCGTCCACGGCCTCGTTGAGCAGGATGAGGGTTTCTTGGTTCATGCGTCGAGCCGGATTCCGCGCGTCGTCAGGACGGTCCGAAGGCGCTGTCGGGCCGTGAACAGCCTCGATTTGACCAGCGATTCGGTCGTTTCCATGATGAACGCGATGTCGCGATAGGGCAGGTCCTCGTAGTGCCTGAGGATCACGAGCGCCCTGTCCTCCTCCGTGAGCCGCATCAGCGCCTCGCCGATGGCGTCTTCGAGGTCGGCCGCTTCGAGTTCGCCGTCCGCGACGGCATCGTCGGGGACGTCGTCGGGTTCGGTACCCGAGACCGGTCGTTTCCTGCGTACCGCGTTCAGGCTCTCGTTGAGCGCGATACGGTACATCCAGGAAAAGAACCGGAAAGACGGCCGGTAGGAGGGCAGGTGCTCAAAGATCTTCAGGAACACGTTCTGCGCGACGTCCTCGGCGTCGGGGCCCGGGCCGACCGCTCGCGCCGCTACCGAATACACGGTGCCGGCGTACCGGTCGACGATGGCTTCGAAGGCGCGTCGGTCACCCGCGAGGGTGCGAACGACGAGATCCCTGTCGTCGGCGTCGCTCATGGCGTGTCAAGGGGAAATACACCCGTCGGTCCCGACGGTTGGAAGGTTTCGTGCGGAAAACCGCGGGTGTCACACCTGCCGTGTCCGGGCGCGCGGCCGACCCTAACGGATCGCGAAGATGTCCGTCAGGCCCGCGTACTCGAAAACAAGGCGTATATGCGGATTCAGCCCGGACAGCCGAAGGCCGTGCCCGGTGCGGGAGAGTCGTTGCTGGGTATGCAGCAGGACACTCAGGCCCGCCGAGGAGATGTAATCGAGTGCGTCGCAGCGAACCTCGACGGAGGTCTCCACGGTGTCGAAGACCCGGTTTGCGGTCTCCACCTGTCCGGCGTCGAAACGGCCGGCCAAACGAACTCCGTCCGCATCGCGTTCAATCTGGAGCATGGCGTCAGGGGCGGTTCTTGAACAGGCGTATGGAGGTCTTCCGACCCCGGTAATCGTACTGGACCTCGTCCATCAGCGAACGCACGAGGTGGATGCCCAGACCTCCGGGCCGCCGGGCCTCGAGCGGTGCCGACGTGTCGATTTCGGCCATGGCCGTGATGTCGAACGGCTGACTGTCCGGGTCCACCATGCGTACTTCCACGCCGTCGGCGTGGCCGTTGACCGATACCGCGATATCGCCGGTGCCCGAGCGATTGTACTTCACCATGTTGGTGAACAACTCCTCCACGGCCATGTTGACCGCGAAGGTCGAACCCGGATCGAGGGCGTACTCGGAAGCGCACTCGGCCAGGAACGTGAATATGTCGTCCAGGCGCTCCAGGCTGCGCTCGAAAGATCGATCCATGACCGTGGGGGCTGCGGCTCGTGGAAAGGGCGGAGCAAGGTACACGGCCCGCCGACGGCAAGCCAGTCCCCGCCTGCAGGATCCCTTGTCAGCCGTCCCGGGTACCACCCGTTTTCTGCCCGACCCATGCTGCGTCCTTTCCTCGGCCTTTCTCCGGCCGTTCACGCCTCGGCCTTCGTCGCCGACACGGCCGACGTCATCGGCGACGTCACGCTCGGCGCCCAGTCGAGCATCTGGTTTCACGCCACCGTGCGCGGCGACGTGCACCGCATCCGCATCGGAGATCGTTCCAACATCCAGGACAACGCCGTCGTGCACGTGACGAACCGGACCGCACCCACGACCATCGGAAACGGGGTCACCGTGGGGCACAGTGCGGTCGTGCACGGCTGCACGCTCGAGGACGACGTGCTCGTGGGTATCGGCGCGGTGATCCTCGACCACGCGGTAATCGGCGCGGGCAGCCTGGTCGGCGCCCGGGCGCTGGTCACGTCGCGCACCGTGATCCCGCCGCGCTCTCTCGTGATGGGGAGCCCCGCGACGGTGGTCCGCCCGCTGACCGACGCCGAATACGATTCCGTGCGGTCGTTCGCCACGAACTACGTGCGGTACTCCCGCATTTACCTCGGCGTCGAGGTGCCGGCGTCGAACCCGTTCTACGAAACCGACCGCTGAGTGACGCGGCCGATGCGGGCCACCAGGTCGCGCACGGCGTCGTCCAGCAGCGATTCCTCCGGAACCGGAACGGGACGGGGCAGCGCCAGGGCGCGCGCGATCGCGTCCTCGAGCGTCCGGGGAGCGACGTCACGCTGCTCCAACACGACGGCACGACCCATTTCCACCTGTCGCCGGGCCAGGAACGCCTGTTCGGTCTGGCCCGGGGTCGGCACCAGGACGGCCCGCGCACCCATCCGGTAGCAGTCGGAGATCGTGCCGTATCCCGGTCGAGCCACGACCACCTCGGCGGCGGCGACGAGGGGCCCCAGCCGTCCGGAGTCCACGAAATCGATCGTTTCGACCCCCGCCCGGGCAGGCCGCGGGCGATACCCGGTTCGGGTTCCCCGGACGAGCAGCGTTCTCCCGGCGGCGGGGTCGAGGCTCGCGGCGAGCCGCCTTTCGAGCCGGGTCCGCTGGGGTTCGGGTCCCGAAAGCAGCGCCAGGACCCGGACGGGCGGCGTGGCGGGCTCGCACGCAACGAGAGGTGACAGCACGCCCACGTACCGGCCCGTCGAGCCGGGAAACGGTCCGGCGAGCGCACCCGTCAATCGCGGGCCGGGGTCGTCCACGACCCAGACCGTGTCGAAGGCGCGTATCCAGCGTCCGAGTATCGCGTTCGCCGCGCGACGCTGCCATGCGCGGTGCGACTGGATCTCGAACTGGTTGCCCACCAGGATCGAGGGCACGGCGGGCGAAACGAACCCGAACCGGGAGTCCGACACGATGGCGTCGATCCGGCCGGCACGCGCGAGGGAGGCCGCGATCCGGCGCTCGGCCGCGATGGCGCGGGCCACGCGGGGCGCCTGGATCAGCAGGTCCAGCGTCATGAGGCCCGTGGGATACCGGACGCCGTATGCCGGCAATTCGATCGTTCCGATCGTGGGAAAGGCCCCGCGCAGCAGAGCGAGTGCGGGCCCGGAAGACGCGATCGTCACCTCGACCCCGGCCTCTTCCAGCGCGCGGACGATCCGGACCGACCGGGCCGCATGCCCCAGGCCCCAGTCCAGGACGGCTACGGCGATACGCGGTGGACGGGTTTTCACGGTTCGGCTTCGGCGGTTGTGCCGCGTATTTTACGGCGTCCCATCCCCATCGAGGTCCCGGTGATGCGCATCCTGGTCGTCGGCGGCGGCGCCCGTGAGCACGCGATCGTGCACGCCCTGTCCCGTTCCGAACTCCGGCCGGAGATCCTCGCGGCGCCCGGAAACCCGGGAATCGCCTCGCTTGCGCGGTTGGAGGCGGTTCGCGCCGACGACGTCGAAGCGCTCGTCACGCTGGCCGTGGAGCGTTCGGTCGACCTCGTGATCGTGGGACCGGAGGCTCCCCTCGTGCTCGGCCTCGCCGATCGGTTGGAGACCGCCGGGATCGCCGTCTTCGGTCCCACCGCGGCGGCCGCCCGTCTCGAGGGCAGCAAGGCCTTCGCGAAGGACTTCATGGAGCGTCACGGCATACCGACCGCCGCATACCGCACCTTCACGTCCGACCGCCACGCCGAGGCCGTCGATTTCGTGCGGAACCATGGCGCTCCGATCGTCATCAAGGCGAGTGGGCTGGCCGCAGGCAAGGGCGCCGTGGTTTGCGAGTCCGTGGACGACGCGCTCCGTGCCGTCGACGCCATGCTGCTTGACCGGTCGTTCGGCGAAGCGGGGGACTTCGTCGTCGTGGAGTCCTTTCTTCGCGGCGAGGAAGCGAGTCTGTTCGCGGTGTGCGACGGCGAACGGTACGTGCTGCTCTCGTCGGCCCAGGATCACAAGCGCATCGGCGAAGACGACACCGGCCCCAATACGGGCGGAATGGGAGCCTATGCGCCGGCGCCGGTCGCGACGGAAACCGTACTCGAGGCCGCACGGCGTCGGGTCATCGAGCCGACGCTGCGTGGCATGCGAGCCGAGGGCGCGCCGTATCGCGGCGTACTGTACGTCGGGCTCATGATCGACGGGGAGGACATATCGGTCGTCGAGTACAATTGCCGTTTCGGCGACCCCGAGGCGCAGGTGGTCCTTCCGCTCCTCGCTTCGGACCCGGTCGAGCTGTTTCACCGCGCGGCGACCGGGCGCCTTGCCGGATACGAACCGCGCAACGGGGACGGAGCGGCGGCGTGTGTCGTGCTCGCGGCCGAGGGCTACCCGGGCCCGGTGTCGAAGGGGCGGCCCATCGCCGGGCTGGGGTCGACGCGTCCGCACGTAGCGGTCTATCACGCGGGCACGGCGATCGACGGTGAAGGCCGCACCGTGACCTCCGGAGGGCGCGTACTCACGGTCTCGGCGTCCGGTTCGGATCTCGCCGAGGCGCTCGATCGCGCGTACGAGGGCGTGGCGAACCTCTCCTTCGAGGGCATGCAGTTTCGCCGCGACATCGGTCGGAAGGGGCTGCGAAGGCTCGGCCTGGCTCCGTGACGGCCCGCGTCGTTCCGTCGGTTATCGCCGCGTTCCTGCTCGTCGCGTGCCCGACGGTGCGGGCCGGGGTCGCGGTCGCGGGACCGGACGGCGGAGCGCGCCGCGATACGCTCACGTTTCGGCGGATCGCGTCCTTCACCCGCGTGACCGCGCTCGCGGCCGCGCCCCGTGGTGGACTGCTGGTCGCAGACGCTTCCGAGGGCCGGGTCTTCCGGGTGGACACGTCGGGGGTGAGGACCGGTATCGCCGCCCACGGCGACCGTCTCGCCCCGTCCTGGCTCGATCCCACGAACGGCCTGGTACTGCTCGTCGCGGATCCGGCTTCGGGTGCCGTGCTTCGTTTCGCCGCGGACGGGCGGTTCCTGGAGTCGCGCCCGGTCGGGCCAGGGGGAACGGGTACCGGCACCCGTTTCGACCGGAGCGGAGTTTCCATACGGAGTTCCGATTCGGGACGACCGGTGGCCGTCGTCGAAACGGAAGACGGGGGGATGCTCGTGGCCGATGCGGCTTCGGGAACGGTTCTCCGCTACGACCGGAGGCACCGCCTGCTGCGCCAGGTTCCCGCCCCGGACGCGCCCGGAGACCGCCTGGCGCCGCTCGCGCTGGCGCGCGACGGCGGTGGGGTCTGGGTCCTCGACGCCGCGATGCCGCGGATCCTCGTGCTCGACGCGGTGCTCGGCGAAACACGATCGATCCGGTTCGCGCCCGGAGTCGAACCGGTCTCCATGGTCGCCGGGGAAGACACGGTCTGGGTGCTGGCCCGCGATCGGGTGCTGCGCTTCGGGCTGGACGGAGCGCTCGAGGCCGAATTCGCCTGGCCGGGACCGGATCGCCCCGTCGCGATCGCCGCGTCAGCGGGGCGCCTGTACATCGCCACCCGCGACGGCCTGTTCGTCGGTCCGTCGCCGGGCGGCGGGCGCTGACCGCCCGTCAGCGTCCCGGGGCCGAGGCGTCGCGGAGCAGCGCTTCCACGGCCGAGGACTTGGCCTCCCGGTCCCGAATCAGGTCGAGCAACCGGGGCGGCGCCACGCGTTCCGAACAATCCTCGGCGGCGAGCGGGCACCGCTCGCACGTCACGTTGACCCGCTCGTCGGGCACCGCGGGGTCGTTCCAGAACCGCACGCTGGACTTGAACGCATCGTCGATGCGGAACCCCAACGTCACGCTCGTGCGCGAACGACCGGGTTGGGCGAGCCTTCGCGCCACCGAGAAAACGAAAAAGGTCTCGCCTTCCACCGTGAACCGCGAGCGCTGGGCATGGGCGCGGACCCCGTCGACCTCGGGATTCCGATCCATCTTCTGCAGCAGCCGGAGGCCGGACCATCGGCGGCAGTAGTGTTCATCGAGCCAGAACCCCTGCGGCAAGGCGATCCGTGACCGGTTGAAGACCTTGCCCAGGTGCAGCGTTCCGCGCTCGGGATCGTCGTTGACCCGCAGGAAGAAGAACTCCTGGAAGCCGTAGGTGTGGGGCAGGAGCTGTCCGATACGGTACAGCAGCGTTTCGGGGGTCGTGCGGAACGAATCCAGCAGGGACAGGAACGCCGTCTCGTCCCACGTCGGCGACGCGAACAGATCCGAGATTCGCGCCAGGAGGCGGTTCCGCTCGATCAGCACCGCGCCGGCGAAGTACGAGGCCTTGAAGTTGTTGAGCACCTGCTCGAACGACTCCACCTTGAGCCAGGACGACGTCAACGCGCGCTCGACGAGCCCGAGGCGCCGGTACCCGAGCTCGCGCGCCAGGACGAAGGCGCGCTGACCCGGGAGGAGGCGCGGGTTGAGGTAGAGGCGGGGGCGCGCTCCGTCGGCGTAGACGGACCGGAACCCGCGCAGCGGCTCGGAGGTGCCGAGCGTGGTCTCGTCGAATTCGTAGTGCCAGCCCCGGACGAGCCGTTCGCGGAGTACGGCCTCGGGATCCGCGTCGAGCACCGCGCTGCCGGCCTCACGCCGGAGGGCGTCGGCCTCGGCCTCGATGTCGGCGAAATAGTTGTCGTGCAGCAGCTGGTACGAGCGCAGGGCGGCGAAGAGGAAGTGCTCCACCCTGACGTCGTACATCTGTCCGATCTCGAGGAACGTGCGGAACAACGCGCCCGCACGGGCCGGATCGCCCGAAAACAGGCTGACGAGGTCCTGCGTCTCCAGGCCGAACAGCTCGAACGGGAATTCCGTGAAGAACGGGGACCGGAGGGTCTCGGTCAGCGTGTGCAGCTGGTCGTCGGCCTGCATCGAGACCAGCTCGTCGAACGGGACCTCGAGCACGCGGCTCAGCGCGAGGAGCTTGTCGGGTTTCGGGTACTTCTTGCCCTTCTCGATCTCGCTCAGGTACGAGATCGACAGGCCCGAACGGTCGGCGAGGTCCTTCAGCGACAAGAGGCGCTCGAGGCGCAGGTTCCTGAGTTTGAGCCCGAGGATGAGGCGAAGGTTCTCGGTGCTGACCGGCATCGGTTTCGCTCGTTCGCTGTCGGCGAATGATACGCTCCGGGGCGGGTCCCTCCAACGCGGTCGTACCTTCCGCGCGATCCCCGTTACCCGCATGGCCCTGGCAGCACTGACCGAGACCCACGACCTTCCCGCGGGACCCGTGCTCCTTTGCCGTCTCGGAGCGCCGGACGTCGTTTCGATGGCCGGTTCCGTGGACCTTGCCCCGGACTTCGCCGCCGACGAGGATATCGTCGCGTCGGTGGCCGCCGCCCTGCTCGACAAGGGCACGCGGACCCGTGACCGGTTCGCCGTGGCGACCGTGCTCGAGGAACGCGGCGCCCGCGTGGCGTATTCGATGGGCGTGACCCGCCTGGAGTTCTCGGCCCGGTGCCTGGCCAGGGACGTGGAAGCGGTCGTCGACGCGATGATCGAACCGCTCTGCGCACCGTTGTTCGACCCGGACGAACTCGTCAAGGTCGTGCGCAGGATGCGCGGCGCGCTCGCGCGCGCGGCCACGGATCCCGCGGAACTCGCCGCCTCGGCGCTGGCCCGACGGCTGTTCCCTCCGGATCACCCGGGGTATGTGCGCACCCCGGCCGACGAAGAGGAGCTGCTGGTAGCCGTCAACCGGGACGGGGTAGCGGAATACCACGCGCGGTCGTTTCGCGGGCGCCGCGTGCGGTTCGCGGCGGCGGGGGACGTGCCCGTCGAGCGCATGCTCGCCGCTCTCGGGCAGGCGTTCGCGTCCTGGACGGCCGGCGGGGAATGCGGACGCGAATACCGGGATCCCGGTCCCGTCGTCCCCGGGTACGACCGCATCCCCGTGGCCGACCGGCCCAACCTGGAGGTCCGGCTGGGTCACGCGGTGTCCCTGCGGCGCGCCGATCCGGACTTCGAGCCGCTGGTCCTGGCGCTCTTCGCGCTCGGTGGCAATTTCTCGTCGCGCCTCATGTCGCGCATCCGGGACGAACAGGGACTCACCTACGGCATCCATTCGTCGCTCCGCGGCATCGACGTGGCGCACGGTGGCTCCTGGCGAACGGCCGTCACCCTCTCGGCCGATCGCCTGGACGAGGGTCTGGACGCGACACGGTCGGAACTGGAACGATTCGTTCGTGACGGGCTGACCGAATCGGAGGTGCGCGGCGCCGCGGAAACGCTCGCCGGGCAGCACGCGGTGGCGCTCGCCACGACCCACGACGTCGCAGACCGGTTACTGACGGCGCTGGAAAGGGGAGAGCCCGTCGAACGCATCGACGGGTACCCCGGGCGGATGCGTGCCATGGACCGCGACCGCGTGAACGCCGCCATAGGAACGTGGCTCGATCCGGGTGCCCTGTCCACCGCCGTAGCCGGCACGCTCGTCCGGACGGGGATCTGACCGCGTCTCAGTCCTGCGGGATGACGAACATCAGGATGATGTAGAGCAGGAGGCCCGGGAAACCCGCCGACAGCAGGCTGAGCAGGACGTAGCCTACGCGGACCACGGTCGGGTCCACATCGAAAAAGTCGGCGATCCCGGCGCAGACGCCGCCGATCATGCGGCCGTCCCGCGGTCTCATGAGCGAAGTCCCAGGCATGTCAGCTGTCGCGGATGATGGTGATTCGGTCTTCCAGGGTCGGCTTGTCGGCGTTGGGCATGACGAAGGACAGGACCAGGTACGCGATCAGGAACGTTCCCTGGGATGCGATGGTGCCGATCACGAACGCTATGCGCACGAGCGTCGGATCGATGCCGAAGTATTCGGCGATGCCCCCGGCAACCCCGGCGATCTTCTTGTCGGCGGTCTTCTGCAGCCGGCGGCCCCGCGACTTGCCGGACGCAACTTTGCCGGCCGGG
The DNA here is from genome assembly GCA_024711125.1 of Rhodothermales bacterium. Taxonomy (GTDB): domain Bacteria; phylum Bacteroidota; class Rhodothermia; order Rhodothermales; family UBA10348; genus JANJTM01. The sequence goes on from JANJTM010000059.1 coordinate 68,246, forward strand.
GTCGTCTTGGCCGCGAACTGCTGTTTGCGACGCTCCTTCCGGGTCCGGCGCGAGGGCTTCCATCCGAGTACGCCGAATCCCAGCAGGATGATCAGGACGCCGGCGAGCCAGGGCAGCATGGAGGCCAGCACGCTGAGGTTCAGACCGGTCAGCAGGCCGAGTTGCTGGAAGATGTAGGCCACGCCCACGACGATGAGGGTCATGCCCGCCATCGTCGGCAGGTTGAACGCTCCCCGGGACTCGGTTTTCTCCTCCTCCTCGAAGAGCATGTCCTCGATCTCTTCGTCCGACATGGTCTCCAGCTCCAGGTGCTCCTCGTCGTACAGGTTGGTGCGCGAGGTGTCGGTGCCGGTTCGGGTACGGGTGGACATGGGCTGAAGGCGTGTCGATCGATGATACGTGCCCGCACGGGGGCGGGTTACGCGTTCGTGCCGACGCGGACGATGCGCCGCTCGGTCACGATCAACGTCACCGGGCGATCATGCGTTTCGGTCGGAAGGGAATCTACGAGGCAGCCGTCGAAAATGGGGCATATCGCGAACGCCGGGTGGGCGGCCAGCCGGCGGTCGTAGTACCCGGCGCCCCACCCGAGGCGAATGCCCCTGGAATCGACGCCCAGGGCCGGAACGAGCAGAACGTCGTCATCCTTCGGCTCGAGGAACGGGGACGATGCGTCCGGGTGACGCGTTCCGAACGGACCGGCCGCGAGACGGTCCTCGCCGTCGAACCGTCGGAAGCGCAGGATCCGGTCGTCGCGGTCACGGGATACGACGGGGAGGCCCACCGTGACGCCGCGTCGGGTCAGCGTGACGAGCAGCGGTCGCACATCGACCTCGAAACGTTCCGGCATGGACCAGAAGCCGAGCACCGTCCGGGCCGAGCGCATCTCGGGAAGGGAGGCGGCCGCGTCGGAAATGCGCAGGGAGGCGCGGGCACGCGCCGACGGGTCCCACCCGGCCCGGGCCGCGAGCAGTCGCTCTCTCCACTGGCGCTTTTCATCCTGCATGACGGGGTCGGGATCGCGGGAGGGGGGCAAACGGTTCGTCGTCCGATGCAAACCCGTCCCTCCGAATCCGTATACCCATGCCCACCGAAGAAGATCGCCTCTCGGCATTCGACGCGTATCGCACGCGCATGAACCGGCGCATTCTCGAAGAGAAGAATCACCTCGGCATCAAGCGGTTCTTCGCGCTGGACGGCGCGGCATACCGCGACGGCGCGCTCGACGCCCGCACCAAGGAACTGCTCGGCCTCGTGGCCTCGGCGGTGCTGCGGTGCAACGACTGCATCGACTACCACCTCGGCCGATGCGTCGAGGCCGGCTACTCGGACGACGAACTGGACGACGCGCTCAACGTGGCGCTCGTCGTCGGGGGATCGATCGTGATCCCGCACCTGAGGCACGCCGTCGAGACCGTGGACCTGCTTCGGGCGCGTGAAAAAAGTGTTGATTAGCCCCGGGGAGTCGCAACGGGCCGGGGCCAGGGGTCGGGCCGAGGTGTCGGCCGTTGTTCGTAAGTGCAAAAATTGCTACTTTTTCCTGTCTGTACCCAACCGCTGTTAATCCGTATCGGCCCGGTCGCCCCGCGACGCCGATCCCCGTTCCGCCCCGGTCCGTCCCCCCATGTTCGAGAGTCTTTCGGAAAAGCTCGAAGGAGCGCTGAAGTCCGTCACCGGACAGGGGCGCATCACGGAGCTGAACATCGCGCAGACCATGCGCGAGATCCGCAGGGCCCTGCTCGACGCCGACGTCAACTTCCAGGTCGCGAAGGATTTTACCGACCGGGTCAAGGAGAAGGCGATGGGATCCGAGGTCCTCACCTCGGTCTCGCCCGGACAGCTCCTCGTAAAGATCGTCTACGACGAGCTCGTCTTCTTCCTCGGTTCCGAGAACGTCGGCGTGGAGCCCGCGCGCGTCCCGCCCACGGTCATCCTCGTGGCCGGCTTGCAGGGGTCGGGAAAGACGACGTTCTGCGGCAAGCTCGCCGCCCATTTCAAGGCGAAGGGCCGCGCCCCGATGCTCGCCGCCGCCGACGTCTACCGCCCGGCGGCCGTGGACCAGCTTCGTACGCTCGCGTCGACCGTCGGCGTGCCGATGTACGCCGTCGAGGAGAACGGCGAGGTGGTGCGCGACGCCGTCCGCGTTGCCAGGGAAGCCGTGGCGGCCGCTCGGAAGAGCGCACGCGACATCCTGATCATCGACACCGCCGGTCGGCTCCACGTCGACGAGCGGATGATGGACGAGGTAGAGGCGATCAAGTCGGCCGTCTCTCCGCACGAGATCCTCTTCGTCGTCGACTCGATGACCGGCCAGGACGCGGTGAATACCGCGGTGGCTTTCAACGAGCGTCTTGATTTCTCGGGTGTCGTGCTCACGAAGCTCGACGGCGACACCCGCGGCGGCGCCGCGCTGTCGATCCGGTCGGTCGTCCAGAAACCGATCAAGTTCGCTTCGACGGGCGAGAAGCTGGACGCGTTGACGCCGTTCTACCCGGACCGCATGGCGCAGCGCATCCTCGGGATGGGCGACGTCGTGTCGTTCGTCGAGAAGGCGCAGGAGCAGTTCGACCAGAAAGAGGCCGACAAGCTCCGCCAGAAGATGCGGACCGAGACCTTCGACCTGGAGGATTTTCTCGGCCAGCTCGACCGGATCAAGAAGATGGGTTCCCTGCGGGACCTCGTCGGCATGATCCCGGGCATCGGAAAGAAGGTCGACGAGCTGGGCGTCGACGACGGGGCCTTCAAGCACATCGAGGCGATGATCCGCGCGATGACCCCGGAGGAGCGGCGCAACCCGGACCTGCTGAACGGCAGCCGCCGCCGGCGTATCGCCGACGGCAGCGGGCTCGAGGTCAAGGACGTCAACCAGCTCCTCAAGCAGTTCCGCGAGATGCAGAAGATGATGAAGACGATGACCAAGTTGATGGGCAAGGGCCGGTCGGTGGACCTTGGCTCGCTCGTCGGCGGCCGTCGCTGAACGAATACCGAACGAACCAACAGGAAAAGAACACGTGTCAGTAAAGCTCCGCCTACGCCGGATGGGCCGCTCCAAGCGGCCGCTCTATGCGGTGGTGGCGGCCGATTCGCGCAGCGCGCGCAACGGTCGCTTCATCGAGGACCTGGGCCGGTACGAGCCGCTCCAGGAGCCGGCGTCCGTTTCCCTCAAGACCGACCGGGTCATCTACTGGCTCGAGCAGGGTGCCCAGCCGAGCGAGACCGTCCGCTCGATCCTGAGCCGTGAGGGTGTGCTCCTCGCGCTGCACCATCGTCGCAAGGGTACCGACGTCGCCGCGGCCGAAACCGCCGTCGCGGCCCACCGGGACATGACCGCGTCGAAGGCCCGCGCGTCGGCCAAGACCACGACCCGGGAGCGCCGCGCCGCGGCCCTCGCCGTCGAGGCGAAGACCGCCGCCGAGCGAGACGTCGCCGAGGCCAAGGCCCGCGCCGAAGCCGAAGCGAAGGCCAGGGCCGAGGCCGACGAGGCCCGCATGCAGGCCGCCGCCGAGCGCCTTCGTGCCGCCGAGGAGGCGCGTCGCGAGCAGGCCGAAGCGAACGCCGGGCAGGTGGTCGCCGATGCCGGTGTCGCCGAGGCTCCTTCGGCCGACGAAGCCGCCCCCGAAGCAGACGAAGAGCCGACGGCCTGAGGTCACGGCTCGTTATCCGGTCCAGCCGATGGAACGCTCGCTCCGGTGGATGGGCACCGTGACCCGGCCGCACGGCGTGCGGGGGGAGGTCAAGGTGCGCCCGGAAACGGACGACGTGCACCGGTTCGAGGATCTCGGGACCCTGTTCGTCGGCTCCGACGAGGCGACCGCCGAACCGTACGCGGTACGGTCGGTCGCATTTCAACCCATGGGCTCGGGTATTGCCGTGCTGCTCGGGCTCGCCGGCGTGGCCGACCGCGACGCGGCGGAGGGCCTGTCGGGGCGGATGGTATTCGCCGACGAGAGCGATCTGCCGCCGCTCGAGGACGGGGAGTACTATCTCGGCGACCTGGTCGGGCTCAAGGCGACGGACGCCGTGGGCACGCACCTGGGTCTCATCGTGGACGTACTCGAACTGCCCGCCCAACCGGTGCTCGTACTCGAACGGACCGACGGGGTCCGGGTCATGGTCCCCCTCGTCGACGAGTTCGTCGAGAGCGTCGATACGGAATCCGGCGTCCTGGTGCTGCTTCCGATCGAGGGACTGCTCGACCCGGACGCCCAGGAGGAGGCCTGACTCGTTGCGCATTGACATCATGACCGCTCTTCCCGGCATCTGCGAGGGACCGCTCTCGCACAGCATTCCGGGACGGGCGATCAGGGGAGGGCACCTGGAGGTCGTCGTGCACGACCTTCGGGATCATACCCACGATCGCCACCGCACGGTGGACGATTACCCGTTCGGGGGCGGCGCCGGCATGGTGCTGAAGCCCGAACCGATCTTTGAATGTTTCGAGGCGATCCGGGCCGACGCGGCCGCGCGCGGGGAATCGATCGACGAGGTCGTTTTCCTCACGCCCGACGGCGAACGCCTGGCGCAGCCTCTCGTCAACCGGCTTTCTCTCCATCGGCGCATCGTGCTGCTGGCCGGCCACTACAAGGGAGTGGACCAGCGAGTGCGCGATTCGATCGTGACGAGAGAAGTCTCCATCGGCGATTACGTACTCAGCGGGGGGGAACTACCGGCCCTCGTTCTTGTTGACGCGATCGCTCGACTGGTGCCGGGCGTGTTGGGTGATGCCGAGTCGGCCCTCTCCGATAGTTTCCAGGATGGCCTCCTCGATGCACCGTCCTACACGAGGCCCGCGGAATTCCGCGGCATGCGCGTACCGGAAGTCCTGCTTTCGGGAGATCATGCCCGGGTCCGGGACTGGCGGGAAGCGCAGCGTCTCGAAAAGACCCGCGTCCGGCGGCCGGACCTCCTGGATTTCGATCCCGGGGTTCCACCATCCCGGACTGACCATCGAACGGATACATAGAGAATACACGAGGTGACGCAATGGCAACGGACCTGATGACGCTCGTCGAGGGCACCCAGTTGCGGGACGGAATCCCGGAATTTCAGCCCGGAGACACGGTCAACGTGCACGTGCGCGTGATCGAGGGCGACAAGGAGCGCATCCAGCAGTACCAGGGCATCGTGATCGCCATCAAGGGATCCGGCGCGCGCCGCACGTTCACCGTGCGCAAGGTATCCAACGGCGTCGGCGTGGAGCGCGTATTCCCGATCCACTCCCCCAAGCTCGCCACCATCGAGGTCGTGCGCCGCGGCCGGGTTCGCCGCGCGAAGCTGTATTACCTGCGCGATCTGCGCGGTAAGGCCGCCCGTATCCGCGAGCGCCAGCGCTGATCGCGTACCGTCGATTCCTGGAGGACCGCCGGCGAGCCGTTCGTCGGCGGTTTTCCCGTTTTCTCGCGTGTCATGGAATCAGGATCCCGGCTTCGCATTGCCCTCTGGGACGACCCCGATCTCGACGAGTTCGCGGCGCGGCTCGCCGAGGATGGGGCGATCGTGGCCGTGGACGTGGTGCGGCAATCCCGGGGCGACTGCCTCGTCGGCCTGTCAGCCGGCCTCTGTGATGCGGCGATGGTCCCGTCGGTGAGCGTGCTGTCCGATTCGGAATCCTACGAGGTGTATCCGTCGGCCGCGTATTCGTCGTGGAAATCGGCCGGCACGCGCATCATCCTGCGGCATGGATTCACGGGCGCGACCGCGACCGTGGCATGTGACGCCCGGTTCGGCCAGGAGGCGTTCATGGCGCGGATCGTCCTGCGTGAGCACTATTCGCTGGAACCCGCGTTCGTTCCGCTCGATTCGCCCTCCCGCGACGCGCTGATGGGCCAGGGCGCGGACGCCGTACTCATTTCCGGGGCGGGCGACCTGGACGCCTCCGGTCCGCACGAAGGCGTGGTGCTCGACCTCGGCCAGGAGTGGTTCGAGCACACCAATTACCCCATGGTGTGGGGCCTGTTCGCGGCCCGTTCGGGGGAGGCCGATGCCCGGATTTTTCGCCTCCTGGCCGCCGCGGCAGACGACATGCACTGCGACGACCCGTCGATCGAGGAACTCGTGGACGACGCGTCTCCCCGCTTCCGGCTCGACGACCTGGCGACGGCGAGTCTGACGGAGCTGGCCGAGCAGCTGTTCTACTACCACGTCACCGAAGACGTCGCCGACATCCGGTTCGCCCGGGATCCGGATGCGCCGCCCGATGACGTGGCCGCCGACGAAGAAGATAGCTGACGGAACCGCACGTGGCCGACGACATCAAGGTCGTGGTGACCAACCGGAAAGCCCGGTTCGAATACCACGTGGACGACACGCTCGAGGCCGGCCTGGTACTCACGGGAACCGAGGTCAAGGCGCTGCGCGCGGGAAGGGCGAACCTGCAGGACGCCTACTGCACGGTCCAGGGCGGCGAGATGCTGCTCCTGCAGTGCCACATTTCCCCGTACGAATTCGGAAACCGGCAGAATCACGAGCCGCTTCGCCCGCGCAAGCTGCTCCTTCATGCCCGCGAGATCGATCGTTGGGGAAAGGAAGTGCAGTTGAAGGGGGCGACCATCATTCCCCTGCGCATCTATTTCAGGAACGGCCGGGCGAAGATCGAGATCGCGCTGGCGAAGGGCAAGAAGCTGCACGACAAGCGCGAGGACGTCGCCGACCGCGAGACGAAGCGCCGGCTGGACCGAGTACGGCGGGCCGGCAGGGACGAGGACTGATCGACCCGCGGGCCGCAAACGCCCCGCCGGAAGAGCCGGTGCGACGATTGGGCGACCACCGGTGACGTTCCAGGGCCCGGTGGATTCCGCCGACTCACGCAGGCTCTATCTTCCCGCACCCGATGCCGATGTCCGTGCGACGCCTTCCGCCGACGCTCCTGCTGATTGGATTCGTGGCCGCGGTCCTCGTCGGATCGCGGGACGTGCGGGCGCAGTCGGCCATCGTGCGGGGATTCGTGACGGATGCCGAGTCCCGCGAGCCGCTGGTCGGCGTGAACGTGGCACTCAGACGGGATACCGTGCTGGTTACCGGCACCGCGACGCGGGCCGACGGATTCTTCGCGCTCTCGGGTCTGGAGCCGGGAAGCTACCGGCTCGAAGTGTCGTTCGTGGGGTACACGACGTCGATGTCCACGCTCCGGATCGAGCCGGGGGCTAGCCGCGTCGTCAACATCGCCCTGAACCCCGCCCTCGAGGACCTGGAAGAACTGCTCGTCGAAGCCGAGCGCAGTGCGGGTGCCGCACAGGCCCGGGCCGGCCGGATTACCGTGCGCACCGCCGACGTGCTGGCGGTGCCGTCCCCGGCCGTAGGCGGCGACCTGGTGGGGTACCTGACGACCCTGCCGGGCATCGTGACCATGGGTGACCGGGGCGGCCAGTTGTTCGTGCGCGGAGGCGAGCCCTGGCAGAACCTGGTGCTGCTGGACGGTATGTGGGTGTATCAACCCTTCCATGTGCTCGGATTCTTCTCCTCGTTTCCGGCCGAGATCCTCGGGCGGGTACACGTCTATGCCGGAGGGTTCGGGGCCCGGTACGGGGGCAGCCTCTCGTCGGTCATCGATGTCGAGGCGCGCACCGGGAGCAAGCGGGATCTCTCGGGGGCAGTCACGCTCTCGCCGTTCGCCAGCGGCGTGCAGGTGGAGGGACCCATCCAGGAGGGCCGCACATCGTTCCTGGTTTCCATCCGGGAGAGCAATCTCGGCCAGGGAGCGGACCATTTCGTGCCCGAGGACCTGCCGTACCGCTTCGGCGACCTGTTCCTGAAGGCGCATTCCCTGGTGTCGGACGCAAGCCAGCTCTCGGTGTCGCTGCTGTCGACCCATGACGCGGGCACGGTGTCCGAGGCCAGGGTGGGCCGCACGCCGCCGGGCATCGAGTCGCTTCCGCCCGACGAGGTGCGATGGCGAAACCTCGCGGCCGGCATGCGCTACGTCGCCCTGCCGGGCGCATTCCCCGTGCTGGCCGAATTCCTCGTATCGCTGTCGCGACTGGAGACGGAACTCGGGGCGCGGAACGATCCCGCACGCACGGGGCGCATCCAGGCGTACCACTCCGGCGTGAACGTGACGCACTTCGCCGGGCCGCTCGAGGTGGAGTGGGGTCTGTTCGCGCGTACGATCCAGATGGCGAGCGAGTTGACGGGCCAGTTCCAGGTTCCGACGTTCGACAACGAATGGCTGACCGAGGCCGGACTGTTCCTGGAGCCCCGATACAGCATTCCGGGAGGGCCTGTCGTCTCGGCCGGCGTGAGGGTGCAGGCCTATCCGAGCCGCTCCCGCAGTTTCGTGGAGCCCCGGGTCCGGGCGGAATGGAGGGTGGGACCGGGCACATGGAGCGCGGCGCTCGGGCTGGTCCACCAGGAGATCGTCGGATTGTCGGACCGGAGGGATGCGGCCAGCGTCTTCACCGTCTGGGCGGCTGTACCGTATCGGCGGGTGCCTCGATCGCTGCACGCGATCCTCGGGTACTCGCGCACGATCGCCCGGGGGGTGGATGTGGGTGTCGAGGCGTACGCCAAGGATCTCGACGAACTCTTCGTACCCGAGTGGACCCCGTTCCCTCGATTCACCACGCGGATGCAGCCGGCCCGCGGGCGGGTTCACGGCGCGGATCTGCGCATGGAGGTCCGACGACCGTCGTGGCAGGTTTCGGCCACGTACGGATACAACGCCGTAGAATACGTGGCGATGCAGGAGAGTCTCGAACTTTGGTACGGAACGCCGTCGATCACGTACCGTCCGGGGCACGACCGGCGCCACCAGGTCAATCTCCTCGTCTCGGGACGTGCGCTGGGGCTTGACCTTTCGGCCCACTGGCAGTTCGGCTCGGGCCTTCCGTTCTCGCGGGCGCAGGGGTTCGACGGTTACGTTCACATGGACGGGCCGGTGGATGTATTCGAGGAAATGGGCAGCCGCCGCGTGATTTACGACCGCCCGTTCGACGGAGTGCTGCCGACCTACCACCGCCTCGACGTCACCGTGGCGCGTACGTGGGGTCGCCCCTGGGGCTCTCTCAAGGCCCAGGCCGGCCTCGTGAACGCGTACGACCGGCGGAACCTGTTCTACCTCGACACCTTCACGCTCACGCGCAGTGACCAGCTGCCGCTGATCCCGACGCTGGGCCTGCAGATCGCGATCGACTGATGCCCCGGTTCCGCGCGCTCTTATTGCTGGCGACGACTGCGCTCGCGCTCTGCGCGTGCGAGGAACAGGTGAACCCCATCGATCCGATTTCGCGTCCTTTCAGCCTGTACGGGATCGTCGACCCGACGACCGATCGGCAGGCGGTCCGGGTCTTCCCGATCGAGGGTGCGCTGTTCCCGGCGTTCGAGGCGGCCATCGACGCCTCGGTATCCTCCCGGGTCCTGCCGTCGGGCCCCGAGGTCGCGTGGGAGGACTCTTCCGTGGCCTACCCGTGGTATTACGGCGGGCAGGTTCCGGACACTACCTGGGGCAATGTCTTCCATGCGGAATTCCGTCCGGGTTTCGGCGAGACGGTCGAGATCGTCGTCGTCCGCTCGGACGGGCGCGCGAGCCGCGTCGAAGTCGAGGTGCCGGAGCGGGTCGAATCGGTCTTCGAGCCCCCGGTGGCCTTTCCCGCGAACGTGTCGCTGCCCGTCCGGTACACGGGAGACGTCCGGGTGCTGGGTTCGTGGGTGACCTATACCGTGAGTTCGCCGGAGGCCACCGAGCCGTGGATCATTCGTCTCGAACATCCGGGGCCGATGCCCGGGTACGGGTCGGGCTCGGCCCTGCTGTCGGTACCGATGTCGGCCGACCTGGGTCGGATCTACTCGGTGACGGGATTGCGGCCCGGCGTGAGCGACATCTTCCTGCAGGACCTGGAGATCGAGACGTTTCTCGTTCATCCGTCCTGGCATCCCCCCGGGGGCCGATTCGATCCGGAGCTGCTCGTCGATCCGTTCGTATTCACGAACGTCGAGAACGGGTTCGGATACGTGGGCTCAGGATACGTGGACAGGCTCCGATGGCCCGTGGACCAGGACGTCGCGGTGGTCGCCGGGTTCGACCGCCCGCCGCGACCGTGACGACGGATGGGCCGAACCGGCGGGAATAGCCCCCGAACGGAGAATCATGACCGGGCGACCCGCGTTCCACGGCCGTGCGGCGCGAACCGCCGTACGCTGAACGAGCGCTTCACGAGAGGAACGATGCGACGTACGATCTGGGCTTTCCTGGTGCTCCTCGCGGCCGTTGCCGGCACGGCGACCGCACAGGACGGGCAACGGGCCATGGACGACGGAATCCTCGCGTTCCGCGAGGGCAGGTACGCCGACGCGGTTCGGTCCTTCGAGCAGGCCGCCGACGATTCGACGCTGGCCGCCGAGGCCCATTTCCTCCTTGCCAGGGTGTTCTTCGAGACCGACCTGCGCGACACCCGGCGGGCAGGACGGGAAATCCAGCAGGCGCTGGCGATCGAACCGGACAACGTGCAGTACCTCGTCGCACGCATGCAGCAGCTGCGCACCGAATCGAAGGACTTCTTCTCGGAAAAGGTGAGGGAGCAGCAGCGCGTCGATCTCGCGCGTCGCATCCTGAAGCTGGATTCGACGAACGCCTTCGCGCACGAGGAACTCGGCGTCCTCTATATCCGCGATTTCTGGCGCTACCGGAACGCCGTCACGTTTCCGAAGCTGATCTACTCCGTGGGAGAATACCGGAGCCGGACCGACATCGACCCGCTGTCGGGCCGTCTCGAACAGCAGGCCGGCGACGTCCGTGCCAATCCCGACGAAGTCGGGTGGATGGACATCCTGGAAGAGCAGAACCTGTTGTCCCGCTTCGACATGGGGCCTCTCGACCCGAACGTGGTGTTCATGTCCGACCAGTTCGACACCGAAACGCTGGAGGCGCAGGGTATCCCGGTAATGCGGCTCGCCGGTCGGGCCCAGGCCGCGTACGACCGGGCGATCTACCATCTGGAGGCCGCGCTCGCCAGCGATCCGCGCCACCGGACGGTATACGACTACATGATGGAGATCTATGCGTTGAAGGGCGAGTGGCAGGAGGCGCTCTCCATGCTCCAGACGATGTACGTATTCTTCCCGGACGACCCGGATCTCTGGACCTACCTCGGGCTTGCCCATTTCCGCGGAGGGAACGTGGACGCGGCCGCGAAGGCGTTCGAAACGTCGTTGCGATTCCTGGACCCGGAGGCCCAGGAGGCCTACGCCGACCTTTCGGTGATCCTTTCGGACGAAGACAAAGGCGCGTACGCCGCGAAACCGGCCGAATTCGCATCCCGCTACTGGGCGTCCAAGGACCCGCGATACCTGACGCCGTACAACGAGCGGAAGCTCGAGCACTATGCCCGCCTCACGATCGCGGACCTGCTCTACGCCGCTCCGGACGTGAATCTGCGCGGATGGCAGACGCAGCGCGGGAAGATCCTGGTCCGCTACGGCGTACCGCTGAGCGACGTGACCATCGTCCCGCGGTCCACGTCGGGCGTGAACCAGCCGTCACCGGCCGAGGACCGTTCCACGGCGAGCAACCCGGGCGGACGCGTGTCGACCACGTTGCAGATCGCGCGCCAGGGTTCTCCCGTCGACCTGTTCGAGGAGGCCAATACCTACCTGGTGTGGGACTACGGCGATTTCAAGTTCGTCTTCGAGGATCCTTTCCGTAACGGGGAGTACCGGCTGTACAGCCCGCCGGCGTCGGCCATTTCGGAAGGGGCGCTGGCGTGGGCCAACGACTACGTGATCCAGGCGGGCGAGACCTTTCGCGCGGTGCCGGACCGGTTCGACTACGATCTGCCGGGCCGTCGCATCGAACTGCCGTTCCTCGTATCGGCCCTGAGGGGCCAGGACGGGCAGGTGGATCTCGTCGTCAACTACGCCGTGCCCCTGTCGCAGCTTCCGCCCGGTAGCGACGTCATCAACGTCACGGCTCGGGCCGGGCTTTTCGTGATCGACGGCAACCGGGACGTCGTCGCCGAGCGTCGGCGAACGCTCTACGGGCTTCGCACCGACCAGGTCGTGGCCTTTGACGAGGCCAATCTCTGGGTCGATTCGGAGCAGCTCTCGGTCAAGCCCGGGGCCGCGGACGTCTCGGTGGAGTTCGAGACCGCGTCCGGAGAGACCGTCGGCGTGCAGCGGCGCAGCATCGAGGCGCCGGACTACGAGAACGGACAACTCGCGGTGAGCGATGTCGTGCTGGCGTACCGCGTCGAGGAAAGCGAAGACGGCCGTCCGGTGACCGGCGCCGACATCGTGCGGCACGGCCTTTCGATCCTGCCCGCTCCCTGGAGCGTGTTCGGTCGCAACCGCCCGATCTACCTGTATTTCGAAGTGTACAATCTCAGGCCGGGTGCAGACGGGATGGCCGAGTACGAGGTCGAGGCGGCGCTCGTGCCGCGCGAGGGTGGTTCGGGGGTCGGACGCCTGATCCGCGGCATCTTCGGCGGGGGTCCCCGGGGCGTTTCGGTCGGACTTCCGATCAAGGTCGCCGCGACCGACGACGGGCAGTACCTCATTCTCGACGCGGCCAACCAGGAGCCGGGACTCTACACGCTCAAGGTCTCGGTCAAGGACCGGGTGACGGGTCGCGAGGCCGAGCGCACGCTGGATCTCTACCTCGAGTGAGCGGAATCGGGGCCGGACGGCCGCTCTTCCGGCCCGGAGCGGTCGCGCCGCCGGTGCCTCACGGCCGCCGATCCAGGCCCACGCGGCGGTCCATGTCCTCGACGGCCGCGATCAGTTCACGCTTGTAGTCATCGAGCCGCGCCGCGAGATCCGCGTCGGAAACGGCGAGGATCTGGGCCGCGAGGATGCCCGCGTTGGCGCCGGCGCCGACGGCCACCGTTGCCACCGGTACGCCCTTGGGCATCTGTACGATGGAAAGCAGCGAATCCAGGCCCTGGAGGTGTTTGGAGGGAATCGGCACGCCGATGACCGGCAGACGGGTGGAGGCGGCGATCATCCCCGGCAGGTGGGCGGCGCCGCCGGCTCCGGCGACGATGACGCTCACCCCGTCCGAAGCGGCCCGCTCGGCGAAAGCCTGCATGGCCGAGGGCGTGCGATGGGCGCTCAGGACGCGTGCCCGCCACGACACGCCGAAACGCTCCAGCATCTCGGCCGCTTCCTTCATCACGGGCCAGTCGCTCTCGCTGCCCATGGCGATGACGACGCGGGGACGGGTATCGGGCATCGGGGTCAGAGAATGAGGAGTTCGGCGGCGCGTTCGGCTCTCGACCGCGCTTCGGCCGGATCGGATCCGGTCACGGTGACGTGACCCATCTTTCGGCGCGGCCGCACGGTTTCCTTTCCGTAAACGTGCACCGCGACGCCCGGAATCGCGAGGGCCTCGGCCATGGCGTCGACGCGCGTGTCTCCCGAGCGGTGGCCCAGGACGTTTACCATGACGGCGCAGCGATCGCGGAGCGACGGATCGCCGAGGGGCCAATCCAGTACCGCGCGCACGTGGTTCTCGAACTGCGACGTGTGACTGCCTTCGATCGAGTAATGCCCGGTGTTGTGGGGTCTCGGGGCCAGTTCGTTTACCGTGACGCGGCCGCCGGGCTCGAGGAAAAGCTCCACGCCGAGCATGCCGACGATTCCGAACGCCTCGGCGGCCTGCAGGGCCAGCTTCGACGCCGCGTCGGCCACCGAAGCGGCGACGGCCGCCGGAACGACTACCGCGTGGCAGCGGTGGTCCCGCTGCTCGGTGTAGGCCACGGGGTACGTGACCGCCCCTCCACCCGGCCGGCGGGCCACGAGGACCGACAACTCCTGTTCGAACGGCACCCAGGCTTCCACGAGCAGGCCGTCGACGTCGGCCAGGTCGGTCCAGGCCGCGTGGACGTCGGCGTCCGTCCGCGCCGTGGCGTTGCCGTAGCCGTCGTACGAGCCTCGATACCGCTTGAGCACGACGGGGAAACCGAAGCTCCGGGCCGCGTCGATCGCCTCGTCCGGGGTACGGCAGCAGGCGAACGGCGGCACGGGCAGCCCGGCGCCGGCGAGCGTTCGCTTTTGCAGGCCCTTGTCCCGCACGAGCATCAGGCTTTCCGGGGTGGGGAAGAGGCGCGTCGAGCCCTCGAGCACGGACGCGCACCGCTCGGCCGGCGCCCATTCGCTCTCGACCGTCACGACGTCGCAGCCCCGGGCGAATTCGGCCAGCACCCGCGGGTCGGTCCAGTCGCCCACGAACGTCTCCCCGAGGCCTGCCACGGGACCTTCGTGCTGCGGGGCGAGCGTACGGACGTGTACACCCATGCGGATGGCCGCCAGCGCGGTCATGCGCCCGAGTTGGCCGCCTCCGAGTATGCCGAGAACCGGAAAACGGGGCATGGCAGGCTCAGAGGGATTTCAGGAGGGCGTCGAGCTCGGTCTCGTCGGCCACCCGCACCTGGCGGGCCTTGGAGCCCTCGAACGGTCCGACGATGCCGGCGTCCTCGAGCTGGTCCACGAGCCGTGCCGCGCGCGAGTACCCGATCGACAGTTTACGCTGGAGCAGCGACACCGAGCCCTGCTGGCTTCGAACGATGATGCGGGCCGCCTCGTCGAACAGGTCGTCGCGTTCTCCGTCCGACGGCACGCCGCCCTCGGCAAAGCGGAATCCCTCCTCCTCGATCGAGGGCAGCACGTAGGCGCCGGGACCGCGCTGCGAGCCGATGAAATCGGTGAGACGCTCGACTTCCCGCTCCGACACGAACGGGCCCTGGAGCCGCGTGATGCGGCTTCCGAGCATGTACAGCATGTCGCCGTTTCCGACGAGTCCTTCGGCGCCGTTCTGGTCCAGGATGGTGCGGGAATCGATCTTGGATGCGACCTGGAACGCGATGCGGGCCGGGAAATTCGCCTTGATGAGCCCGGTGATGACGTCGACCGATGGCCGCTGGGTCGCCAGGATCAGGTGGATCCCCACGGCGCGCGCCATCTGCGCCAGTCGGGCGATCGGCGCCTCGATATCCTTGCCGGCCGTCATCATGAGATCGGCCAGTTCGTCGACGACCACCACGATATACGGGAGGCGTCGGTGGCCCTCGGCTTCGTCCAGTTCGCCGGCATCGAAGCGCACGTTGTACTCCCGCAGCGAACGCACCCGGGCCTGCGCGAGCAGATCGTACCGCGAGTCCATCTCCCGCTCGCAGCTCTTGAGCGTGCCGAGCGCCTGCGCGAAATCGGTGATGATCGCCGAGTCGGCCTCGGGCGGCATCGCGATGTAATGCGGAAGGATGCGTGCGTACGGGGCCAGCTCGATCTTCTTCGGATCGATCATCACGAACTTGAGGTGCGACGGCGGACACGCGTACAGGAGCCCCGCGATGAACGTGTTGAGCCCCACCGACTTGCCCGATCCGGTCGCGCCCGCGATCAGCACGTGCGGCATCTTGGTGAGGTCCTGCATCACGACCTCGCCGTCGATCGATTTCCCGAGGATGAGCGGCAGTTCGAGCTTCGCCGACTGGAACTTCTCGCTTCCGATCACGGTGCGGAAATGGACGAGCTCCCGGTGGCGGTTGGGAATTTCCACCCCCACCGCCGTCTTGCCCGGAATCGGTGCGATGATGCGGATACCGCGGGCGGCCATGGCCATGGCCAGGTCGTTTTCCAGGGCCGTGATGCGGCTGATCTTGACGCCGGGGGCCGGGGTCAGTTCGTACAGCGTCACGGTGGGCCCGACGACCGCACCGATCCCGGAGATCTCGATCCCGTACGTCTCGAGCTTGCGCAGCAGGATCTGCTTGTGCTCCTCGAGTTCGTCGTAGTCGATGCCCTTGGAGCCGCCGTCGTCGGGATCCAGCAGGTCGAGCGACGGCATGACATACGACCGGTCGATCCCGGATGTGGCCTGGAGCCGTCCCGGCTGGCTGGCGGTGCGCTCTTCGCGGCGTTCGGCCACCTGCAGCTTCACGTCGGGAGCGGGCGCGGGACGCGGCGCATCCGAGGACGGCGGAGGTCTCGTCGGCTCCGAACGCGTCGACGCGACCGGCGTCGCCGCCGGGACTACGGCGCGTACCCGGTCCTCCGACGCCCGGCGTTCACGCTCGGCCTCGGCCAGGGCGCGCCGCTCGGCCCGCCGCTCGCGGGCCCGGGCCCGGCGCTCGGACCACCGCGTCCGGAGTCCCCGGAGGAAATCCTCGACCCGGTCCAGCGATTCCTGGATGTCCCGGTCCACGAGGAGAAGCGCGACCACCGCGAGGAGAAGAACCAGCAGGGATATCGAACCCGCACGGCCCAGTACCCGCATCAGCCACTCTGCCGTGCCGAGCCCCCACGCCCCACTCCAGACCAGGAGATCGAGCTCGAGCACGACGGCGAACCAGCCGAACAGGGCGGCGATGAAGACGGAGGCCATGAGGGTCAACGACGTGACCATCGGCATGGCAACCGTACTCCGGTTGCGGAACCAGTGATACCCCCAGGCGAAGAGGACGAGAGCGAACAGGATCGTTCCGTATCCCAGGAATCCGGGCACCAGGAGCCGGGACAGCACGGCCCCCACGGGTCCGAGTGCGTTCCACGCCGTTTCGCTGCCCGGGTCGATGACCGAATCCAGGTCGAACCGGGATGCGAGCGGATCGTCGTCCGGGGTGTACGTGAGGATGGCCAGGGCCAGCAGGAACGAAACCACCATCACGACGAGTCCGAGAACCTCGCGCTTGCGTTGGCGCGATACGAGCGAACCCGCCGCGCGGTCACGTTCCGAATGCCTGCTTCTGGAGCTGTTGGCCATGCGACGAAACTACGCCACGCAGGGCGGGGCGTCCAACGAGCCCTCGGCCTGGCACGCCCGGTCCTCCTGGACGGTCTGCAGGGGTCAGGCCGCCGCTGCGGTCTCCTGAAGACGGACGAGACGACCCTCGCGGTACACCGGGACGAGCGGCAGGGTGTCACGACGAGCGCAGATCGCTACATCCTCGCCGTACCCGAGCCCTTCGAGCCGCTTCGCGTGGTTGCAGCGCTGGATCGGTCCGAGCAGGTCGTGGCGTTCGGCCCGGTACATCGTCCAGGCGATGTACGCCGAGTCGGTCATGATGCCGGGAACGGCCTCACCCCAGACCAGGTCCAGGAACAGTCCGGCGCAGAGCGTATCCTCGAGCGAGATGCGGTTGCGCCAGCCGGCGCACACGATGACCACGTCTCGGCCCGCCTTCCGGGCATGGGCAGCCACCGCCTCGGCGTTCACGAAACCCCCTACGAGCACCTCGGCGGCCTCGGCGCACCGGACGATCGCGCCGCTGCCGTTGGTGGTGAGCAGGATCACGGTACGGTCCCCGATCGCGTCCCGCGAATACTCGCGGGGCGAATTGCCGAAATGGTAGCCCTCGATCGGCACACCGTCCCTCTCGCCGCCGAGCCGGTACGAGGCGGGGTCCAGGTTCGCGACCATCTTGCCCGCTTCGGCCATGTCGCCGACCGGAATGACCGCCCGCGCCCCGTTGGACAGGGCCGTAGCGATGGTAGTCGACGCTCGCAGTACGTCAATGACGATCACCGTGCGCCCGCGCACGTCGTCGGGAAGCACCGAGCCCCCCGACAGGAAAACCTCGACCCGCATGGAATACGTCAGGAAACCTTGTGGAGGGGCGGCTTGGCGACTACGGCGCTCATGGCTTTGCCGCGATTCAGGACATGGATGCGGCTACCCGGCGCCGTGAAGGACGCGTCGTTCGGAACGTAGCCCATGCCGATACCCTTGCCCAGCACCGGGGACTGCGTTCCGCTCGTGACCTCGCCGATCACCGTTCCGGCCGAGTCTGCGATCTCGTAGCCGTGACGCGGGATGCCCCGCTCCTCGAGGACGAACGCCACGAGGCGCCGGGCGGGGCCGCGGGTCTTCACGGCCCGGAGCGCGTCGCTTCCGACGAAGTCCTTGTCGAGCTTCGTGACCCACCCGAGCCCGGCTTCGAGCGGATTCGTTTCGGTCGTGATGTCGTTGCCGTACAGGCAGTAGCCGGCCTCGAGCCGCAGCGTGTCGCGCGCTCCGAGCCCGGTGGGTACCAGTCCGGATTCCCGCCCGGCCTCGAGCAGCGCCCGCCATACGCGGACGGCGTCGTCGGGATCGCAGTAGATTTCCAGTCCGCGTTCGCCCGTGTAGCCCGTATGCGACAGGATCACGCGGTCGAGCCCGAGGAAAGAGCCCGTGGGCGGAACCACGAACCGGTAGTAGGCGAGGTCCGCGAGGTCGAGGCCCGAGGCCTTCGCCACGATCTCGAAGGCACGGGGGCCCTGGATGGCCAGCAGGGCGGTGCGATCGGAGATGTCCTCGAGTTCGGCTCCCGCGAGATTCTGCTCCCGCATCCACGCGAAGTCCCCGGCCACGTTCGCCGCGTTGATCACGAGCATGTACTCCCGCTCGGCGAACCGGTACACCAGCAGGTCGTCGACGATGCCCCCGTCGGGACGGCACATGACCGAATACATCGCCTTGCCGTCGTCGAGCTTCGTGACGTCGTTCGAGACCAGCCGCTGGATGAACGCGGCGGCGTGCGGTCCCCGGACCATCACCTCACCCATGTGCGAGACGTCGAAAAGGCCGGCGGCGCGGCGCACCGCGAAGTGCTCGTCGATGATCGAGCCGTACTGCACGGGCATGTCGAACCCGGCGAACGGCATCATGCGCGCACCGAGTGCGACGTGCTCGCCATGCAGCGGAGTGAGTCTCAGGGAGGTGTCGTCCATGGTTGACGCGGCTGCCCCGCGGGTCTGCGTGCCTCGGCGAATGATAGCCCCTCGGCGGCCGGGGGCGCAATCGGACGGAATTCACGGAAGGCCCCGCCGGGCGCGGATCGGTACCCGGGACGACCCGTCTTCAGAGCCGGTAGGCCTGGAATCCGGCCTCCGCGAGCACCGCGATCGCCCGGTCGGCGGCTTCGGGGTCATCGACGCCGAGCCGGAACGTTCCGCCCGTACCCTCCCGGATCTTGAGCAGTTCGATATCCTTGATATTTACCCCCCCGTCCGAGACGGCGCCCGTGATGCGGCGCAGGGCCCCCGGCTCGTCGGGCGTGTAGACGTACACGTCGCAGAGCGGCTCGAGGAACCCCTTCGTACGCGGCGGCACCGCCTCCCGGAGGGCGCCCGCCGACGCGAAGGCACGCGCGACCGCTTCGAAATCACCCGAGGCCAGGCGGTCGCGCAGCCGGCCGAACACGTCGGCGAACCGGTCGAGCGCCGCGAGCACGTGCTCGTGGTTGGCCTCGAGGATGTCGTTCCAGACGGCGAAGGGGGACGAGGCGATGCGGGTCATGTCGCGGAAACCGCCCGCGGCGAGAAGCGACGGCACATCGTCCCGCACCTCGGGCTCGGCCAGCTGGTTGACCAGGGAGACGGCGAGGAGCTGGGGAAGGTGGGACACGGCGGCGGCCGAGCGGTCGTGGCGCGCGGGATCCATCGACAGGATGCGACAGCCGATCCGCTCGAGCAGGTCCACGAAGGCGCCGTATCTCGCGTCTTCGGCCGCGGAGGCGGGCGAGGGGCACAGGACATACGCCGCGTTCTCGAAGAGCAGCGCGTCCGCGTGGTTGATACCCTTGTGCTCGGAGCCCGTCATGGGGTGTCCACCCACGAACAGTGCGCCCGGAGGGACCAGGCGCGCGGCGTCGCCGGCCATGGGGGTCTTTACCGATCCCACGTCGGTCACGAACGCGTCCGGCTCGAGGTGCGAAGCCGCGGCACGCAGCAGGGTCCGGTTGGCGGCGATGGGCGCGCAGAGTACCACGAGGTCGCACCCGGCGACGGCCTCGACGACCGACCCGGCCTTGCGGTGCACCGCGCCGCGCGCCACGGCCCGATCGAGGACATCCGGATCGTCAAGCCCCGTGATGTCCAGTTCCGGGGCGTAGCGGCGCAGGGCGAGCCCGAGCGAGCCTCCGATGAGGCCGGTTCCGAGCAGGGCGACGCGGCGGAAGGGGACGGACATGGCGATGCGGTATCTTCGCAAGATAGGCGCACGGCCCGCTCGGGGTGAAATTGGCGAGATATCGCCGGTCGCTCGTCCCGCCGGTGGAAGCTCCCGCGCTATTTTGGCACGAAGCAGCCGTTTTCCGACCTACCCATGGCGAAGTACACGTTCAATCCCGCCGACGCCTTCGATTTCGAGTCCCTTCTCGGCGAAGAGGAGCGTCTCATCATGCAGAGCGCGCGCGAGTACGCGCAGGAGCGGCTCGAGCCGCGCGCCATGGTCGGAAACCAGGAAGGCATCTTCCACGACGAGATTCCGGGCGAACTGGCCGAAATGGGCTTCCTGGGCGCCACGATCCCCGTCGAGTACGGCGGCTCCGGGGCGAGCTACACGGCCTACGGACTCATCGCCCGCGAACTCGAGCGCGTCGATTCGGGATACCGCTCCTTCACGTCGGTGCAGTCGTCGCTCGTGATGCACCCGATCCACGTGTTCGGCACCGAGGAGCAGCGGCGCAAGTACCTGCCGAAGCTCGCGAAGGCCGAGCTCATCGGCTGTTTCGGCCTGACCGAGCCCGACCATGGATCGGATCCGGGAGGGATGAAGACCACGGCGCTGCGGGTCGACGGCGGCTGGATCGTGAACGGCGCCAAGATGTGGATCACGAACTCGCCGGTGGCCGACCTCGCCGTCGTGTGGGCCAAGGCCAAGGATCGCACGGACGAGGAGGGCGTCATCCGGGGTTTCCTCATGGACCGTTCCATGAAGGGTTTCTCGACGCCGACCACGCACAACAAGATGTCCCTCCGGGCTTCGCACACCGGCGAGATCGTCATGGAGGACGTGTTCGTGCCCGACGAGATGGCGTTTCCCGAGGTGCGCGGGCTCAAGGGGCCGTTCGACTGTCTGAACAACGCCCGGTACGGCATCGTCTGGGGCGCTCTCGGCGCGGCCGAGGACTGTTATGCCCGCGCGCTCCGGTACTCCATGGAGCGCAAGCAGTTCGGGTATCCGCTCGGTGCGATGCAGCTCATTCAGACCAAGCTGGCGAACATGGTCACCGACATCACCCAGATGCAGCTCCTCTCGCTGCGGCTGGGCCAGCTCAAGGATGAAGGGCGTTGCGCTCCCACGATGATCTCGCTGGCCAAGCGCAACAACTGCGGCCGAGCCCTCGAGATCGCCCGCGTCGCACGCGACATGTTGGGCGGAAACGGTATCACCGGCGAATACCGCGTGATCCACCACATGGTGAATCTCGAGAGCGTCAACACCTACGAGGGCACCTACGACATCCACGGGCTCATCGTGGGTCGGGAGTTGACCGGGATCCAGTCGTTCACGCCGCGGGGCAACGACCTGGTCTGACGCGCGGGCCGGAATTCCGGCGTAACCGGGCGTGCAGGCCTGCGTAGTAGCCCTTCGTTCCTGTCCTTCCGAGTCGAAAGGGTTCCATGCCGCTGCCGATCATCGTCCTGGCCATCATCTTCGGATCGATGCTCCTGTCGCTGAAGTTCGTGCTCGACTACCGTCGGGAACGGGATTCGGCGCTCGGACCGGGCACGCGCCGGAACGAAGGCAGCCTGGGCGCCGGCGAACTCAAGCGGCTGGTTCGCGATGCCGTGGAGGAGTCGATCGATCCGTTGGTCCGACGGATCGAGGATCTGGAACGGACGCTGCGCGGTCCGGACGGCCCGCCGCGGCCGGCGCTCGGCCCCGGGCGGGCGGCACTGCCTCCGTCGACCGTCGAATCCCCTGTCCCAACCACCGAAAAGACCGCGGAAGATGCCTGAAGAAGTCGCCATCATCGCCGTAATGGCCATTCTATCCGGCACCTTCGTGTCGGTCGTCCGCATGGTGCTCGGATACAGGGAACGCGTGCGCGGCGTCGAATCGAAGAGCCCGGCCAAGGTCACCTCGGGGAGCATCACGACGAGCGAACTCGAGCGGATGATGCGATCCGCGGTACAGGATGCCACGGCTCCGCTTGCCGAACGCATCGCGAGGCTCGAGAAGGGAGGCGCGGTCCCGGCGTTGCCCGCCGCCTCCACCCATCCGCTCGAGTCCATCTCGGACGACGAGCTGGACGCGCTCGCCCCCGAAGACGAGGCCCCCTCGCGCCGGTCGAAGGTCCGCTGATCCGACGGGCGCCCGGCGCCGGCACCCCGGAGAGACCAGCGCGTTGCACGACGTGCTCATGCCGGAATCTCCCGACATATCCCCGCTCCACGAGGGCCTGGTCACGCGCTCGACCGGGTCCTGGTACGACGTTCGCGTGGGAACGCGCACCGTGCCGTGCAAGGTGCGGGGACGGTTCCGCCTCGAGGAGTCGGACGAGACGAATCCGGTCGTGGTGGGGGACCGGGTCTCGATCCGGCAACTGCCCGACGATTCGGGCGTCATCGAGGACGTGCACGAACGCGAAACCGTGTTGGTGCGGCGGGCCGCAGGTCGGCGCGTGGGCGCGACCCAGGTGATCGCGGCGAACGTGGATCGGGCGTGGGTGGTGCAGTCGGTCGATTTTCCGCGGTTCAACCCGGGTTTCGTCGACCGATTCCTCGTGATGGCCGAAGTGCACCGCATCCGTGCGGGCATCGTGGTCAACAAGTCGGACCTGCTCGACCGCCGGACGACCGGACCCGTGATGGACTGGGTGGACCTGTACCGGGCGATAGGGTATCCGGTCCTGCTGGCGTCGGCGATCACCGGACACGGAATCGCCGAATTCGCGTCCGAACTGTCGGGTCACGTGACGGTGGTCGCCGGTCCGTCGGGCGTCGGCAAGTCGACGCTGCTGAACGCCGTCGATCCGTCGTTGGACCTCCGGACCGGCGGAGTGTCCCTCAAGCACCGCAAGGGCATGCACACGACCACGCACGCCGTGCTGCTGCCGGTGTCGGGCGGAGGATACGTGGCCGACACGCCGGGTCTCAGGGAGTTCGGGCTCGTGGACCTGGATCCCCCGCACCTGTCGCATTACTTCCGCGAGATCGAGCCGTTCGTGAACGAGTGCCGGTACCCCGGTTGCACGCACGACCACGAACCGGGATGCCGGGTCGCGGAGGCCGTCTCGGAAGGCCTCGTCTCGGAGGAGCGGTACGCGAGTTACCTCGGCATGCTCGCCAGCCTTCACCTGGGCGACCGCGACGTCGGTCGCTGATCTGCCCCGTCAGGCGCCCTTCCGCCCCTTCTTCGCCGACGCGCTCTTTTTTGCCGCGGCTCCCTTCTTCGCCCCGGACGCGGATTTCGGCGATCCGCCGCGGCGACCGCTCTTGCCGCCCTTCGCGGGAGCGGCCTCCCTCGCGGCCAGCAACTCGATCGCGACCGCGAGCGTGACCGACTCGACGGTTTCTCCCTTGGGAAGGGAGGCATTCGTTCGGCCCAGCTTCACGTACGGACCGTAGCGGCCCTCGAAGACTTCGACGGCTTCTCCCGTCCCGGGGTGGTTCCCGAGCACGCGCAGGGGCTTGTTCCGGTTCTCCTTCTTCGCGAGCAGTTCCAGCGCGCGATCCAGGTCCACCGAGAAAACATCGTCGCCGGCCGTCAGCGAAGCAAACGTCGACCCGTGCTGTACGTAGGGACCGTACCGGCCCACGTTCGCCAGGATGTCGGTCCCGCTGTCGGGGTGCTGCCCGAGGAGACGGGGAAGGGCGAGCAGTTCCAGGGCGCGGTCGAGATCTACCGAGTCGGGAGTGAGGCCCTTCGGAAGCGACACGCGCCGCGGTTTGGCGACCGTGTCGTCGTCGCCGAGCTGGACGTAATAACCGAACGGGCCGCGGCACACCTGGACCGGTTGTTCGGTGGCCGGGTCGATGCCGAGGAACCGGTCACCGGCTTCCTGCGCACCGACCAGTTCCGCCAGGCCTTCTGCCGTGCAATCGCCCGGAGCCAGGTCGTCGGGCAGCGACGTGACGCGGCGGGCCCCGTCGACCGTCGTTTCCACGTACGGACCGTATCGGCCTACGCGCACCACGTACGGCGCCCACTTCTCGAACGCGATCTCCGATACCGCCCGGGCGTCGATCGTGTCCAGACCCTGCTCGACGCGGGCCGCGAGCCCATCCGGCCCCGTGTAGAAGTCACGGAGATACGGGATCGCGTCGATTCGTCCTTCGGCGATGTCATCGAGCTGCTGTTCCATCGACGCGGTGAACCCCACGTCGACGAGGCGCGAGAAATGTCCCTCCAGCAGCTTGTTGGTCGCGAAGGCGGTGAAGGTGGGCACGAGCTGCCCGGAGACGCGGCGTACGTAGCCGCGGTCGACGATCGTATCGATGATCGACGCGTACGTGGACGGGCGCCCGATGCCCTCGCGTTCGAGCACCTGGATGAGGGTCGCGTCGGTCAGGCGGGCCGGAGGCTTGGTCTCGTGTCCTTTCGCGTCGACCGAGCGGCACGACGGCCGGTCGCCTTCCGAGAGCGGCGGCAGGGGTTGGTCGCGATCCTCGAGAGCCGCCTCGGGATCGTCCGTGCCCTCCACGTACGCGCGGAAGAAACCGGGAAACTCCACCGTCCGACCCGAGGCCCGGAACGTTCCGCGGTCGGCGCCGACGCCGGCCTCGATGCGGGCGACTACCGAACGCAGGCGGGCATCGGCCATCTGGGAGGCGACGGTGCGCTTCCAGATCAGGTCGTACAGCGCGCCCTCGATCCCGGTGAGCCCGATCTCGTCCCGGGTGCGCATCGCCGTGCCCGCCGGGCGGATCGCCTCGTGGGCCTCCTGGGCGTTCCGCACGCTGGACGAATACTCGCGGGGTTTGCCGTACAGGTATTCGGCACCGTAGCGCTCCTCGACGGCGGCCCGCGCGGCCCGGATGGCCTCGTTCGAGAGGGTCGTCGAGTCCGTACGCATGTACGTGATGTAGCCCTGCTCGTACAGACGCTGGGCGACCCGCATCGTCTCCCGGGCCGACAACCTCAGCTTCCTGCTCGCTTCCTGCTGCAGCGTGGACGTAATGAATGGCGGAGCGGGCGACCGCCGGTTCTCCTTGGCCTCCACGTCCACCACGGTCCACGGCGCGGACGCAAGGGTTCCGGCGAGATGGCGGGCCCGCACCTCGTCGAGCAGCGCCACCTCGTGGCCGGCTCGCAGGCCCGTCTTCAACCGGCCCGTGTCGGGGTCAAAATCCTTCGATCCGGCCACCCGGACGCCGTCCACGTGCGTGAGGACGGCCTCGAACGGCGTGCCGTCCTTGGCGAGCGCCGCGGCGACGCCCCAGTACGCGGCGGGCACGAACAGGATACGTTCGGTTTCCCGCTGCACGAGCAGGCGCACCGCGACGCTCTGCACCCGTCCGGCCGACAGCCGCGGGGCTACCTTCTTCCAGAGCAGGGGGGAGATCGAGTACCCCACCAGCCGGTCGAGCACCCGCCGTGTCTCCTGGGCGTCGATCAGACGGCGATCCATGTCGCGAGTGTGCTCCAACGCCTCGTGGATGGCCTCCCTGGTGATCTCGTGGAAGACCATGCGCCGGACGCCGACCTTCGGCTTGAGCACCTCGAGCAGGTGCCACCCGATGGACTCGCCCTCGCGGTCTTCGTCGGTCGCGATGTAGAGCTCGTCGGCCTCGGCGAGCGCTTCCTGCAGCGTCTTGATCACGCCCTTCTTGTCGGGCGGAACGATGTACAGCGGCGCGAAATCGTTGTCCACGTCCACGCCGAGCCGGGACCAGGCGCTGCCCTTGACTTTCGACGGGATCTGCGACGCCGAGGCCGGAAGGTCGCGGACGTGCCCCATGGACGCCTCCACGCGGTACCCCGAAGGGAGGAACCGGCGGATGGTCCGGGCCTTTGTGGGCGACTCTACGACGACGAGGCGGGGCATGCGGATGGAGCGGCTGAGAGCGCGGTGGGCCGCTCAGACGCCGCGTGTTCCGGCAACGTTCCGCTTCGCGCGCGCACGGGTGCGGGCATCGGACCGGATGCCGACGCGCGACGGGTCGGTCCCCGGAAGCGCTTCCGCCGCAAGTGTTTTAGCCATTTCTTCCCGTCGCCGGTCCGTCGGCCCGGAGGGGGTCCCGTATTTTGCGACGCTTCGCGCGCGCGCCGTGCCTCCTGCGGGGGACTGCTGCCGCGCGATGGCCTACCTGAAGGCAACTATCCGAGGAATCGATGGATACGGCAGTCAAGACCGGGACCGACACGCCGACGGCGAAGAAGGTCTACGTATTTGGAAACGGCGGCGCGGACGGCGACAAGTCGATGAAGGCGCTGCTGGGCGGCAAGGGCGCGAACCTGGCCGAAATGTGCAGCTTCGGGCTCCCCGTACCGCCCGGGTTCACCATCAGCACCGAGTGCTGTGCGTATTACAGCGCGAACGGCCACGTGTGGCCCGCCGGCCTCGAGGAGGAGGTCCGGCAGGGTATCGCGTTCGTGGAGAAGGCCATGGGCATGGGCTTCGGCGACGCGAAGAACCCGCTGCTCGTGTCGGTGCGCTCCGGCGCTGCCGTCTCGATGCCGGGCATGATGGACACCGTGCTCAACCTCGGACTCAACGACGACGCGGTCGAAGGCCTGGCGAAGCTGACGGGCAACGATCGGTTTGCGTTCGACGCCTACCGCCGCTTCATCGACATGTTCGGCGACGTCGTGATGGGCGTCGACCACGAGCACTTCGAGGAGGCCATCCATGCGCTCAAGACCGAGCGCGGCGTGACCAACGACGTCGACCTGACGGGCGAGGACCTGCGCGAACTCGTCAACCGGTACAAGGCCATCTACCGCAGGCATACCGGGTTCATGTTCCCCGACGACCCGTTCGAGCAGCTCCGTCTCTCGATCAACGCGGTGTTCGGTTCGTGGGACTCGGACCGCGCGATCAAGTACCGCACCATCAACAAGGTGCGCGGGCTCATCGGTACGGCCGTGAACGTCCAGGCGATGGTCTACGGCAACATGGGCCAGAACTCGGGCACCGGCGTCTGCTTCACCCGCAACCCGTCCACGGGCGAGAACCTGCTGTACGGCGAGTTCCTCGTGAACGCCCAGGGCGAGGACGTCGTCGCGGGCATCCGCACGCCGGAGCACATCGACCAGATGGCGCAGGAGTTCCCGGCGGCCTACCGCCAGCTCCTCGAAGCGACCCAGGCGCTCGAGAAGCACTACAAGAACATGCAGGACATCGAGTTCACGGTCCAGGAAGGCAAGCTCTTCCTGCTCCAGACCCGCGGCGGCAAGCGCACGGGTCCGGCGGCCGTGAAGATCGCGGTCGATCTCGTGAAGGAAGGCCTCGTCGATCCGGCCGCCGCGGTGCGCGACCTCGTCGAGCCCCGTCATATCGACCAGCTCCTGCACCCGCGCTTCGACGAGAAGCACGACTACTCGGCCGACGTCATCGCCAAGGGTCTGCCGGCCTCGCCCGGAGCCGCCGTCGGACAGGTCGTGTTCAGCGCCGACCACGCCGAAGAGCAGAAGGCCAAGGGCTTCCGCACGATTCTCGTCCGCATCGAGACCAGCCCCGAGGACGTGGGCGGCATGCACGCGGCCGAAGGCATCCTGACCTCCCGCGGCGGCATGACGAGCCACGCGGCCGTCGTCGCACGAGGGTGGGGCAAGCCCTGCGTCGCCGGCTGCGGCGACATCGTGATCGACTACAAGACGCGCTCCTTCACGAACGGCACCACGACGGTTCGCGAGGGCGACTGGGTCTCGATCAACGGCACGACCGGCGAGGTCATCCTCGGTCAGCAGCCGCTCGTCGAGCCCGCCCTGACGGGCGATTTCGCGCAGTTCATGGAGTGGGTCGACCAGTTCCGCGCCATCAAGGTGCGCACGAACGCCGACACGCCGAAGGACTCGAAGGTCGCGCGGGATTTCGGCGCCGAGGGTATCGGGCTGACGCGTACCGAGCACATGTTCTTCGAGGGTGACCGCATCGAGAAGATGCGCGAGATGATCCTCGCCGAGAACGAAGCCGACCGGCGCAAGGCGCTCGGCAAGCTCCTTCCGTACCAGAAGGCCGACTTCCTCGGCATCTTCCGGGCCATGGAAGGGCTGCCGGTGACGATCCGCCTGCTGGACCCGCCGCTCCACGAGTTCCTTCCGCACACCGAGCATGACCAGCAGGTGATGGCGAAGGAGATGGGCGTGCCCGTCGAGAAGGTCAAGGCCAAGGTCGAGTCCCTGCACGAGTTCAACCCGATGCTCGGACACCGCGGCTGCCGCCTCGGCATCACGTACCCCGAGATCACCGAGATGCAGACGCGCGCCATCATCGAGGCGGCCGTCGAGCTCAGGCAGGAAGGCCTTTCGGTCCTGCCCGAGATCATGGTCCCGCTCGTCGGCACCGTCGAGGAGTTCAAGGACCAGAAGGCGATCATCCGCCGCACGGCCGACGCCGTGTTCGCGGAGAAGGGCGCCAGCGTCGAGTACCTCGTGGGCACCATGATCGAGATCCCGCGCGCGGCCCTCACGGCCGACGAGATCGCGAAGGAAGCCGAGTTCTTCTCGTTCGGAACGAACGACCTGACGCAGATGACCTTCGGCTACTCGCGCGACGACGCGGGCAAGTTCCTGCCCGAGTACGTCGAGCGGAAGATGCTTGCCGACGATCCGTTCCAGACGATCGACGTCGGCGGCGTCGGCCAGCTGGTCCGGATGGGTACCGAGCGCGGCCGTTCGACCCGCAAGAACCTGAAGGTGGGGATCTGCGGAGAGCACGGCGGCGATCCGCAGTCGGTCCACTTCTGCTTCGAGGTCGGCATGGACTACGTGTCCTGCTCGCCCTTCCGCGTTCCGATCGCCCGGCTCGCGGCGGCCCAGGCCAACCTGGCCCGCAAGGCCTGATCGCGCGTCGTCGAACCCGTGGACGGGGCGGGTGCCGCAGGGTGCCCGCCCC
Organism: Rhodothermales bacterium; assembly: GCA_024711125.1. Taxonomy (GTDB): domain Bacteria; phylum Bacteroidota; class Rhodothermia; order Rhodothermales; family UBA10348; genus JANJTM01. Next base: position 96,940 of record JANJTM010000059.1, read on the forward strand.
GTTCCGTTTCCGGGCCGGCGGCGGAGCGAAACCTGCGCGTCGGGTCTCCGTCTACACCGGAAAACGGCGTCCGCTTACGGCGGCGTCCCAAACCGCACGCATCCGATGATGGACAACGACAAGAGCCAGGAATACGAGCGCGCTCGAGCCGCGTTCGATGCCCTCCGCATGGACGAGCGCGCCGCGTTCCTCGTGGAATCGCTCGTCGCGATGGTGGCCGACGGGGTCGGCGAGGCGGGTCGCGTGGTCAAGGAAGTCGTCGACGACATGGCCGAGGCGTTGGACGGGCTCTCGTGCGCAGACGACGAGGCCGGAGCTGCCCCCAAGGGCGGCGCAGGTGCAGGCGCCGAAGGGGATGGTGGTGCCGCGCCCAAGGCCGCTCCCAGGCGCCCGGCCCGAAAGACGGCGCGTCCCAAGGGCAAGGCCGGCGAGAAATAGCGCCTTGCCATGCCCGAACCGGAACGCCGTATCGTCGAGTTCGACGGCCTGAACTGGCTCGGAAGGGCCGTATGGTTGGGTGGCCAGGTCACCCACGCGGTGGTCTGGCTGGTGGAAGCCGCCGTGGAACGCGCGGGCGCCATCGTGGGTGAAGCCGAGCGGGCGTTCCGCGACGCCGTGGACGACTCCGTCGAGGATGCCCGAATCCTCGAGGAGCACCCGAGGGAGGTAGCAGGGCACCGGCGGGATGTCCCCGGCGAATGAGCCGCCTCGTCAGTTGACCGAGGGTTCCGGCAGTCTGCGACCGCCTCCCGATTCCGTCCCGTCACCCTCGGCGGAGCGGAAATACTCGGCGGGGTCGATCCGCGCCCGCTTCGTCAGCACCTTGTCCATGACCTGTTCCATGCGGCTGACGTAGCTGACCTGGAGGCCTCGCAGGGCGTCGGTCGGGATTTCGGCCACGTCCTTGCGGTTCCGCTCCGGCAGGATCACCTTCCGGATACCGGCCCGCCGGGCGGCGAGTACCTTCTCCTTGATGCCACCCACCGGGAGAACCAGCCCGCGCAGCGTCACCTCTCCCGTCATGGCGACCGTATGCCGCACGCGGCGCTGGGTGAAGATCGAAACGAGCGCCGACAGCATCGCCACGCCGGCCGAGGGGCCGTCCTTCGGGATCGCGCCCGCCGGCACGTGTACGTGCAGGTCCCAGTTCCGGAACGCCGATTGCGGAATGCCGAGCACGTCGGCGTTGGCCTTCACGTACGAGAGCGCGGTCTGGGCCGATTCCTTCATCACGTCGCCGAGTTGGCCGGTCAGGACCAATCGTCCGGATCCTCGCGAAACCGACGCCTCGATGAAGAGGATATCGCCGCCGACCGGAGTCCAGGCGAGGCCGGTGGCGACACCCGGCACTTCGGTGCGTTCGGCGAGATCCGAGCTGAACCGGGGAGCCTTCAGGTACTCGACGAGCTGGTCTGCCTTGACCTTTTCTCCCTTGGAATCCCCCGTGGCGACCTTTCGGGCGACGCCCCGGGCCACTGACCCGATCGTGCGCTCGAGCTGCCGGACCCCCGACTCCCGCGTATAGCCGTCGATCGTCGCCGCGATGGCCTCGTCGGTCATGTCGAACTGCTTCTTCGTCAGGCCGTTGCGCTCGGTCTGCCGGGGCAGCAGGTACTGACGCGCGATGGAGAGCTTCTCCTCCTGCGTGTAGCCCGTGATCTCGATGAGCTCCATCCGGTCCCGGAGCGGGGGCGGGATCTGCTCGAGGTAGTTGGCCGTCGCGATGAACAGCACCTTCGAGAGGTCGTAGTCGAGCTCCAGGTAATGGTCGTTGAAGGCCGAGTTCTGTTCGGGGTCGAGTACCTCGAGCAGTGCGCTCGACGGATCTCCGCGGAAGTCCGATCCGAGCTTGTCGACCTCGTCGAGCATGAATACGGGGTTCGAAGTCCCGGCCTTCTTCATGCCCTGTACGATGCGTCCGGGCAGCGCACCGACGTACGTCCGCCGGTGCCCGCGGATCTCGGCCTCGTCGCGCACCCCGCCGAGGCTCATCCGAACGAATTCGCGGCCGATGGCGCGGGCGATGGACTTTCCGAGCGAGGTCTTTCCGACGCCCGGGGGGCCGTAGAAGCAGAGAATGGGCGCCTTCATGTCGCCCTTGAGCTTCAGGACGGCCAGGTACTCGAGGATGCGCTGCTTGACCTGCTCCAGGCCGAAGTGGTCCTCGTCGAGAATCTTCGCGGCCCGCTTGATGTCGAGCTTGTCGGTCGAATACTCGAGCCAGGGCAGGTCGAGGATCCAGTCGACGTAATTGCGCGTCACCGCATAGTCGGGACTAGCCGGGTTCGAGCGTCCGAGCTTCTCGAGTTCCTTGTCCAGGGCCTTCCGTACCGCCTCGGGCAGCGCCTTCCTGGCCGCCCGCTCCTTCAGATCGGCGACTTCCCTCGTGGCGCCCTCGCCTTCGCCGAGTTCCTCCTGGATCGCCTTCATCTGCTGGCGCAGGAGATACTCGCGCTGCTGCTGGTCCACGTCGGTCTTGACGCGCGACCGGATCTCCTCGGAGATCTGCAGGACCTGCAGCTCCTTGTGCAGATGCTTCAGGACGAGCTCGGCGCGTTCGACGAGCGGAAGCGTCTCGAGCAGCGCCTGCTTGTCTTCGACGGCGATCTGGAGGTTCGAGGCGATGAAATGGATCAGGAACGTCGGTGACTCGATGTTCTGGATCGCGTAGGCCGCCTCGCTCGGAAGATTCGGCGAAAGGTTGACGATCTGGATCGCCAGTTCCTTGATCGAACGGATGCGCGCCTGGATTTCGGCGTGGTCGCCGGAGTCCTCGGCCACCGCGTCCACCCGTGCCTTCAGGTACGGCTCGGTCTGTACGAACTCGCGGATCCGGAAACGGCGTTTGCCCTGGATGACGATGGACTTGGACCCGTCGGGCATCTTGATGAGCTTCAGGATGCTGGCGACGGTTCCGCAGTCGTAGAGATCCGACGGCGCGGGGTTCTCGACCTCGGCCGAACGCTGGGCGACGACGCCGATGAGCCGGTCCCCGCCGAAAGCGTCCTTGACGAGCCGCAGTGACGTATCCCGTCCCACCGTGATGGGCAACACGACACCGGGGAACAGGACGGTGTTGCGCAGGGCGAGCAGCGGCAGCACCGACGGTACGTCGCTCGTGCTCATCGCCTGCTCCTCGTCGGGGGTGGGCAGCGGGATGGACTGTTCCGGATCCTCGTCCGCGAGGTGCAGGAAGTCTTGGGTCATGGAATTGGCAGGGTGGGTGCCGTTCGCGTCGGCTGTTCGTGCGCGGATACGGTGTCGGCCCGGGCGCAAACGCCGGGCCAAAGCGGTCGGGCTGTCACCGTGTCCGGTCGCTGCGACGCCCTGACAGGAAACGCGGGCCCGGTCCGAAGCGCCGGGGGTCGTCGTCACACGAGCTGACGGATGGCGGCCTCGATCTCTTCGATCCGGAAGGGCTTGGTCAGGACCCGGTCGACGGTGCCGTCGGCGGTTCCGGTATGGGTGTCTCCGGTGAGCAGCACGATCGGCGTACGGGGATCACGCGCTTTCATCAGGCTCGCCATCTCCCGTCCGCTCATTCCGGGCATTCCCTGGTCGGTGATGACGAGATCGTACCGGGCCCCGGCCGACCGGGTAAGTCCCTCGGCACCCGATTCCGCCTCGTCCACCGTGTGCCCGCGCAGGGTGAGCAGGCGTCGGAGCACGGTGCGCACCATGGCCTCGTCGTCCACCACGAGGATCCGCGCGGCACTTGTTGCCGTGGCCGGCGGCTCGGGCCCCTGGTCGTCGACGACGTCCGGGGCCCGCGGGATGGCGAACGTGAACCGAGAGCCCTTGTCCGGGGCCGATTCGACCGTGAACGACCCCCCGTGCTCCAGGATCACGCCGTGCGCCACGGCCAGCCCCATGCCGTTCCCGAGGTTTCCCTTGGTGGTGAACAGGGGCTCGAAAATGCGGGCCCGGACGGCTTCGGACATGCCGATCCCGGAGTCGATGACGGAACAGGAGACGCGGTCGGCGTCGACCCGGGTCTCGAAGCGCAGGGTGCCCCCCTGCGGCATGGCCTGCACGGCGTTCAGCACGAGATTGACGACGACGTCCCGAAGCTCCGACGCCGAGCCGAGAACGGGGGGGACCGGGCCCAGGTCCTGCCGGACGACGATCTCGATGCCCTGTCGGCGAGGTTCGTTGTACCAGTACGGCCGGGTGAGCGAGACGCAGTCGCGCACGAGGGACGACAGGTCGACGGGCTGGTACGCGGCCTGGTGTTCCTGGCGGATGTACCGTTGAACCTTCTCGATGAGCGAGGCGCCGTCACGCGCGGCCCGCTCGATCGTCGCCACGTGTTCGCCGAGCCCGCACGCGTCGCCTGCCGACGCGAACGAGAGCCGCATGAGGTCGACGTGGCCCAGCACGGCACTCAGAAGATTGTTGAAATCGTGCGCCATGCCCATCGTCATGCGCCCGAGGGTCTCCATGCGATGCCGCTCGGCCTGCGAGGCCGTCCACGACTCGGGCTGCGCGAGCACCTCGCCGGATATCGTCACGGCGCTGGGTCCGGGCCGTCCCGCCGTCGCCGGGACCGACGGGATGAAGTGCAGGAGTACGGGCTTCGGCGATCCCGTCCCTGCAGGGACCGGGAGGAAAAGCTGGTTCGTGAGCACTTCGCCACGAAGCGCACGGTCAAGCAGCTTGCGGGCTTCGGCCGAGTCGGGCGCGGGAAACCGGACCCAGGGATCCGGGTCGTCTCCCAGCGAGCGTATCCACGAGCGGTTGCGGTAGATCATCGAGCCCGAAGCGTCGCACGTGGCGACCAGCACTTCGGCCTCGATGGGAGCGAGGGAATCGAATTCATCCATGGGCCCCGTGAACCTCGCGCGGCAGTGGGACATTCAACGCCCTTTCGTGAACCGGCATGACCACGCAGACCTCAAACCCCATGTGGCACGATTCGATCCTCGGGGCCATAGGAAATACGCCCCTGGTACGTCTGAATCGCGTGACGGCGGGCGTTCCGTGCACGGTACTGGCCAAGGTGGAGTTCCTCAATCCGGGCGGCTCGGTCAAGGATCGCATCGGTCTCGCCATGGTGGAGGCCGCCGAGCGGGACGGCTCACTGAAGCCGGGAGGCACGATCGTGGAGGGTACGAGCGGAAACACGGGGGCCGGGGTCGCATTGGCGGCCATCGCGAAGGGCTACCGCTGCATCTTCACCACGACCGACAAGCAGAGCCAGGAAAAGATCGACGTGCTGCGCGCGCTGGGCGCCGAGGTCATCGTCTGCCCGACGGCCGTCGCACCCGAGGATCCGCGCTCGTACTACTCGGTGGCCCGCCGCCTGGCGACCGAGATTCCGAACGCGGTGTACCTCAACCAGTACGACAATCCGGCCAACGCCGAGGCCCATTATGCCACGACGGGACCCGAACTGTGGGACCAGACCGGCGGTCGCATCACCCACTTCGTGGCTACGGCCGGGACCGGCGGGACGATTTCGGGCTCGACGCGGTATCTCAAGGAGCGGAACCCGGCACTGAAGGTCGTCGGGGTCGATCCGTTCGGCTCGGTCTACTACAAGTACTTTTTCACCCGGCACTTCGACGAAGACGAGATCTACCCGTACGTCACCGAAGGCGTCGGTGAGGACATCCTCGCCGGCAACATGGATTTCGACCTGGTCGACGACTACGTGCGCGTGACGGATCGCGAGACCATGCTCATGACCCGGCGGCTCGCGAAGGAAGAAGGGCTCTTCGTGGGCCAGAGCTGCGGAATGGCCGTAGCGGGGGCGCTGCAGTGGCTCGAGGCGCACGCCGGAGAACTGACGCCCGACGACGTCGTGGTCATCCTGCTCCCGGACTCGGGGTTCCGGTATCTTCGAAAGACCTACAACGACCAGTGGATGCGGGACCACGGGTTTCTCGACCAGCGACTCGAAATCACGGTCGGGCAGGTGGCGGCGGCCCGTCCCGAGCGAGCGGGGCTCGTCTCGGTCAACCCGGCAGACACCCTGGGCGATGCGATCGCGCTCATGGGCGAGCGCGGAATCTCCCAGTTGCCCGTCATGGACGGCGGTGCCGTGGTGGGGAGCCTTTCCGAAAACAGGATCCTGCACGTGCTGCTCGCCGATCCGGGTGCCCGCGAACGGGCCGTCGGCACCATCATGGCCGAACCGCTGCCCATCGTGCCGTCGGCCCTGCATCTCGAGCATCTTTCGACCTACCTTGAACGGGAGCCGGGTGCGGTCCTGGTCCAGGACGGCGGCGGAGTCTACACCATCATCACGAAGAGCGATCTCATCGGCGCGCTCGCGCTCCTGTCCCGGGACGGGCAGCGGGTCATGAAATCGGGAATCACGGAATGAAAGCGAACGAAGGCGCGCAGCAGCAGATCAACATCGAGCTCTCCGAAGAAATCGCGGAAGGCATCTACTCCAATCTCGTAATGATCGCGCACTCGGCGGAGGAGTTCGTCCTGGACTTCATCCGGGTCATGCCGGGTGTGCCGAAAGCGCGGGTGCGCAGCCGGATCATCGTGACGCCCGCCCACGCGAAGCGGCTCCTCAGGGCGCTCGCCGAGAACATCGAGCGGTACGAGCGCGCGCACGGCGAGATCGAGGATATGGGTTTCCAGGGTCCTGCCGTCCAGTTCGGCGTTCCCGGCGGCGAGGCCTGACCCTGTCAGGTACGCGCAGTGCGCAGTACCGCGACGGCGAGCAGCGCGAAGAGGGCGTGCGGCATCCACGCCGCCAGTATCGGCGGAATCGTTCCGGAGGCGCCCAGGGCCTCCAGGATCTTCTGGAACGAAAGGTAGGCGAAAGCTACCCCCAGGCCCGCGGCGATGACTCCCGCCTGTCCGCCGCGGCGCCGAACGCCGGCCAGGGGAACTCCGAGCAGGACCAGCAGGAGATTGGCGAACGGGTACGCCAGCTTGGAGTGGTACGTGACCACCGGGCCGTCGAGCCGATCCGCTCCCGATCTCCGCAGGGTCTCGATGTAGTCGCCCGCCTCGGTGAGGGTCATGCCTTCGACATCCCCGTCGGTCCGGGCGACGTCGCGCGGAAGCAGCACCAGCACCGTGTCGAGAAACGTCGGCTGCAAGCGGGTTTCGAATCCGAGCGCGTCGAAACGGCGCACGACCGGGGTGAACAGGCGCCAGGATGCCGTAGAGTCGATCCACTGCATTCGGGGCGTGTCGATGCGCTCGACCAGCCTTGCGTCTTCCGTGTAGCGCTGCAGCGTGACCGTGTGCGCCGTGGCGGTGGAGCGCTCGAAGAACCCCACCGTCAACACGGCACCGCGCTGCATGAGCCTGTGGATGTTGTTGAACTCCGTGTCGTTGGGCGCGTCCTTGGTGTAGAGCAGCTCGAATTCGATACGGGCCCGGTTGGTCACCGGCACGACCCAGCCGTCGAATACGAACATGAAGGCGGTCACTGCCAGGCCGATCGTGGCGAACGGACGCCGGATTCGGGAAAGCGGGACGCCAGAGGTCTCCAGTGCCACGATCTCGAGTTTCTGGGCAAGGCGCGCGGTAAGCAGCACGCATGCCATGAACAGGGCGAGAGGGGAGACCAGGCGTACGATCTCCGGGACGTAATTGGGGTAGTAGACCGTGAGGACGTCCCCGAGCGTGGCGCCGCGGTCCTGGAAATCGTCGACGAACTCGACGAAATGCAGGACGATGAAGAATACCACCAGCGACGACACGAGCGCGACATACACGCCGAGGAAGCGTCGCATGACGTGGCGGTCGTATCGGGTGGTGAACATCGTGGAGCGGGTGCGCCGGGAGGGCGGGTTCGGGGCACCTCCGCACGGGCGGTGCCGACCCAAAGAAACGACGAAAACTCGTCGAGTGCAGCGGCCGCGCCGCGCTCCGGCGGCGGCTCTCGCGTAGTTTCGGGCCGCGGCCGAGCACCGTGAGCCCTGAGCGGCTTTCGGTACGCTTCCCATCGAACCCTACTGCCAAGCAAGCCATGAAGATTCACGAGTACCAGGCGAAAGACATCCTCGCCCGTTTCGGGGTCGCCGTACAGCCCGGCATCGTCGCCCGCACGGCGGACGAGGCCGTGGCCGCGGCCCGCACGCTCAGCGCCGATACGGGACGGGAACTCTGGGTCGTCAAGGCGCAGATCCACGCCGGTGGCCGTGGGAAGGGGGGCGGAGTGAAACTGGCGCGCACCCTCGACGAGGTGAGGGACAAGGCAGCCGCGATTCTCGGCATGATGCTCAAGACGCACCAGACGGGGCCGGAGGGACAGTTGGTCCGATCGGTACTGGTGGCCGATGCGGTCGACATCGAGCGGGAGTGCTATCTCGGCATCACGCTGGACCGGAACCGCAACATGCCGGTCATCATGGCCTCTACCGAAGGCGGGGTCGAGATCGAGAAGGTGGCCGAAGAAACCCCGGAAAAGATCCTCAAGGTCTGGGTGGATCCGTTGATCGGCCTGCAGCCGAGCCAGGCGCGTCAACTGGCGTTCGGTCTCGGCTACGAGGGACAGGCGTTCAAGCAGGCGGTCCGGTTCATCACGGCCCTGTATCGCGCGTATGACGAGACCGACTGCTCGCTGGCCGAGATCAACCCGCTCGTGCTCACGCCGACGGGTGACGTGCTCGCCATCGACGCGAAGATCAACATCGACGACAATGCGCTGTACCGGCACGCCGACCTGGCCGAACTGCGCGACGTCCACGAGGAGGACCCCCTCGAGGTCGAGGCCGGCGAACACAACCTGAACTACGTGAAGCTCGACGGGAACGTCGGGTGCATGGTCAACGGGGCCGGTCTTGCGATGGCCACGATGGACATCATCAAGCTGGCCGGCGGCGAACCCGCAAACTTCCTCGACGTCGGCGGCGGCGCCAACCCCACCACGGTGGAAGCCGGTTTCCGCATCATCCTGAAGGATCCCCACGTGCGGGCCATCCTGGTGAACATCTTCGGCGGTATCGTGCGCTGCGACCGCGTGGCCGCCGGCATCGTCGAAGCGGCGCGCAAGGTGGACATCACGATGCCGCTGATCGTCCGGCTCCAGGGCACCAACGCCGAGGAAGGCAAGCGCATCCTGGACGAGAGCGGGCTGAAGGTCGAGACCGCCATCCTGTTCCAGGAGGCGGCCGACAAGGTCAACGCCGCGCTCGCCTGAGGTGGCGACAGCCCCTTCTCCGGCCGCGGCGGGCGTTTCCCTCCGCGGGCTCGTCCGCCGGTTCGGTGCCGTCACGGCCGTGGACGGTATCTCGCTCGAGGTCGAGCCGGGGTCGCTTGTCTCGCTCCTGGGACCGAGCGGCTGCGGCAAGTCTACGTTGTTGAGAATCGTGGCCGGGCTCGAGCCGCCGGACGCCGGGTCGGTCTCGATCGGTGGCCGGGACATGACGTCGCTCCCGGCCAGGGAGCGGCCGACGGCCATGGTGTTCCAGAACTACGCCCTTTTTCCGACCATGACGGTCGGGCAGAACGTCGCCTACGGCCTCGACGTGCGCGGGCTGCGGAATCCGGAGCGGGCCGATCGGGTCCGGCGGGCGCTCGAAAGCGTGGGCATGGCCGATCTTGCCGACCGACCGGTTCCGAAGCTCTCGGGCGGACAGCAGCAGCGCGTAGCCGTGGCGCGCGCACTGGCGGTCGAGCCTCGCGTGCTGCTCTTCGACGAGCCCCTGTCGAACCTCGATGTGGCACTCCGCGAGCGAACCCGCGACGAACTGCGGTCGCTGCAACGCAACCTGGGCATCACTGCGCTCTACGTCACGCACGACCAGGAGGAAGCGCTGGCCGTAAGCGACCGCATCGCTGTTCTGCGCGGCGGTCGCATCGTGCAGGAGGGAGCGCCCGAAGCGCTGTTCGAAGCGCCGTCCACGTCTTACGTCGCTCGATTCCTCGGCGGGGCGAACCTGTTGGACGGTCGCGCCTCGTCGGCCCTGGCGGGATTGGATGTTCCGGAGGGATCGGCACTGGCCGTGCGGCCCGACGAAATCGCGGTGGACCCGGAGGGCACCGCGGCGGTGGTGGTCGCGCGACGCTACCTGGGATCCCTCGTGGAACTCGACCTGCGGTACGAGGGGGTCGACCTGCGTGTCCGCGGCAGGTCAGACGCGGCGCCGGGTGCCCGTGTAGGCATCAAGGCGCGCGCGTGGCGCATCGTTCGCCGGGACGATTGAAGGAGTGCGTCAGGCTGCCCGACGGGGAGCGGCGTCGAGCTGTCCGAACTCGGGGGTCAGGCGGTCGATGACGCGCCGCACGCCTTCGGACGCCGAGATGGAGGCCACGAGGGCAGCGCGCGCGATTCCGTCCTCGAGGTGCCCCTGGAGAATCACCGTCCCGTGGTAGACGAGGAACCGCAGATCGGCGTTCCGGACGAATCCTGAACCTTCCAGCGAACGGGCCAACCGTTCGGCGATCCTACGATCGGAACGGGTCCCGGAGCGGGACTCGGGGTTCTTCCGCGAACGTCCGAAAGGCATGCCGAGGGAAAGCATGGAGGCAGGAATTGCCGGGAAGGGGACCGGGAGAGGCGGCGCCGACGGAATCATGGCGCCCGGAGAACTACCCTGCAACTTGCGCGCCAAAACCTGTCAGCGGAGCATCGAACCGAACCGGTCTCGCACGTCGGACTTCGGTTGGCGGATGCGGAGGAGGTCGCGCAGTTTCCCGCTCTTCACGTGGAGGTCGAAGCCGTAGGATTGGTAGGCGCCGAACGGAATCCAGTTGAGGGCCATCTGCCAGCAGTCGAAATCGCGGGCGACCGTGATGTTGGTCATCGAGGGTTCACGCAGTTCGAAGTCGTACCCCGTGCGTCCGGATACCTTCCACCGGGGCGTCAACGAAAAGTCGAAGCCGGCATTGACGATCGCCCGCCGAACGGTCGTGACGCCGGGTCGCGTGATCCCGTACGTGAGGTCCAGCGTCAGGGACCATGGCACGGAAAAGTCCACCGGGTCTCCCCCGAAGGGCTGCCGGAGCGTCGTTTCCATCGCGTCCATGGCCGAAAGGCGATCGGAAGTGAAGCCGGCGTTGGGCGTTTCGAAGGGCCTGGACGCCGTGCCGCCTCCGCTCGAACTCCGAAGCGCGGTGCGCACCGTGAGGCTGGCGCTCGTAAGGCGTCCGAGCGGTGAGGACGGGGAGAAGGCGAGGCGGTCGACCGTCCGACCCGAGTCGGATACGCGGTAGGCCGAATGCGTGGACCGGAAGTCGACGTCCAACCGGCCGAACAGCCGCGTCCGCCCGTTGACGTTGATGGAGCCGAATCCCATCGAGTCCGCGGCGAAATTGTAGCTCGTGGCCAGGCTGAAGTCGAGCAGTTTCACCACCTGGGGGGTAGCCGTCGGACCGGCCGTCGCGGTGGTGTCGGAGGCCGTCGCGCGCTTCGTTTCGAACGTGTTTGCCAGCGCGAACGTCACGGCCTGCTGCAGGCCGCGCCCGACGCCCTGCACGATGGGATAGACCACGTCCTTTCCGCCCGCGTCGCGATAGGTCCGCGTATACCCCCACCGCTCGTCGAAGAAATCGGGCCGCCAGGAGAAGCCGAGGTTGGGGCGTACCGTATGGCGCAGCGAACGGTACGGACCGACCCGGAGCGGAAACAGTCCGTAGAACACGGTGGACGCCGCGATCGATGCACTGAACTGTCGCAGGGCGGTGAAGCCCGGGACCGAGCGGGACTCCAGGCCACCTGCGCCGTCCGTCCCGACGAGAGCCTGGCGTTCCGATCGCACGAACCAGTCCTCGGTATAGGAGAGCGACGGGGACACGTTCACGCGAAAGGCGCCGACGAGCGGAAGCCGTTCGATCGACAGGGGAGCGCTGACGGGGACCCGGTGCGACGCGCGCACGGCGAATCGTTCGTCGTTGCCCGTGGCGCGTTCGTAGTCGTCCTGCGACAGCAGGGCGTCGATCCACGACAGCGTGGTGGCCGCGGTGTCCCCGGCGGCCAGGAGGGCATCGTCGGAGAGGCGCGTGAAATCGAACCGGTTGTCGGCGGTGAAGGAGTACCCCAGGGTGACCTTCTCGACCAGCGACTCCCTGGACCCGGGAGCGCGGTCTCGACGCTGGAACGGCTTGAACGAGTTGCGGGTGAACGAAACCGTCGGGAGCGTGAGCGACGCGGCGCCCGTCTCCACGACCTGGCGTTGGCTCGCGTTTACCGTGAGGCTGCTCGATGTCCACCGCTTGGAATACCGAATCGAGGACTGCAGCGTCTGCCGTGTGCGGTCGTCGTAGTTCTGCGACACGGCGCGAAGGTAACCGGATCCGGACAGGTTCACGTCGGCGTCGAAGCTCGCGCTGGGCGAAAGCGGCTGGGCGTGGTTCCACCGGAGGGACCCGGTCGTCCGGACCGAGAAATCCGGGTCGGTCCGCTCGCCCGTCCGGAAGCGTCCGTATCCGAGCTGCACCTGGCCGCTTACACCGTACCGCTTCCTGTAGCGCGACAGGGCCCTCGCCTCCAGGCTTCCCCTAGTCCAGACCCCGCCCTGCAACTGCAGGTCCACGTAGTCGCTCAGCGCGAAGTACCATCCGAAGTCGCGCAGGTAGAAGCCGAATTCGTCCTCGCCGTAGGTGGGGGCGAGCGGTCCCGATCGTCGGCCCTCCGTGGCCGGGAGGAAACCGAACGGAAGCCAGAGCGGGGTGGGGATATTGTACAGGAAGAGTTGGATCGGCCCCGTGTAGATCCACTTGCGACCGACGATCTTCATGGTCTCGGCGCGCAGCGAGTACGAGGGATCGTCAACGCACGGGCACGTCGTGTAGACACCGTTCCGGATGTAGAGCGTGGAGTCGGCAGCGGCTTTTACGACGTCGGCGCGGATGAACCCGTCTTCAATGGCCGTGCGGGCGGCCACGACGCGGCCGCGTTCGGTGCGCAGGTTGAACGAGAGCTCGGTCCCCGTGAAGGTCTCCCCGCCCTGGACGATGGTTGGCCGCCCGGTCGTATCGTTCGCGATACCGAGGGCACGGACCTCGTCGCGGTCGAAACGCAGATCGATCGTCCACGCCCGAAGCCGCGAGTCGCGGTAGGTCACGCCGGAGCCGCCGTACAGGCGTGCCGATTCGGCGGAATCGCGCAGCACGACGACGAGGGAGTCGCGCGCGGTGAAGCGGACGGGCTCTTCGAGCCGCGCCGGCCCGCTCCCCTCCTGGGCGAGAGCGGGGGCACCGGACAGGAGGAGAAGGGCCGTGACGAGGCCGGCGGCACGAACGATGGTCGTGCGCCGAAGCCCGCCCGTGCGGTCAGGTCGCGGCCTGGCCCTTCCGATCATCGAGCCATTCGAAAACGAGGTGAGCGGCTCCGAGCATACCGACCTCGTTGCCGCGGGTTTCGCGGAGGATCTCGATGCCCTCCTGCAGCCCCGGGGTAACGTATCGGACGATGGATCGGCGTGCTGAATCCAGGATGTAATCTCCGGCCGCCGACAGACCGCCGCCGACGATGACCTTGCGGATATCGAGCAGGTTGACCGCCGATCCGAGCACCACGCCCAGCTTGTGTCCGGCCCAGGCCAGAACCTCGATCGCGCCCTCGTCGCCTTCCACCGCGGCTTCGTGCAGCATCTTGGGCGTGATGCCGTGCAGATCGTAGTTCGCCATGCGATGGATGGCCGAATCACCACGGTTCATGAGGCGGTAGCGGGCATGCCTCGAGAGGAATCGCTGCCCGATATACGCTTCGATCGCTCCCGCGACACCCGATCGGGCCATGGGTCCCTCGTAATCGATGGTCATGTGCCCGATCTCGCCGGCGCCCCCCGACGCCCCGCGGAAGATGCGGCGCCCGTAGATGATCGCGCCGCCGACCCCGGTACCCAGGGTGACCATGATGAAGGACTCGAACGCCGATCCCGCTCCGTAATGGGCCGAGCCCAGGGCCGCGGCATTGGCATCGTTCTCGACGATCACGACCCCGGCCAGCGGTCCGAGTCGGGACGCCAGCGCGTCGCCCATGTGGATCTTCTCCCAACCGGGGAAATTCGGCGGAGCGAGCACGGTCGTTCGGGCCAGGTCGATGGTGCCGGGCGATCCTATGCCCACACCCACCACCGGCTCGGGCGATCTACGCGCCAGGTCCTGGACGAGTCGCGCGATGTTGTCCAGGATGCGTTCGGGCCCGAAGTGCGCCTCGGTATCGGCAGAGCAGTCCACCACGAGCCCGCCCGTGCGGGAGACGAGCGCGGCCTTGATGTTCGTCCCGCCCAGATCGATGCCTACCGCGAAGGGTCCGGCCATGACGTGCCTCGATGGGTTCACTTCTTGAGAGGGTAGACGGTCTCGCCCTCGCGTCGCATCCCGTACTGCTCTCGCGCGATGCGTTCGATCTCCTCGTCCGTGAGCCCGCGCTCGAGTTCGGCCTCGAGGCGGGCGACGGTCTCTCGCAACTGCTCGTTCTCGGCCGTCAACCGATCCGTCTCCCTGTGGAGTTGCCAGCGGCGATATACGCTGTGGCTGTCGACGAATCCGACCCAGACCGCCGCAAGCAGTCCGCCGAACAGCAGCAGCCGCCGGCGGAACCGTGACTTTCGTCCGGCTTGGCTGGAAGCGGAGGTCGATCGCGCCATGCGGGGAGATCGTGGGGTCGGATCGAAGGATGCCCGGACGCGCGGGCGTCCCGGGGTGCGATCAGCGGCCGAAGCGGAACGCGGACCGGCCGGGATAGACCGCCGAGGTTCCGAGTTCGTCCTCGATGCGGAGCAGGCGGTTGTATTTCGCCAGGCGATCGGTCCGGCTTGCCGAACCGGTCTTGATCTGTCCGGAGCCGACCGCCACGGCGAGGTCGGCGATCGTGGTGTCCTCGGTTTCGCCCGACCGGTGCGAGATCACGGTGGTATACCGGTTCTTGTGTGCCAGTTCGATGGCGGCCAGGGTCTCGGTGAGCGTGCCGATCTGGTTGAGCTTGACGAGGATGGAATTGGCGCAGCCCGAGTCGATACCCCTGCGGAGGAACGCCGGGTTGGTGACGAACAGGTCATCGCCCACGAGCTGCACCCGGTCTCCGACCGACCGGGTCAGGGCATTCCACCCGTCCCAGTCGTTCTCGGCCATGGCATCCTCCAGCGAGATGATCGGGTAGCGATCCACCCAGCCGGTCCAGAACTCGACCATGTCTTCGGACGTGCGCACGCGGCCCGGATCGCTCTTCCAGAACACGTACCCGCCCTTCTGGGCCATTTCACTGGCCGCGGGGTCGAGCGCGATGAACACGTCATCGCCAGGATGGTAGCCGGCCTTCTCGATGGCCGCCAGGATGACCTCGATGGCTTCTTCGTTCGACTTGAGGTTGGGCGCGAATCCGCCCTCGTCGCCCACGGCGGTGGAATACCCCTTCGACGAGAGCACCTTCTTGAGGTGGTGGAAGATCTCGACTCCCATGCGGAGCCCTTCGCCGAACGACGGGGCGCCGACCGGCATGATCATGAACTCCTGCATGTCCACGCTGTTGTCGGCGTGGCGGCCGCCGTTGATGATGTTCATCATCGGGACCGGCAGGGTGCGGGCGCCGGCTCCGCCCAGGTACCGGTAGAACGGCAACCCGGTGATGTCGGCCGCGGCATAGGCCGACGCCAGCGAAACGCCGAGAATGGCGTTGGCCCCGAGTCGGCCCTTGTTCGGGGTGCCGTCGAGCGCAATGAGTGCCTGGTCGAGACCTGCCTGGTCGAGCACGTCCATGCCGAGCACTTCAGACTGGATTTCGTCGTTGACGTTCGCGACGGCCTTGAGCACGCCCTTGCCCAGGTACGCGGCGGCGTCCCCGTCGCGCAGCTCGACGGCCTCGTGCTCTCCCGTGGAGGCTCCACTGGGAACGGCTGCACGACCGAATGCTCCGCTTTCGGTGAGGACATCGACCTCGACGGTGGGATTGCCCCGGCTGTCGAGGATCTGACGGGCTTGGACACTGACGATGGCCGACATGGCGTGAATGCTCGGAAAGGTGGTTTTGAACGCTTCAAATTCGGTCGGTCCCGGGTGGTTTCCAACACGGAGCGCTATCCGGAAGCGGTTCCGACGACGGATTCTCACGGCATCCACACAGAAAGGGGACCGTCTCCTGGCGAAGACGGTCCCCTGCGGCAGAAAAGTGCCCCGCCGCGCATCCGCGCGGCGTTCAGCCCGGGATCAGCGCACGCGCGTGGACTCCCCGATCCACCCGTAGCAGCCGTAATCGATCGTGAACGAGTCGCCCGCGTTCCATCCCTTGAAGAACTTGTCCTCGGCCGACGGGAAATACCGCCGGATGTTGGACAGCCGGTTCTGGGCGGCGGAGGCGGCAGCGTTGTCCCTGGCCGCGGCCCGCTCGTAGTAGTCGGCGGCAAGCCAGTAGACGGCCTTGTCCTCGCGCTCGAACGAGCCGCAGCCCTGGACGGCCGACACGTACAGGTCGCCGATGCCGATGATCGCGGCGCCGTAGTTCGGATCCACGGCGAGCGCCTCCCGGAAGGACGTGCGGGCGCGCGAGAGCCGTCCTTCCTGCTGGTGTGCGATGCCGATGTTGTAGTGGACCTCGCGCGCGCCGTCCATGCCGCCCGGCATGTCGAGCGACTGCTGGTACAGGCGGATGGCCTCGTCCGTCTCGCCGTCCTCGAGACGCATCCGGGCGATCATCCGGAAGGTCCGGGCCGACGGGTCCAGTTCCATCATGCGGGGGGCCATCTCGTAGACCCGGTCACGATACCCCTCCTCGTCGATGAACAGCTGGAAGAGTTCGGCCATGAGTTCCTTGTCGTCCGGATTCTTCTCGAGCTGGCTCTCGAGGAACGCGATGCGCTCCTCCGGCGACGTGAAGAGCTGGCCGCGCCACGTGGCGAGCAGATCCGTGATCTCCTGGACGCCCTGGATCTTGTCCTCCACCTCGTCCATGAACGAGACCGCCGCGGCCTTGTCACCCTGCTGCACGAAATCGGCGATGATGTAGTTCACGTAGTACGGCTGCATGCGCGCGGCGTCCATCTCGAACGCGGCGCGGTAGAGCGCACCGACACCGCCCTGCAGGTCGGGCAGTTCGGCCGCGTGCTGCTGGACGAAGAAGCCCTTCTGGAAGGTCCAATGGAATTCGTCGACCGGCAGGGACGCAGCCTTCAGCCGCTCCACCGTCGTGTCGAACACGTACAGGGCCGAATCCAGGTACGTGCGCTTGCGCCCCGCGTCTTCGGAGGCCATTCCGATCTTCTCGTAGGCCTCGACGGCGCGGCGGAAGTTGCGGTCGTTCCCGGACGGGAAGCCCGGAGCGCACTTCAGGATCCAGCGCAGGTAGGGCAGCGACGCCTCGTAGTTGCCGTTCTTGAAGTCCTCGTAATAGAGCGAGTAGTTCGTGGCCCGTTCGGTCTGGTCGTCGCTGCAGGTCTGCGCGCCGGCCATTACCGGGGACGCGGTCCAGAGCACGAGGCCCGCGAACAGGGCTAGCGTGGGCTGGGCGAGGCGGAGGAAGGAGTCGCGGTGATTCATGGTCTCGAGAGGAAAGCCGGGCGGAATGGGCTCGGAGCCTGGCGGATCGTCAGTTGAGCGGCCTCCTGACGAACCACCGGTCGGCGAAGTTGACGTTCACCCCGAATTTCAGGTAGCGATCTTCGACGAGAAGTCCACTGGCCGTGCCCCGTTTGCCTGCTTCCACGTTTATATCAACTCGCGTGCCGGGAAACAGGGTCGGGAAACTCAGGCCCGCGGTGAGGCCGAGCGTTCGGATTGTCTGGTCCGGATCGGGAGTCACGTAACCCTGTTCGACAAAGGCGCCCAGGCGGTACGCCGTACGTTTCAGCAGCGAAGCCAGAAGATCGCGTCCGGCGGGATAGAATTCCACACCTCCCGATACGCGGGATCGATCCTTCATGCCCGACGCGGCGCTGGAATGGCCCGGAAACGCCAGCGAACTCTCGAATCGGCTCCACGGTTCGTACAGCGCGTCGGCGACCAGCGCGAAGCGGGTTCCCGCCTGGTACGCGAATCCAAGTCCGGTCGCCACGGGCAGATCGGCCGTGCCCTCCATCGAGGTGCCCAGCGTATCGGGTTCGAAGGAGCTTCCCGACGTGACGATCCGCTCGGCGTCGAGACGGGTCGGAGTGTCCACGAATGCACCCACGGACAGGTAATCACCGTCCCGAAAAACGGACGCCGTGCCGGCGCGGATCCCGAAACCCGCGCCAAGCCCCCGGAGGCGGGTGGCCGTGGCGACCCGTACCTCCTCGTAGTGCGGGTCCACGAACAGCGCGCGCTGCACGTCCTCGATGATGCCGAACGTGAAGTCGCCCCGCAGGCCGATGGACACGTTCGGGTGCACCCGGTATCCGGTTCCGATGGAGACCCTGTCGAGGCCACCGTTACCTTCGAAGAAGGCCGTGTACCGGTCGCTGGCCAGGATGCCCTGGCCGGCGTCGAACGTGCGGTCGAGCTGGACACCGTAACCGCTCCGGGTATAGGGTGTGAGGGCGACGGCGACGCCCCACCGTCCCTCGTAGAGCGGGAAACCGAACGAGAAGCCGGTCAGGGCTCCGGTCGTCTGCTGCGAGACGGCCCCGGTCGCGTCGGATGATTCGAGCAGGTCGAGGCGGAAACCGACCAGGGCCCGGGTGAGCGAAAGGTCTGCGAGGGCCGCCGGGTTGGCAAGGCTGGCGTACGATGTTCCGCCCAGGCCGAATCCGCCGCCACCCATCGCCGCGCCGATCGGGGAGAAGGGCAGCGACCGTTCGCCGAGGCCGAAACGGGAATAGACCGAGCCCTGGTCGGTGCCCTGGGCCGCGGCCGCCAGGGTGAGGCAGGGCAGCGCGAGGACAACGGCGATCGCGGCCAGGCTCCGGAGACGGATCATGGGACTATTGGGCCTTGAGGACGGTCAGGAAGGCGACGGGGGGGCGGGATCCGCCGAGGAGGACGCTGCCGAGACCGTTTTCGGCCAGCGGGGCGCGGACGATGAAGTAGTCGAGCACCGAGTCGCCGCGGGATGCGCGACGCAGGACCTCGAAGAGTTCCGACTGCTCGAGGTAGTAGACCCCGTCGATCATCGAGGCGGTGCCCACGGTCAGTCGAGCCGGAGGGTCCTCCGAGACGGCGTCGATCGTCAGGGTGCGCGCGATGGGACGCACGAAGCCCGGAGGAACGGCGGCGGCAAGCGACGTGTCGGCTTCGATGGCCACCACGGCCCGGGCGAGACCGGTCATCGCGAGCCTGGGGTCGGAGAAATCGAACGCGAGGCGCAGGCCTCCCGACCGACCGTCCTGGAACGCCAGCTTGCCATCGCCGCGGGCCGGCGGCGCGTCGGCTTCGATCCGGGTGAAGTTGGAAAGCGCCGGAAAATAGGCCGAATCCCCGCCGGCGTACGCCCGGATGACCGTGCCCGTCATGTCGAAACCGGTTACGGCGCGAGCCTCGCTCGCCGCGAGGGCGAACCCGTGGAACGATCCGCCGAACGTGGTGGCCCGCAACGCAGCGTCCCAGGCCGAGACCCACGAAGCGGGAAGCGGAATCTCGACGGTCGCGGCGTCGGACGAGAACTCGAAATCGGTGATCAACGCACCGGACGCGATGGTGGAGTCGGCCGTACTTCCGACCGCGAACCACTCCGCGTCGATCGCCCGCACCGACGCGCGGGTGAGGGTACCGGCATAACCGTATTCGGAGGATGCCTTGAGCACGAGCGAGGCGCGCGTCACGGTGCCGTTGCGGAACGCGTCGGACAGCGACGCCGGGGCCGAGAAGTCCACCCAGGCCGTGGCCCGCATCGCGCCGAGATCCGGATCGACCGTTTCGCCGAGCAGGAAGCGCGCGGTTCCGCCCGTTACGTCGGCGTCGCCTACGGGCTCGAAAGCCGTCGGCGAGAGCGTGACGACCTCCGGCGCGCCGTCCACGGAGTCGATGAGGCCGGCGCCGACCCCCCCGGGGTCGTTGCAGGCTGCGACCACGACGAGCAGGAGCGGTGCGAATCGTCTCAACATGGGGTCTTCGGAAGTGCGGCGGAGCGGCAGGGTAACGTGGTCGGCGCCGGGTTTGGTATGGACTCCGGGCAAACGAAAACCCCAGGCGACCGAGTCGGTGGGGTTCTCATCGGAGGGCGTATGCGTGGATGCGCGTGGGGTTTCCCCGGCTCAGGCCGCCACGCCGTTCGCGACCCGCTCGTAAACGGCTGCGGTCATTTCCAGGTTGGCCTGTTCGTCGTCGCCGTACCGCTCGACCGAGTCCTGCGCGGCCATGGAACCGGGGAGAATCACCGCGTCGGCGAACCGCCGTCCGGCCTCGTTGAGATCCTTGCCGGCGAGCGTGTCGTCGACCGGAAAGCCGAAGCGCTCGAACAGCTCCCGCGAGACCGATCCGTCGAAGTCCACCGGGTGCGGAGTGAACACGATCTTGGAGCCGGAAAACAGCGGGTCGCCGGCGAACGTCGTGCGCAGGAGCATCGGGATGAACCCGCTCATCCAACCGAAGGCGTGCACGACGTCGGGTCTCCATCCCAGGTTCCGGATCGTCTCGATCACGGCCCTGGCGAAGAACGCCGCCCGCTCGGGATTGTCCTCGAACAGCTTGCCGGAGCGGTCGGCGAAGATGCCCTTGCGCTTGAACAGCCGGTTGCTGTCCATGAAGTAGACCTGGAGCCGGATGCCCGGGATCGAGGCTACCTTGACGTTCAGCTGCTCGCGTTGCGTACCGACCGGGATGTCGTTCGACGACAGGCGGATGACCTCGTGCAGCCGGTTCCGCCGTTCGTTCACGATACCGTACCTGGGCATCATGATCCGCGTCTCCACGCCTTTCGCCTCGTGCATCAGGTCGGGAAGGCGGCGTACGAGCGACGCGATTTCCGACTCGTCCGTGAACGGCGCGACCTCGCCGGAGACAAAGAGTACCCTCATGGCGTATTCTGATGCGTTGTACGGAGCGCAGGCCGGCGGCGACCAGGCCGCGGATGGGCGGGTCCGGGGGCTTGGGGCTGAGGACCATCTCTGCCCGGAAGTCCGCCCGAAAGCCCGCAAAGATAACAATATGTGGCTGTTTTTTCAAGTTTACGCGCGTCCCGCCGACGCTCCCCGCCGATGATCGCCTCCCGCGGGTCCCGATCGGCCGAACCCGTGCTCGGCCTCGCACTCGGCGGGGGCGGAATGCGCGGCTGGGCGCACGTCGGTGTGCTCTCTGTGCTCGAGGAGCGAGGATTGCGACCGGACCTCGTGGTGGGAAGCAGCGCCGGCGCGCTGATCGGCGCGTACTATGCCAAGGGGCTGCCGGTCCCGGAGATGGTGCGCCTGATGCGCGGACAGCGAACGGCCTCCCTGTTCGGGCTGCGGCTCGACGGAGCGGCGCTGCTCGACACCGACGATCTGCGCGACCTGTTGGTAGAGCAGCTGGGCGACGTACAGATCGAGGATCTCGAGCTCCCGTTCGCGGTCGTGGCCACCGAACTCGCGAGCGGAAAGGAGGTCGTGATCGACAGGGGTCCGGTCGTCGACGCCATTCTCGCCTCGAGCGCCATGCCCGGCATCTTCGCGCCCGTTCGCCGGGGTGACCGTCTCCTGGTGGACGGCGGCATCTGCAACAACGTTCCGACCAGCGTACTGGTCAGCCGCGGCGCGCGTTACACCATCGCCGTTCGGCTCCACCGGGACGAGGAACGGTTCGACGGTGTTCCGTCCTCGCCCGAGCGCTCCGTGTCCAACTCGCTCTGGGCCGATCGCCTCGCCAAGACGATCCGCCGGGATCCGTCCCTGCCAAGCGGTTTCGAGGTCATCAGCCGCGTGATGGAGTTGACCGTCGCCAAGCTCGAGCGCTACCGCCTGCAGGCGTACCCGCCCGATGTGCTGATCCGACCGGAGGTCGGCCACGTGCGCACGCTGGCCTTCTCTGAAGAGCGCGAAGACATCTACGAAGCGGGACGCGAGGCGGCGCTCGCCGGCGGAGACCTCCTGGACCGTCTCGCCGGACGCGTGGCGGCGGCACGCGGATGACGCGGGCTCACGCGCCCGGTCCGGCCTCCCGCTGCAGCAGCTCGAAGTACCGGCGGATCAGCTCCCGGTAATCGGGCGCGTAGCCGCTCTCGAGTGCGCGGATGAGGTCGCGCCTCAGCCGCTCGACCCGCTCGTCCGGAGTCAGCGCCGCTGGGCTGCCCCTCGGCACGTCCTCGCCCGATCGGCTCTCTCGTCGGCGCTCGCGACCGCGCTCCTGCAGCGACTGCGTGGCCTCGAGCAGCCGCGTCAGGATCTGCTGCTGCCGCTGGGCGGTGCGGGCGGACGGCCGCATCTGCTGCAGTTCCTCGATCGTGTCGAGCATCTGGTCGGCGATGCGTTCCAGGTCGCCGAGCGTCCGGTTGCGAAGCGAGCGGTCCCGCGACAGTTCCCGGAGCTCGTCCCGCAGGCGCCGCTGCTGCTCGGCCATCTGCCGCATGCGCTCGGCGGCATCCTGCGACAGGCGGTTTCCCGCCATGTCGTTCAGCATCTGCTGGATCTGCCGGTTCAGTTCCTGCTGCTGCCCCGCCATGTCCTGCAGTTGCTGCATCATCTGCTCCATGGACATGCCGCTTCCGCCCGATTGGCCGTTCTGCATCTGGTCCATGAGGTCGGCGAGGAGCAGGGCCAGTTCATTCAACTGGGTCATCGCCGCTTTCTGGTGGCCGGCGGCCCGCGCCGGAACGCGTTCCGTCATGGCCTCGACGGCGTTGCCCATCTCGAGCGCCGACTCTCCCGCGAACGCCTGGATGTCTCGGCCCATCTGCGGGACCTGGCGGGCCAGCGACCGTAAGGTGTCGGTCACGGTGTGCAGGCCGTCCTGGAGCCTCGACTGTGCCTGGGCCGATTCGCGCAGGCGGGGATTCTCGCCGGAAAGCCGCTGGACCTCCACCCGAAGCGCCTCCTGGTCGCGGGAGAGGGCGAGCACGTCGTCGAGCGCCCGGCGCAGGGCGGCCACGTTGACCTGCATCTGCTGCCCCTGCATGCCGGCGCGCATCTGCTGCAGCTGCCGGGAAAGCTGCTCGAGTTCCTCGCCCATCTGCTGCTGACCCTGGCGCGCCGGTTCGAGGTCATCGTTCCGCAGCTGCTGCGCGTTTTCCTGCATCCGGCGGTCGAGGTCCCGGCCGCGGGTCTGTTCGGTAAGATCCTGCATGGAGCGCTGCGGCGCGTTGCGCACGTCCTGCATGCGCTGCCGGGCCTCCTCCATGCGGCGCTCGAGTTCGGCCATCTCCTGGGCGGCGCGCTCCTGTTCCTCGGCCAGGCGGGCTGCCGCCGTGGAATCGGGTGTCCCGCCGGCCTCGCGACGTTCCTCCTCGAGGCCCGTCCGCTCCGCGAGATCCCGTTCCGTGCGCGCGAGATCCTCGGCGCGGCGCGCGGTTTCGTCGAGCTCCTGCTGCACGCGCAGCGAGCGGAACAACTCGAGCGTACGGTCGAGCCGCTCGCGGTACTGCTCCTCGCTGAACTCGAAGCGCTCCATGGCTTCCTGCATGCGACCGGGATCGAGCTGCTGCATCGCTTCCTGCAGTTGGCGAAGCGCCTCGGCCAGCTCGGGGGAGGAGATCTCCCGGGCCACTTCCTGCAGCTCACGGAACAGTTCGAGCGTCTCTTCGCTGACGAGACGATTCTCCTCCATCTCCCGCACCGATTCCTCGATCGCCTCGGCCACGCTCTCGACAGATTCCTCCAGCTCCTGGCGACGTTCCTCCAACCGCTCGGCGGCGCGCCTGTCCTGCCAGTCGGCCTCGGGTTTCGCGCGGAGATCCTCCCGAAGCCGATCGAATTCCTCGCGCAGGGTGCCCGCGTCCTCCGACAGGCGCTCGAGTTCGTCCTCGGTCGTGTCCTGGTCTTCCCGCAGCGCATCGTACCGCTCGGCGAGCGAAGGCACGGTGACCCGCAATTCGGGGGAAAACGCGGCCTTGGGTCCCGAAACGTCGTCATTGTCCTCGACGCGAAGCCGGAAGGCGACCACGTCGCCGGGCATGGGATCCCTCCCCCGCGTCGCCGCGACGTCCCACTCGTGCGATCCCGCCTGTTCGGGCGCCGCGGGATCGGCCAGTTCCAGCGGCACGCGGGACCACGAGGAATCCGGATCGCCGAACCTGCTCTCGGTCAGGCGGAATTCCAGCGCGATCGCGCGGAACCCGAAATCGTCGGCGAGCCGCCAACCGAGCGGGACGATCCCGCTCTCCTCCAGCTCGACGTCTCCGACGGGGTACTCCCAGGAGACCACCGGAAACGCGTCCTCGAGCACGTCTATCGTGTAGCGAACCGATCCGTCTCCCCGCACCGAGTCGGTCGACACGACCTCGACGCTCCACTCGCCCTGCCGGCGCACGGTGAACGTGCCCGAGACGCTTCGGCCGTCGATGCGCATCGGCGTCGGCGGGGCTTCGGTGACGAGGAGTCGGCCCGTCGCTATTTCCGGGCCGGAAACGACGGCCTCGACATCGACCCGGGTGCCGGGAAGCGCCGCGATATCCCCACGGTCGACGTCCAGGGCCTCCGGCGGGCGGCGGGTGTACGCCGGGTGGCGCAGCACCACCTGCAGGCGGCCGACCACCGGTCGATCGATAACCCGGGCCTCGAACCACGCCGACAGGACCTCGTCTGCCACGACCCGGTACCGGAAACCGCGGCGCAGGTTCGTGAACGTGTGGGACGCCCGGCCCGAATCGACGGGCAACTCGAGGCCCGACACGAGATCCTCTCCCTCGAGGCGGACCTCGAGCACCGTGCGGGTCGGCAGCGCCACGCCCGCCAGGATGGCTTCCACGCGGAGGTCCGCGCCTTTCACGAGATCCACGTCGCCGGGCGAGACCGTGAGCGTGAAGGCAGCGGGTCGTGCATAGGCCGAGCCCGCGTCGACGAGACGGGCCGAGGCCGACACGAACGATCCCGGCGCCACGACCAGCCACACGACGAGCGGGACGGCCGGCGCGGCCAGCCATCGGGATCGGCGTATCACGCCCGAATAATCGTCCACCTCGGAGAAACGGACGTGCGCGAGCGACGCCTCGAGCGCACGAGCGGCCCGGGCCACGAGGACGGCCGGCGCCTCGGAATGCCGACCCCCGGTCAGTTGCAGCCAGTTCAGGAGCCGGTCGCCGACCTCCGGGAATCTTCGACCGACGCCCAGGGCGACCTCGTCGTCCGGAATGGGATCGACGAATCGGGCCCAGCGGGCCGCGGGCCAGGCCACGCGTACCAGGAGCATTCCGCCCGTGGCGACGAGGAAGAGGGCGAGCGCGGCCACGCGTCCGGCCGACGGCATCCACGCGGCCGCTTCGATCGCCGCCGCGGCCAGCCACGCGCACAGGGCGAGCGTCGCCGTCTCGGTGAGCCCGCGCAGCACGTCCACTCGCGCCAACCGGCGCCGCGCCTGTCGCAGGCCGGCATCCAGGGGTGATGCGGAGTGGTCTCTTCGGGCGTTCACGGTCGGAATTCGCGGTCAGGGTGGCCCGGACCTGAACCCTGAGCATCCGGGCGGGTTTCAGCGGGACGAACGGTCGGGCCTTCTTGTACGGAGCCGCGACCGGGCTTATCGTTCGCACAGGCGGCCGCGGACCGGTCGATCCGCGGCGCTCGAATCCTCGCCTCCACTCCCATGAAATCCACGATCGCCATCATCCTCGGCGGCGGCGCCGGAAGCCGGCTGTTCCCCCTCACCCGCGATCGATCGAAGCCCGCCGTCCCGCTCGCGGGCAAGTACCGTCTCATCGACATTCCCGTTTCGAACTGCATCAATTCGGACATCAACCGGATCTTCGTCCTCACGCAGTTCAATTCGGCGAGCCTGAACCGGCACATCGCGCAGACCTATCTCTTCGACCGGTACCGGCAGGGGTTCGTCACGATCCTCGCGGCCGAGCAGACCCTGCAGTCGAGCAACTGGTTCCAGGGAACGGCCGACGCGGTGCGCCAGAGCATGAAGCACGTCGATGCCTACCGGCACGACCACGTGCTGATCCTGTCGGGCGACCAGCTCTACACGATGGACTACCGGAAGATGCTCGACTTCCACACCGAGAAGGGAGCCGACCTGACGATCGCGACGATTCCGGTACACGCCAACGACGCGCCCGGCTTCGGCATCATGAAGACCGACGACTCGGGCACCATCACCGAGTTCTACGAGAAGCCGAAGCGGGACGAGCTGGGCGACAAGACGAGCCCGGTGTCGGACGCCATGCGGGAGCAGGGGAGGGTCTACCTGGCGTCCATGGGCATCTACATGTTTTCGGCGGGCATCCTCAGGCGGCTGCTCGAGGAGTCTCCCGACGCGAACGATTTCGGAAAGCAGATCATCCCCGGGGCCATCGGGGCGCACAAGGTCGTCAGCTATCCCTTCGAGGATTACTGGAGCGACATCGGGACCATCCGGTCGTTCTTCGAGGCGAACCTCCAACTCGCCCGTCGCAAGCCCGAGTTCGACATGTACAATCCCCGCATGCCGCTGTACACGAACGCGCGCATGCTTCCGCCCGCGAAGATCCAGTCGTCGTACATCCAGGACTCGATCATCGCCGAAGCCAGCGTCATCGTGAATGCGCAGATCTCGAACTCGGTGATCGGCCTGCGTTCGGTGATCGGGAACAACACGACCGTCAAGAACACCATCATGATGGGGTCGGACTACTTCCCGTGGCACAAGCCGGAACTGCGCGACAGCGTGCAGGGCCCCGACCGCCCGGGCATCGAGGAGGAGTCCTACGTCGAGGGCGCGATCATCGACCGGAACGTATCGATCGGAAAACGCTGCATCATCAAGAACCGCGACAACGTGCAGGAGCACGACGGCGAGAATTTCTACATCCGCGACGGGATCGTGGTCATTCCGAAGAACGTTCGCATTCCCGACGACACCATCATCTGAATCCCACCCGGATCGGAATCGGTTCCATGAAGTCCCGTACCGCGTTCACCACCCTGCTCGTCGTCGTTTCCCTGTCGGGCTGCCGGTTCTACGGCAGCGCCGAGACGGTTGCCGGGGCCAAGGTCGAAATCTCGAACATGCTGGCGTGGGCCGGAACGGAGGCCGACCGCCTTGCCGCCGACCGGGAAGCGCTCCAGGCCGGCGGCCACGCCGCCTCGGCATTGGCCCTGTCGGATCTCGAGGGTCGTCTCGCCGCGTTGAAGGCGGACTGGAGCGATCTGGCCGCGTCGGTCGAGGCCTCCTCGTCCCACCGCACCGTGCGGCACGCCCTGTCGGGCATGATCTCGGAGCGCCAGCGGCACGAGGACGCCTATGTGCGGGTGATCGCGGCGCTCGGCGGGACCGCGGCGGTTCACGGGGCGCGCCTGTCGCTCGAGCCGACGTTCTGGGTGCGCGCCGCGCATCGGGCCGATCGTCGCGGCGTCCGCGACGTACTCCAGGGCGGATGAGCGGACGGATCCGTCCGGGCGTCCTGCCGTTCGCCGCCCTGTGCGCCTGGAGTCTTGCCTCCGCGTCGATGCCGGGCCGCGCCGTCGCGCAGGAGGCCGATTCGCTCCGGCACTACCGCCTCTCCGAGATCGTGGTCGGTGAGTCGGCACCCAGGCGCAGCGAGACCGCCGCCGTTCGCCGGGTTCCGCTCGCCGAGATCGCGAGGTCCGACGCACAGAGCGTCGCTTCGGTCGCCCGCCTCGTCCCCGCCGCGCACCTGCAGACCAATTCGCGCGGCGAGACGCTGGTTTACCTCCGAGGCGCCGGCGAGCGCCAGGTAGCGATCTACCTCGACGGCGCGTTGGTGAACGTCCCGTGGGACAACCGCGTGGACCTGGCGCTGCTGCCGTCGGGCATGTTGGGTTCGATCGGAGTCGCCCACGGCGCTTCGTCGGTGCTGTACGGTACGAATACGGTCGGAGGCGTACTCCTGCTCTCCTCGCGTACGCTCGATCGACCGGGTTCGCTGTCCGAGGCCGTGTTCTCGGGCGGAAGCGCCGGGTACCGACGGGCCGAGATGCTGCACCTGTCGGATTCGGGGCGCCGTTCTCTCCTCGTGGCCGCGGGCTACGGGGCGATCGACGGTCAGCCGGTTCCGGCCGGTGCCGAGCTTCCGTTCGAGGCCTCGCGTGGTCTGCGCACGAATACCGACCGGCGGCTCTCGAGCCTCTTCGTTCGCGGGGCCGCGACGCGCGGAACCACGGTCTTCACCGCGTCGGTGCTGCACGCCGACGGGCGGCAGGGAGTCGCTCCCGAAGGCCACCTGGATCCGGCCGAGGGCGCCGTTCGGTACTGGCGCTATCCCGTGTGGCGGATGACGCTCGGAACGGTCGGATTGCAGCGGCCGGTCGGAGCCGACGGCGCGCTGCGCGGGACCACCTGGCTTTCCCGGTTCGAGCAGCGTATCGACCAGTACGGGTCGGTGGCCTATGAACGTCTCGACGCGAGGGAGGACGGCCTGGACTGGACGGCCGGTACCCGCTGGTCCGTGGATCGGCGCGTCGGGGTCGGCACGGTGGTCGCGGCGGCGACGGGCACCTACAGCCGGCATCTCCAGGACGATTCGGAGCGCGACGGGACGGCCCTCGGTCCGGCCGTCCGCACGTCCTATTCCCAGTCGGCTTGGAGCCTCGGTGCCGAGTACCGCGCGCCCGTGTCCGGATCGATGCGCTCTGCGTTGGGAGCAGGCCTCGAGGGCATCGCCACGCCCGAGACAGGGGACAAGCCCGCGCGCGGCGCCCAGTCTTCGTGGACGATGTCGGCGACGGGCGTCTTCGACGTGTCGCAGGATGCCTCGATTCGTGTCGCGGCGGGGCGCAAGCTGCGGTTTCCGACCCCACGGGAACTCTTCGGTACGGCGATCGGCCGATTCCTTCCGGACGACGGCCTGGAGCCCGAATCAGCCTGGACAGCCGACGCGGCATGGGTGCGCAGTTTCGACGAGGCCGAGATCGAAGTGACCGGATTCGTGCGGCGGACGTTCGATACCATCGACCAGGAGAACGTGCTCGTCGACGGGCGTCGGCTGCGCCGGCGCATCAACCTGGACGGGTCCGTGGCGGCGGGCGTGGAAATTGCCGGACGTCTCGAACCCAGGGAAGGGCTCGAACTGGAGGGCCACGCCACCGTGCAGCACGGGAGGATCTACGGTGTCGAAGGACGCACGCGGCCGGTGGAGAAACCCGGACTCCTCGGGACCGCGATCGCGACGTGGCGGCTTCGAAGGGGGCTCGAGCTGTCCACGCAGGCGACCGTGACGGGCCGTGCCTGGGGCCTGGGCGAGGACAACGCCGAAGTCGCGCTCAGGACCTCGGTCGTGACGGATTTCCGCGTCGCATGGCGACGGCTTCTCCCGGGCTCGGCGGTGTTCGTCGAGGCGTTCGCGCGGCTCGACAATGCCTTCGACGCGCTCTCGCTGCCCCAGTTGGGGCTTCCCGCGCCGGGACGAACGGGCAAGGCAGGGCTCAGCCTGTCGTTTTGAAGACCGGTTCAGGGTTGTCCCGTAGCTCCACGTGACTGAACGCCTCTGCGGGCGCCGCGAAGAGCTTCCGGGTTTCGTCCCACGTGGCGCGGAACAGCGGCCCCGCGCGGTACGCGTCGAGCGAAGCCTCGTCATCCCACCAGGACAGGGTCGAGACGATGTTCGGGTACCGGGTGTCGGCGAGCAGTTCGAGCCGTCGGCAGCCGCGTTGGGCGCGGATATGCGGCGACACCTCGTCGTAAAGGCCGAGAAATCGGTCCACCGCGTCGGGGCGGAGGGTCATTCGGACGAGACGGATCAGCATGTCACTCGACGGTCGTCAGGAGCCGGGCGGCCGAGCGGGCGGCGCGCGCGGCGGCGTCTTCGAAGTCGGACCCCCGGGAAGCGTAACAGATCGCGCGGCTGCTGTTGACGAGCAGCGATCCGGCGCCGGCATACCCGGATTCCAGGACGGCGGCTGCATCGCCCCCCTGCGCGCCGATGCCGGGCACCAGGAAAGGCATGGCGCCGCAAGCCGAACGCAGCTCGGCGAGCGCGTCGGGGGCGGTCGCTCCCACGACGAGTCCGAGCGTGCCGGCGCATTCCGACTGCCAGCGATGTACCGCGCGGGCGACGTTCAGGTAGAGCGGCACGCCGTCGGTCCGGAGGTGCTGGAAGTCGTGCGCGCCGGGATTCGAGGTGCGCGCCAGCACGAACGCGGCGCGGCCCGGATCCTCGAGAAACGGAAGAACGCTGTCGGCTCCCATGTACGGAGCGACGGTCACCGCGTCGAAGCCGAGATCGTCGAAGACCGAGCGTGCGTAGAAACGCGCGGTATTGCCGATATCTCCACGTTTCGCATCGGCGATGACGGGAATCGACTCCGGGACGGCGCGACGTACCGCCCGCAGCGCGCGCACCGAATCGTCACCGAGTGCTTCGAAGAACGCGAAGTTGATCTTGTAGGCGCAGGCGTGCGCCGACGTGGCGTCGATGACGGCCCGGCAGAAGGCGACGGTGGCCGAAACGGCGTCGATACCGGCGAACGGCTCCGGAAAGAGTTCGGGATCCGGATCGAGACCGACGCAGAGTACGCTCGAGGCGCGGCGCTGGGAGGCGGCCAGGCGGCCGGAGAAGGAGAGGGCCATGCAGGACGGGACGGGATCCGGTAAAGATACGCCGGCCCGGGATCGCCGGGCTTTTAGCGAAACTTCGCTGCCGGCGTGTTTACGCGGCGTATCGTTCGTCGTTTATTGCAGTGACGCCCCGGTGGGCGCCACTCCACACTCCCTGCAGAGGTCGACGATGGGTCTCGAGGATCTCAAGCTCAAGCACGTTTCGGAGCGCGACAAGGCCATGATCTCGGATATCGAGAAGATGTTCGGGCCGGAGCCGGGCGAGATGGGCTTCGCCAAGAACCTCTTCTGGGGTCGCCTGCGCGAGGACCTGGTGTTCCCGTACCCCGAGGTTCCCGAGGACGAGAGGCGACGGTGCGACGCGTTGCTGGAAGAGTTGGAGACCTACCTCCGGACCGAGCACCCCGCGGTCCGCATCGACCAGGAGCAGTCGATCCCGAAGTGGGTCGTCAAGCGCCTGTTCGCCATGGGGGTCATGGGGATCACGATTCCGACCGAGTACGGCGGGCTCGGCATGGGCATAACGAGCTACAACCGCGTGCTGGAGACGCTCGGGCGCTACTGCGCATCCTCGGCGGTCATGGTGTCGGCGCACCAGTCCATCGGCTGCAAGGCCCTCATGCTGTTCGGCAGCGAGCGGCAGAAGAAGACGTTCCTGCCCAAGGTCGCGCGGGAATACCTGTCGGCGTTCTGCCTCTCCGAGCCGAACGTCGGCAGCGACGCCGGCGGACAGGAGACGTGGGCCGTAAAGTCGGACGACGGCACGCACTACATCCTGAACGGCGAGAAGAAGTGGTCGACCTCGGCGTCCGACTCCGGGTTCTTCACCGTCATGTGCAAGCTGCGCGTGCCCGATCCGGCGACCGGCTCGACGCGCGAGGCGGTGACCGCACTGATCGTCACCCCGGACATGGAGGGGGTCGACGTCTTCGAGAAGAACCGCTCGAAGACGGGGATCCGGGGCACGTGGCAGGGCCGCATCCGCTTCACCGACGTACGGGTGCCGGCCGAAAACCTGCTGCACAAAGAAGGTCGTGGGCTGAACGTAGCGCTGACGTGCCTCAATTTCGGCCGCTGCACGCTGTCGGCCGGCGTTACCGGGGCCGCGCGGCAGGCACTCGACCAGGCGGCCAAGTGGGTCGAGACCCGGTACCAGTTCAAGCGGCCGATCGCCGATTTCGAACTCGTACACCAGCGCCTGGCGCGCATGTCGGC
>JANJTM010000026.1 GCA_024711125.1 Rhodothermales bacterium
GTAGATGTCCTCGACGTCCTCGGCCTCGCGGCGCACTTCCTCGGTCGCGCGCGCCACCGTCCACTCGGGCCGCACGGTGACGTACTCGCGGGCCATGATGCCGCCCGCGGTGTCCTCCTCGTAGCCGAGCAGTTCGCCGACGTCCTCGGCATCCTCGAGCGACGGGAGCACGCTCTGGGCGACCTCGTCGGGCAGGTCGGCGAGAATGTCGGCGGCATCGTCGGTGTCCAGTTCGTCGAGCACCTCGGCGATGCGCTCGTGCGCGAGGTCCTCGAGCAGTTCCGCGCGGAAATCGTCGTCCAGTTCGGCGAGGACGGCGCCGGCCGCCTCGGCGGGCAGCCACGAGAACAGCCGTTCGGCATCCCGGAAGGGGATGTGCGTCAGGATCTGCGCCACGTCGGCCTCGTGCAGGTCGGCGACGATGTTGAGCACCATCGTCCGCTCGCCGGCGTCCACCAGCTCTGCGATGTCCTCCACGAGTTCCTCGTCGAACTCGATCTCCCCGGTTTCGGCGGCGCCCGTATCGGGCTGCTGGACCGGTTCCTCGTCAGGATGTCTGGTCGGTTCCATGCAGCGTTTCGGGATGGAGGGTGCCGCGAAGATAGGCCGCGAGGTCCACGAAGTCAGCCGGAGACAGCTCTTCGGCGCGGCATTCCCGCCACCTTTCGGGCACCTCGGCGCCGAGCCGCCCCAGGCTGTTCCGCAGCGTCTTGCGCCGCTGGTTGAAGGCCGTGCGCACCACGGTGCGGAACCAGGCCGGATCGTCCCCGTCGCCCGGGCCTTCCGCGAAATCGAGCCGGAGCACCGAACTGGTGACGTCGGGTTTCGGGTAGAACACGTTGGGCGACACGTCGAAGAGCAGGGTTGGCACGCAGGTGCGCTGGAGGACCACGCTCAGGATGCCGTACTCCTTGGTGCGCGGAACGGCGACGATGCGGCGCGCCACCTCGCGTTGCATCATGACCACCGCCTTCCCGATTGCCGCGCGGGCGTCCACGAGGCCGAAGAGGATCTCGCTGGTGATGTAGTAGGGCAGGTTCGAGACGACGTGCAGCGGGCGACCGAGTTCATCTGCGAGCGCGCGCCAGTCGGCCTTGAGCACGTCCCCGTGGCGGATGTCCACCCCGGGCAGCGTCTGCCGCAGGTGCTGCACGGCCCGCTCGTCCACTTCGAGGGCGGCGAACCGCCCGAAACGCCCGGCGAGCATGCCGGTGAGCGCCCCGGTACCGGGACCGACCTCGACCACGGGCGAATCCTGCGGAACGTCCAGCGCCGCGACGATGCGACGGGCGGTGTTCGGGTCGCGCAAGAAGTTCTGGCCGAGGCGCTTTACGGGGCGGATCACGGGCGTGCGGGTGGGGCGCCGGCAGTATACGCCCGTTCAGCGCACCCGCCGCGTGCGGTTGCGCTCGTAGTCCCGGAAGACGTACGAACCGAGCTCGTCGAGCGTCGCGTAATAGGCCCGCCCGCGGTTGGCCTCGGTGAGCTGCCGAACGAATTCCTGCAGCGTGGGGTCGTGCGCGATCATGAACGTCGTGATCGTGATGCCCTCGCGGCGGCAGACCACGGCCTCGTCGAGTACCCGGTTCACGATCTTCCGGTCGAGACCGTACGGGTTGCGGTACAGGCGGCCGTACTCGTAATGGCAACTCGGTTTGCCGTCGGTGATCATGAGGATCTGCCGGTTCCGGTTGCGCCGCCTGCGCAGGATGTCGCGGGCCCGTTCGAGACCCGCACGCGTATTCGTGAAGAACGGACCGACCTGGAGATACGGGAGGTCCTTGACCGACACCTCCCAGGCGTCGGTTCCGAACGCCACGATATCGAGCGAGTCCTTCGGATACCGGGTGAGGATCAGCTCGGCGAGCGCCATCGCCGTGCGGCGGGCCGGCGTGATGCGGTCTTCGCCGTAGAGCACCATCGAATGCGAAAGATCGAGCATCAGCACCGTGGCCATGCTGGCGTGGTGATCGGCCTCGAAAACCTGCAGGTCCTCGTCCTCGAGGTCGAACCGGTCGATGCCGGTGCGGAGGAAGGCGTTGGAAAGCGAGCCGGTGAGGTCGAGCCGCTGCAGGTCGTCGCCGAACCGCCACGGCCGGGTTTCGGGCCGTGGCTCTCCGCCGGTGCCTTCGAACCCCGTGCGGTGGCCGCCCTGCGGGCCCTTTCGCAGCTTTCCGAATACCTCCTCCAGCGATCGCTGGCGCAGGACGCGCTCGGTGCGGGGCGTGATGCGGGCGGTTCCGTCGGGTTCTTCCTCGAGAAACCCGCGCTGCCGAAGGTCCTCGAGGAAATCTCCCAGCCCGTACGCGGAGTCGGTGAGGCCGTACTTGCGGTCGAGTTCGGTCAACCAGCGCAGGGCCTCGGCCGCATCGCCCGCCGTGTGCTCGAGGAGCTGGCGGAAGAGGTCGAACAGGCGGTCGAAAGGCGCCTGCGCTTCGCCTTCGGGATCGGGAGCGGTGTAGCGGTAGGGTACGGGCACGGTCCGGGGCACCTGGGGGTCTGCGCTCACCCCGCCCGGCGCCCGGGGTTCCCGCCGCTCACTCCCCGAACGGGGACTTCAGGTAACGGCGGGCCCTGTCGTGGGAATCGCCCCGGTCCTCCATGCGGAGTACGGCGCGATAGGCCTCCACGGCCCGTTCCCGCCGCCCGGCCACGTCGTGGATCATGCCCGTGCGCAGCCGGCCCCATGCGCGGAAATACGTCTCGGGGTCCTGCCCGGCCGTCAGCCGGTCGAGGCGCGCGAGGGTCTCCAGCGCCTCGTCCGGGCGGGAGAGCGCGACGAGGCAGCGTCCCCGGAAGTAGAGCGCCTGGTGCAGAAGGCCGTCCGTGTAGCCCGGCTTGCCCTCGTCGGCGGCCCGGATGACGGCCTCCAGCACGGGAAGCGCCTCGGCCCACAGGCCCCAGCGGGCGTAGACGCGGCCCTCGAGCAGGTGGAAGAAGCCGTTGTCGGGGTGCCGCTGGCGTAGCCGCGCGGCGGCCGACTGGGCCTCCGCATAGTCGGGCTCGTACTGGTAATGGATCTGCAGCTGGAAGTAGAGCGCCTCGGTGGCCACGAAACGCGCGAGGTTCGACGCGCGCACCAGCCCCTCCATGCCCCGCGCCCGGTCCCCTTTCGGAAAGAAGGCCATCAGCGGCTTCACGACCGGGTACTGGTCCGGGATGGCGGCCGCGAAGAAGTCGTAGACGGCCTTTCCGAACGTGAAATCGGGGTTCAGCGTGTCGCGCTCGGCGATGCGGAAGACCAGATCCATCGCCGAGCGCCCGTCGCGGGCGGCGCGGAACCACGAGCCGCGGTTCGAAAGCAGCCGCCCGCGGAATCCGAGCGCCGCCGCACGGAAGAAACCCACGTCGAAGGGGTGCCGCCCCGTCTTCCGGAGCGCCTCGGCGGCACGCAGGGTGCGCTCCATGGCGTCGAAAAACGCCGCGTCATGCGTACGGTCGTCCTCGGCCAGGTCGGGCAGGATCTTCCACCAGGTCACGAGGCCCGATAGGAACGGGCCAATCGGGTGACCGGGCCAGCGCGCGGCGATGCGGTCGAAGATCGCCTGCGCTTCGTCCAGGCGCCCGGCATAAAGCGCGGCGAGGCCCTCCTCGCCCTGCCGGGCCGTCTGCGCGTCATCCAGGACCGAGCCGTAGGGCCCGTTCCAGCCGATGCGGGGCTGCGCGGACACCCCGCCCGCCGCAAGGGCGAGGGCGACCAGGAGCGCGGTGGCGCGGGCTTTCACGACGCCGCGCTCAGCGGACGCGGCGGGTGCCCGAGTAGATCAGCGAAACGAGGAGGATCTTCGCCAGGTCGACCGGGATGAATCGCAGCCAGCCCTTGTCGAGCGATTCGAACCACGTGGCGTGGCCCGCGGCGTAGTGCAGCCAGGTGACGCCGCCCGCGAAGAGCACCAGCGAGGCGCCGACGAGCGAGAGCACGCTGCCGGTGGTTCCGTTCCAGCGCTTCGAGAGGAATCCGGCCGTGGCGGCCGAAAGCGGAAGCGCCAGCAGGTAGCCGGCCGACACGGCCGACAGCAGGTACGACATGCCGTAGCCGTCCCCGGCGTAGACCGGCAGGAAGAGGCCGAGCGCGAGGTAGAGCAGCTGCGACGCCAGGCCGTTCCGCCATCCCAGGTACAGGCCGCTCGCGTAGACGCTCAGGGTCTGGAGCGTGAACGGCACCTCCCAGAGGTAGATGCGCACCTGGGCGCCGAGCGCCGTCAGGAGGGCGAATCCAAGGATCGACAGGGCCTGGAGCGCGAAGGAGGCGTCCTCGGCGCGCAGGGAGTCGATGGCCGAGGGACGGGTGGCCGCGAGGCCGAAGGACCGGGACATGGCGGTTCGGGATGGAGTCGGGCGGA
Organism: Rhodothermales bacterium; assembly: GCA_024711125.1. Lineage (GTDB taxonomy): Bacteria > Bacteroidota > Rhodothermia > Rhodothermales > UBA10348 > JANJTM01. The sequence goes on from JANJTM010000026.1 coordinate 4,344, forward strand.
AGATAGGATCTGGGGGGCCCGCGCCGCCACCGCGCGGGCTCAGGTGCCGGGTTCGTATCCCAGGCGCGGCGAGAGCCACCGCTCGGCGTCCTCGGTACGCATGCCCTTGCGGCGGGCGTAGTCCTCGACCTGGTCGCGGCCCAGCACGCCCACGTTGAAGTAGTCGGCGGCGGGGTGCGAGAAGTAGATTCCGCACACGGACGACGCCGGCCACATCGCGAGGGATTCGGTCAGGCGGATGCCGGTCGCCGCCTCAGCATCCAACAGGTCCCAGAGCAGGGGCTTCTCGGTGTGGTCGGGCTGGGCCGGGTAGCCCGGGGCCGGTCGGATGCCCCGGTACCGCTCGGCGACGAGGTCCTCGTTGGACAGGTGCTCCGACGGCGCGTAGCCCCACCATTCGCGGCGCACGCGCTCGTGCAGGTACTCGGCGAAGGCCTCGGCGAGCCGGTCGGCGAGCGCCTTGGCGAGAATCGCCGAATAGTCGTCGTGCGCGGCCTCGAATTCGGCCACGAGACCGTCGAGCCCGGTTCCGGCGGTGACGGCAAAGGCTCCGACCCAGTCCTCGACGCCCTCGGGGGCCACGAAATCGGCCAGCGCGCGGTTCGCGTGGCCGGTGGCCTTGCGCGTCTGCTGACGCAGGGTGTGCAGGACCGCACGGACCTCGCGCCGGTCCTCCCCCGTCCAGACCACGATGTCGTCGCCCCGGGAGTTGGCGGGCCAGAGGCCGAGGACGCCGGCGGGGCGCAGCGTGTCCTCGCGCACGAACCGGTCCAGCATGGCCCCGGCGTCGGCCATCAGGCGGCGCGCCTCGACGCCCCGGGACGGGTCGTCGAGGATGGCCGGGTACTTTCCGCGCAGCTCCCACGCCTGGAAGAAGGGCGTCCAGTCGATGTAGGGGCGCAGTGTTTCGACCGACACGTCGGTCACGATGCGGCGGCCGGGGTGCGCGGGCCGGGGCGGCACGGTTTCCGCCCAGTCCGTGGTCAACGCGTTCGCGCGGGCCTCGGCGAGCGGAAGGATCTCGGTCGCCCGGGTACGCCGTTCGTGGTCGTCGCGCACGGTCGCGTACTCGGCGGCGGTCGCGTCCGCGAACGAGGTCCCCTGTTCCCTGGAAAGCAGCGAGGAGGCGACGCCGACGGCCCTCGACGCGTCCAGCACGTGCACGACCGGCCCCGAGTACGCCGGGGCGATGCGCACGGCGGTGTGGACCTTCGACGTCGTGGCCCCTCCGATGAGCAGCGGGATCGTGAACCCGCGCCGCTCCATCTCGCGCGCGACGTGCACCATCTCGTCGAGCGACGGCGTGATGAGCCCCGAGAGACCCACGATGTCCACCCGGTGCCGCTCGGCCTCGTCGAGGATGCGGTCGGTGGGCACCATGACGCCGAGATCGATGACCTCGTAGTTGTTGCAGCCCAGCACCACGCCCACGATGTTCTTTCCGATGTCGTGCACATCGCCCTTGACGGTCGCCACGAGGATGCGCGGGCGGTCGGAGACGTCCTGGCGCGCCGCCTTCTCGGCCTCGATGTACGGCACCAGGTGCGCGACCGCCCGCTTCATGACACGGGCGCTCTTGACGACCTGCGGAAGGAACATCTTGCCCTGCGCGAAGAGATCGCCCACGATGCCCATCCCGTCCATGAGCGGCCCCTCGATGACGTCGAGCGGGTGCCCGGCCTCCAGGCGCGCCTCCTCGGCGTCGGTCTCGATATGGTCGACGATACCCTGCACGAGCGCGTGGGCGAGGCGTTCGCGAACCGGGGCCCTGCGCCAGGCCGGATCTTCAGCCTCGGCGGCCTGCGCCCCGCCGGCGAACCGGCCCGCCAGGTCGACGAGCCGCTCGGTCGCATCGGGCCGGCGGTCAAAGAGCACGTCCTCGACGGCCTCGAGCAGTTCCGGATCGATCGATTCGTAGACCTCGATCTGCCCGGCGTTCACGATGCCCATGTCCATGCCCGCGCGGATGGCATGGTACAGGAACGCCGTGTGCATGGCCTCGCGCACCCGGTCGTTGCCGCGGAACGAGAACGACAGGTTGGAGACTCCGCCCGAAATGCGCGCGTGCGGCAGGTTCGCCTTGATCCAGCGAACCGTCTCGATGTAGTCGATCGCGTACCGCCGGTGCTCCTCGATGCCCGTCGCCACCGCGTAGATGTTCGGGTCGAAGATGACGTCCTCGGGCGGAAATCCGACCTCGCCCGTCAGGATCGCGTACGCCCTGCGGCAGATCGCGATGCGGCGCTCGAACGTCTCGGCCTGCCCTTCCTCGTCGAAGGCCATCACGATGACCGCCGCGCCGTACGCCCGCGCCTTCGCAGCCTGCTCGCGGAAGGCGGCTTCGCCCTCCTTGAGGCTGATCGAGTTCACGACCGGCTTGCCCTGCAGGCAGCGCAGGCCCGCCTCGATGACGCTCCAGCGCGACGAGTCGAGCACGACGGGCACCCGCGCGATGTCGGGCTCGGACATCGCGAGATTGAGGAACCGCACCATCGCCGCCTCGGCGTCGAGCAGCCCCTCGTCCATGTTGACGTCGATCATCTGCGCGCCGGCCTCGACCTGCTGCCGGGCCACCGCGAGCGCCTCGTCGTACCGGCCGTCGAGGATCAGCCGCGCGAATTTGCGCGATCCGGTGACGTTCGTGCGCTCGCCGATGTTGACGAAGTTCAAGTCGTCGCGGAAGACGAGCGGCTCGAGCCCCGAGAGCCGAAGGCGCCGGTCCGGCGCGGGCACGACGCGCGGCGCGTGTCTCGAAGCCGCCTCGGCGATCGCGCGGATGTGGTCCGGCGTCGTTCCGCAACAGCCTCCGACGACGTTCAGGAAACCCTCGCGGGCGTATTCGTCCACCTGCGCCGCCATGAACGCCGGTGATTCGTCGTAGCCACCGAAGGCGTTCGGAAGGCCCGCGTTGGGGTACAGGCTCGTGCGGACGGGCGCGATCGCCGACAATTCCTCGATGTACGGGCGCATCTGCGCGCTTCCGAGCGCGCAATTGAAGCCGACCGAGACGAGCTCCGGCGCGTGCGCGACCGAGATCCAGAAGGCCTCGACGACCTGGCCGGAGAGCGTGCGTCCGCTCGCGTCGGTGATCGTGCCCGAGATCATGACCGGGAGCCGCACGCCCGTTTCGCGGTACGCCCGGTCGATCGCGAAGATCGCGGCTTTCGCGTTCAGCGTGTCGAAGATGGTCTCGATCAGCAGGATGTCGGCCCCGCCGTCGACGAGGCCGCGGATCTGCTCGGCGTAGGCCTTTGCGACCTCCTCGTACGTGACCGCGCGGAAGCCCGGGTCGTTGACGTCGGGCGAGATCGAAAGCGTGCGGTTCAGCGGACCGATGGCGCCGGCGACGAAACGGCGCCTCGACGGGTCGCTTTGCATGGCGGCGTCCACCGCCTCGCGCGCCAGGCGGGCCGAGGCCACGTTGAGCTCGTACGCGAGGTCAGACGTTCCGTAATCGGCCTGCGCGATGCGCGTCGCGCTGAACGTGTTGGTCTCGACGATGTCGGCGCCCGCCGCGAGATACTCCGCGTGGATCGAGCGGATGAGGTCCGGCTGCGTCAGGCTCAGCAGGTCGTTGTTGCCCTTGAGCGCACCGCCGTGCATGGCGAAACGGGTACCGCGGTAGTCGTCCTCGGCGAGCGTGTGCCGCTGGATCATCGTGCCCATCGCGCCGTCGATCACGAGGATCCGGCGGTCGAGGGCGTGGAGGAGGGGACTTGTACGGTCGGAATGCTGCACGTCGACGCTGTTTGAGGGGGGCATGAACGACGATGCGAGCGTCGATGTTCGGTGGCGGCGGGCGGGGCGGGCGGTTCCCCGTGCATCGGGCTGCCTCGAAGGAGGAATTGTGCACTTTCGGGGCCGGAGTGCACGAATCCGACCGCTGGAGGGCCCTGATTGTGCACTTTCGGGGCCGGAGTGCACAAACCCGACCGCTGGAGGGCCCTGATTGTGCACTTTAGGGGTCAGAGTGCACGAGACAGCCTCCCGGGGGCCGCGGGGCTCGTGAGTCGTCGGGTGCAACCCCTATTGCGCCATGCCGGCTCCCCGCCCGTTCCCGTTCGACGCTACGGACGGTGTTCCTCGAACCGGTGCCCCGGGTGCTCGATGCCCAGGAATTCGAGCACCGTGCGCGAGAAGGCGGCCGGGTGGTCGGCATGGACCCAGTGGCCGGCGTCGGGCACGGTGGCGAGGGTCGCCGACGGGAAGTACGAGCGCACGAGTTCCATGTCCTCGTCGCGCAGGTAGTCGCTGCGCTCGCCGCGCACGAAGAGCGCCGGACCGTCCCACGTGTTCCACGTCTCGAGCCCGTCGGTGATCTGCGAGTATCCGCGCCGGATCGCCTCGACGTTGACGGCCCATCGCAGCACGCCGTCCTCCCCCCGGTCGAGGTTCTTGAGCATCAGCTGCACGACCTTCGGGTCGGCAATGCGGGCGGAAAGGGCCGTTTCGATCGAATCCCGGCGCTCGTGCGCGGTCGGATCGATCGAGCGCATCGCGTCGAGGATATGCGTGTGCCGGTCCGGGTAGGCCCGGGGCGCGATGTCGACGACCACGAGCCGTTCGACGCGCCCGGGGCGGGTGACCGCGAACTCCATGGCCGCCTTTCCGCCCATCGAGTGGCCGAGGAGGTGGACCCGGCCAAGGCCGCGGGCGTCGAGGAAGTCCTCGACGTCGTCGGCAAGCGTCATGTAGTCGAAGGCGTCCGCGTGCGGGGACCGCCCGTGGTTGCGTTGGTCGGGCACGTACACGGTGAAGTACGCCCCGAAGACACGGCGGGCGAGCGTGACCCAGTTTCCGCCCGCGCCGAGGAGGCCGTGCAGGATGACGAGGGGCGGGCCGGAGCCGTATTGGCGGTAGTGGAGGTCCATGCAAGGGTCGGAACGAAGACGGGCCGCCCCCGCACCGGGAGCGGCCCGCCATTTCGGTGCCGATCGGCGGAGGCTGCGTTACGCGGCCTGCTCCCGCTTCAGCTTGTTCATGCCCTTCACGATCAGGAAGAGCACCCAGGCCACGATGAGGAACGAGATCAGCGCGTTGATGAAGAGGCCGAGGGCGAGCACGACGTCGCCCGCCGCGCGCGCGGCCTCGACGGTCGCGGCGCCGGAGTTGCCCTTCAGCACGATGAAGAGGTTGCTGAAATCGGGCGATCCGGAGATGGCGGCGATGATCGGCATGAGGACGTCGTTCACCAGCGAGTTCACGACCGTCGAGAAGGCCGCGCCGATGATGATACCGATGGCCATGTCGACCATGTTGCCCTTGATGGCGAACTCCTTGAATTCCTTGAGCATGGGGCTGCAGGCGGTTTGGTGAGGTACCCGGGGGCCGGTCCCTTCGGCCGGGGCGTCATCGGCATGAATAGGGACAATCCGGCTCAGATTCAAGGGCCGGGTCGCCGCCGGGCCGCCTCGCGTTCGAGCGCCCTGCGCGACGGCTTGAGACCCCCGGCCGCCGCGGCGTCGAGCGGGTACCAGGCCACGGGCGCCATGAACGAAGGCAGCCGATCGCGGACCGCGTCGTGGAGCACGGCCGGATCCACCTCGCCGTCCACGAACGCCGCCGGACGGGCCCCGTACTCGGCGTCGGCGACGGGCACGACGATCGCCTGGCGCACGCCGGGCACGCCCAGCAGCACGCGCTCGATCGCCTCGGGGTGCACGTTCTCTCCGCCCGAGACGAACATGGCGTCGACGCGGCCGGCGACCACGAGGCGCCCTTCCTCGTCCCAGGCGCCCAGGTCCCCG
>JANJTM010000030.1 GCA_024711125.1 Rhodothermales bacterium
GACTGGCACGCCACGGACCGCGACCGGGAGGCGGTCGCGCTGCAGGCCGAGGCCGTGGACGCGCAGGAGGAGGCCTTCCGGCAGGCCCTCCGCGTGCGCAGGGCACGCCTGCTCCGCGACACGGCGGCGCTGGAGCGCCAACTCGAGGCCGACGCCGAACTCGTCGCGCTGCGCACCCGCATCACGGCCGACGCGGCCTCCCGCCTCGAGAACGGAACCCTGACGCCCACCGAATTCCTGGTCGAACGAGGCAACCAGGAACGCGCCGAGCTGGCCCAGCGCCAGCGGCGCATCCAGCTCGCCCAGGTACGGGCCGCCCTCGAACTGCTGAACCCGAACGACCGATGACTTCACTTCCCACCCGCCCGGTTGCAGCCATCCTGCTCCTCCTCGTGCCGGCCTGCAGCGCCGGCCCGGAGCGATCTGACGCCTACGGCAACTTCGAGGCCACGGAGGTCCTGGTGGCGTCGGAAGTGTCCGGGCGCCTCGTGCACTTTTCCGTCCACGAGGGAGACCTGCTCGACGCCGGCCTACCGGTTGCCGTCGTGGATACGACCCAACTTGTGCTTCGGCGCGGCCAGGTGATCGCCCAGAAGGCGGCGGTACGGTCCCGGTTGGGATCGATCGCCGCGCAGGTGTCCGTGCTGGAGGAGCAGAAACGGGTTGCCGAACGCGAAAAGGAACGCATCGAGGGTCTGCTGTCCGACGGCGCGGCGACCACGAAGCAGAGGGACGACGTGGACGGCCAACTGGCCGTGCTCGACCGGCAGATCCAGTCGATCCGCACGCAGAACGCGCCCATCTTCGCCGAGCTGGACGTACTCGACGCGCAGCTCGCCGTGCTCGGGGACCAGGTGGCCCGCAGCCGCGTCGTGAACCCCGTCGCGGGCACCGTGGTCGCGACCTACGCCGAGGAGAGCGAGCTGACCGCGGCCGGTCGCCCGCTCTACCGCATCGCCCGGCTCGATACGCTGACGCTGCGCGCGTACGTCTCGGGCGCGCAGCTCGGGCACGTCACGCTGGGCGGTCGCGTCGAGGTGCTCGTGGACGAGGACCGCGAGACGAACCGCTCGCTGGAAGGCACGGTCACGTGGATCGCGTCCGAGGCCGAGTTCACTCCCAAGCCCATCCAGACCAAGGAGGAGCGGGTGGACCTCGTGTACGCGGTCAAGGTGCGCGTTCCGAACCCCGACGGGCGCCTCAAGATCGGCATGCCGGGCGAAGTCCGGTTCGGCGCCGCCTCGAACTGACCGCCCGCACCGCCGCCATGGCCGCTTCCGTCGTCGCCACCGAACTGCACAAGGCCTACGGCTCCACCGTGGCGCTCGGCCGCGTGTCGTTCGCGGTCGAGCCGGGCGAGCTGTTCGGATTCGTCGGACCGGACGGCGCGGGAAAGACGACGCTCTTCCGCATCCTCGTGAGCCTCGTCGTGCCCGACGGGGGCGAAGCGCGCGTCGACGGCCTCGACCCCGTGCGCCAGTACCGGGAGCTTCGGCGTCGGCTGGGGTACATGCCGGGCCGGTTCTCGCTCTACCAGGACCTGTCGGTCGAGGAGAACCTGCGGTTCTTCGCGACCATCTTCGGCACGACCATCGAGGCGGGCTACGACCTCATCCGGGAGATCTACGCCCAGATCGAACCGTTCCGCGATCGGCGGGCGGGGGCCCTTTCGGGCGGAATGAAGCAGAAACTGGCCCTGTCGTGCGCGCTCGTGCACCGGCCGAAGGTGCTGTTCCTCGACGAGCCGACGACCGGGGTCGACGCGGTGTCGCGGAGGGAATTCTGGGACATGCTGTCCCGGCTGCGCGCTGAGGGCATCACGATCGTCGTTTCGACCCCCTACATGGACGAAGCGACGCGCTGCGACCGCGTCGCGCTCATCCAGGAGGGGAGCCTGCTGGGCGTGGACACGCCCGCGGCCATCGCGGCGTCCTTCGACCGCCCGCTGCTCGTGGTGCGCACCCCGCGCCGCCTCGACGCGCTGCGCGTCCTGCGCTCGTACGAGCACGCCCGGTCGGCCTGGTCCTTCGGCGAGGACCTGCACTACGCCGACACGCGCGACCGCGTCGAGCCCGCCGAGATCGCGCGGCTGCTCGCCGGGGCCGGAATCCCGGACGCCGTCGTGCGGCCGGCCACGGCCGGCATCGAGGACGTGTTCATGGACCGGATGCACGGGACCGCGGCCCCGGGAGCCGCGGCATGAGCGGCGCCCGAGAACCCGTGATCGCGGCGCGCGACCTGACGCGCCGCTTCGGCACGTTCACCGCCGTGGACGCGATCTCGTTCGACGTGGCGCCCGGGGAAATCCTGGGTTTCCTCGGGGCCAACGGGGCGGGCAAGACGACGGCCATCCGCATGCTCACCGGGCTGCTCGCGCCCACGTCGGGCACGGCGCGCGTCGCGGGGTTCGACGTCTACACCCAGACCGAGGCCATCAAGCGCTCGATCGGCTACATGAGCCAGCGCTTCTCGCTCTACGAGGACCTGACGGCGCGCGAGAACATCCGGTTCTACGGGGGCATCTACGGCCTCACGAACGCGGCGATCCGCGAGGAAACGGCCGAACTGGCCGAAAAGCTCGATCTAGGGCGCGCGCTCGACCAGCCGATCCGCTCGCTCCCGCTCGGATGGCGGCAGAAGCTCGCGTTCTCGGTGGCCGTGCTGCACCGCCCGGCCATCGTGTTTCTCGACGAGCCCACGGGCGGGGTCGATCCCGTCACGCGCCGGCAGTTCTGGGACCTCATGTACGAGGAGGCTGCCTCGGGCGTCACCGTATTCGTGACCACCCACTACATGGACGAGGCCGAGTACTGCGACCGGGTCTCGATCATGGTCGACGGGCGCATCGACGCCCTCGGTACACCCGGCGAGCTCAAGGCCCGGTTCTCGGCCGATTCCATCGACGAGGTCTTCGTGCGCCTGGCCCGCGGACGGGGCGTGGCCGCCGAAGCCTCGAAACGTGCGGGGGCGCCGGCATGAACACCTTCCGCGGATTCGTCGTCAAGGAGTTCCGGCACATCGTGCGCGACCGGCGCACGATGGTCATCCTCATCGGGATGCCGCTCGTGCAGCTCGCCCTCTTCGGCGCCGCGCTGCGCAACGAGATCCGGGAGACCCGGGTGGGGGTTGTCGGCGCGGTCGTCGACGACGTGGCCCGCGGCCTGGCCGTGCGCATCGATGCCGCCCCGCAGTTCGAGGTCGTTCCGCTCGCATCGCCCGACGAGATCGAGCCGGCCTTCCGGTCCGGGCGCGTCCGCCAGGTGGCCGTTTTCGAACCCGGCTTCGCGGAACGCCTGGCGCGCGACGGAACGGCCGATCTGCAGGTCATCACCGACGCCACCGACCCGAATACGGCCAATACGCTGCTGGCCTACACGTCGGCCATCGTCGCCTCGTACCAGGCCGAACTCGCCGCCGAGGGAAAGATCGGCGGTCCTGCGCCGGCGGTCGGCGTGCGCATCGTGCCCGAGGTGCGCATGCGCTACAACCCGGAACTGCGCAGCGTGGTGCTGTTCGTGCCGGGTCTCATCGCGCTCATCCTGATGCTCGTCTGCGCGCTCATGACCTCCATCACGATCACGCGCGAGAAGGAACTCGGCACGATGGAGGTGCTGCTGGTCTCCCCGCTGCGCCCGGCGCAGATCCTGGTCGGAAAGGTGCTTCCGTACCTCGCGCTTTCGCTGGTCAACGTGCTTACGGTGCTGGTGGTCTCCCGATGGGCCTTCGACGTGCCCGTGCGCGGAAGCTATGCCCTGCTCTTCGTCGAGGCCGCCCTGTTCACGGTCTGCGCGCTCTCGCTCGGCATCCTGATCTCGTCGCGCACCTCCTCGCAGCAGGTCGCCATGATGATCGCGCTCGCGGGCCTGCTCATGCCGACCGTCCTGCTGTCCGGCTTCATCTTCCCGGTGTCGTCGATGCCGGTTCCGCTCCAGGTCGTCAGCCATATCGTGCCCGCCAAGTGGTTCCTCGTGATCATCCGCGCCATCATGATCAAGGGCGCCGGGCTCGAGGCGTTCTGGAAGGAGACCCTGGTCCTCGTAGGGATGACGACGTTCTTCCTGGTGGCGGGCATCCGCAGTTTCAAGGAGAGGCTCGCGTAACCCCATGCGCACCATCGGCATCCTGCTGCAGAAGGAGTTCCGCCAGATCTTCCGGAACCGGGGCATGCTGCCCATCCTCTTCGGCATGCCGTTCATCCAGCTGATGATCCTGGCGTTCGCGGTCACCTACGAGGTGCGCGACACGCGGGTCTCGCTGGTCGACGATGACCGCTCGTACGTCGCGCGGCTCCTGGTCGACCGGATGGAGGCCAGCGGATACTTCGTCGTGGCCTCCCGCCCGGCTTCGCTGGCGCTCGCGGCCGAGGACCTGCATTACGCGCGCAGTCGCATGATCCTGCACGTGCCGAGGCATTTCGAGCGCGATCTGCGCACGGGCGGAACGGGCCGCATCCAGATCACGCTGAACGCCGAGGACGGCGCGGCGGCGGGCGTCATCCAGGCCTACGCCATGCAGGTGATCGCGTCGGTCAACCGCGAGATCCAGGCCGACTTCGTGCCCGTCGCGCTGCCCGACTTCCACGGAGGCCTGGACGTGCCGGCCGGGTCGGGGACGGTAGCGCCCGCCGCGGGTATCCGCCTCGTCCCGCGGCACTGGTACAACCCGGCCCTCGACTACCAGACGTTCATGGTGCCCGGCATCCTGGTGCTCCTCGTCACCATGATCGGCACGTTCCTCAGCTCGATGAACGTGGTGCGCGAGAAGGAGATCGGGACGATCGAGCAGCTCAACGTCACGCCCATCCGCAAGCACGAATTCCTCGTCGCCAAGCTGCTGCCGTTCTGGCTCATCGCGCTCGTCGAGCTGGCTTTCGGCCTGGTCCTCGCCAAGGTGGTTTTCTCGGTCCCGATGCTGGGCAGCCTTGTGCTGCTCTTCGCGCTCGCCGGCGTCTACCTGCTCGTCATGCTGGCGCTCGGGCTCTGGATCTCGACCATCACCGAGACGCAGCAGCAGGCCATGTTCGTGGCGTGGTTCGTGATGGTCATCTTCATCATGATGAGCGGACTCTTCACGCCCATCGACTCGATGCCCGACTGGGCGCAGGCCCTGACGCGGCTCAACCCGGTGGCCTACTTCATCGAGATCATGCGCCGCGTGCTGCTGAAGGGCGCGGGCCTGGCCGACGTGCGGTTCCACGCGCTCGCGCTGGCGGCTTTCGCAACGGTCCTCCTGACCCTCGCCGTGCGCCAGTACCACAAGACGACGGCGTGATCAGGGCGCACTGCCGCGATCAGAGGTACTTCTCCCCCCGCACCACCTCGGCGTCCTGCACGAACACGATTACCGCGTAGTGCTCGAAGTACTTCCCGGCGATCTCGGCCACGATGGCGTCGGCCACGTCGGGCCCGACGAGCGTCTCGATACGCGTGTCCGGACCCTCCCACTCGCTCGCGCGCACGCCCCGGGATCCCTTCCCGGTCGCCTGGGTCAGCGTGTAGCCCTTGGCGCCCTTGGCCGTGATCAACCGGAGCAGCCGGTCCTCGAGAATGCGCTCGGTGACGATCGTGACGAGCTTCAGCGTCGTGGTGTGCATGGGGAATGCCGTCAGGCGGCGAGCCAGGTCGCGAAGGCGTAGTAGAGCGGAATGCCGAGCGTCACGTTGAAAGGGAAGGTGATGCCCAGGCTCGACGTCAGGTAATACGTCGGATTGGCCTCGGGCAGCGCGATGCGCACGGCGGCCGGCGCCGCGATGTACGAGGCGCTCGAGACCATGGCCCCGAGCACGGCCGCCCCGGCCGGCGAGAGGCCCGTGAAGCCCGCGAGCCAGACGGATGCGAGGCCATGAACGATCGGCATCACGATGCCGAACCCGATGAGGAACGGGCCGACCGTGCGCAGGTCGCGCAGGCGCCCGGCGGCGACGATGCCCATTTCCAGGAGAAAGAGCACCAGCGCACCCTGGAATCCGCCCACGAAGAACGGCTTCGCGGGCTCGAACCGGTCCGGGCCCACCGCCCAGCCGATCAGCAGGCCTCCGACCAGCAGCACGATTGATCGTCCGGTGAGCACCTCGTGGAGCGAATCCTGCCACGAACCCGCCCGCTTTTCGCGGGTGAAGGCGATCATCAGGGCCACGGCGATGGCCGGAACCTCGAGGATGGCCACCAGGGCCGGAAGGTAGCCCTCCGGTGCGGTGCCCGCCCCGGTCGCGAACGCGACGGCGACGATGAACGTCACCGCGGATACCGAGCCGTAGTGGGCCGCGATGGCGGCCGCGTTGACCCGGTCGAAGCGCCCCAGACGGCGCAGTACCGCGTAGGCCGACAGCGGGGTGACGAGTCCGAGGCCGAGGGTGAGTGCTGCCGGACCGGCGAACACCTCCAGCGGAGTCCGGCTCAGTTCGACGCCCCCCTTGAGGCCGATGGCCAGCAGCAAGTAGATCGAAAGCCCCTTGAAGAGCGACTCCGGCAGCCGCAGGTCGCTGCGCACGAGCGCGGCGACGACTCCGAGCACGAAGGCCAGGATGACCGGCGAAAGCAGGTTGTCCGCGAGCATGCCGACGGAGTCCATGGGGGTCAGGAGGGCTCGTAGGGGCGGCACTTGCGACAGGCCGCCGCCTGCAGCGGGCTCATGGACGATGCGGCGACCGGACCGGTTCCGGGCGGCTGGATCCGCTGCACCCGCCGGCCGGCCGCTCCCTGATTCGACGTGGCACCCGGGAACCAATCATCATAAGCGGCTTACAATTCGACATGGACCCGAAGGTACGATCCTACCTGGCCGAAATCGGTCGGCGTGGCGGGCAGCGCAGCCGGCGCGCGCTCGCTCCCGAAACCGCACGTCAGATGGTGCGGGTGCGGGAGGCTCGCCGCGCGTTCCGCCGCTTCCACGCGATGTGTTTCTGGTCGTCGCCACCTACCCTCCAGATCGGGGCCGGCGATGTCGAATGGGTGGTCCGCATGTTGCGCAGGAACGGAAACCGTGAAGCCTGGGAGGCCGCCCGACGCCTATGCCCCTGACCCCCTTCCAGGCCGATCTGCTGGCGATCCTGGCCCCGGCTCGAACCCCCGACTCCTATCTGGCCGGCGGAACGGCGCTGCATCTCGAGCCCGACTCGCTCCGGTTCAGCGACGACTTCGACCTGTTTCACGACGCGTCCGAACGAGTGGCCGAAGCGTATGCCACGGATCTGGCCCTCCTCGGCGCGAGCGGCTACCGGGTTGAGGTGCTGATCAGCCAGCCGGGTTTCATCCGTGCCCTCGTGAGCCTTGGCAGCGAAGCCACCCGCATCGACTGGGCACGCGATTCGGCCTGGAGATTCATGCCGGTCCGTCGCGACCCGGCCGGCGGCTGGGTACTCCACGAAGTCGATATCGCGACCAACAAGGTGCTCGCGCTCGCGGGTCGCGACGAGCCGCGCGATTTCGTGGACACCCTGTACGTGATGGAGCGGATGCTGCCGCTCGGCCCGCTGGTCTGGGCCGCGTCGGCCAAGGATCCGGGTTTCTCACCGGGCTCCCTGCTCGAGCAGGTTCGTCGGGGCGGAAGGATCCGAGCGGAAGACGTCGCGCGTCTCCACCTGGCCGCGTCATTCGACCTCCACGAAGCCAAGCGGACGTGGCTCGCGGCCCTGGCCGATGCCGAGGCTTTCATCGAGGCGCGTCCGCCCGAGGAGAGCGGCTGCCTGTACTATGCCCCGGAAAAGGACCGCTTCGTCCAGCCACGACCGGACTCGTCGCTGGTCGAACAGGGAATCGTCTGTCACTTCGGCCGCATCGGCGGGGTGCTGCCGAGGCCGGCCGACCAGGCCCTCGCGTAGCCGCTATCTCGGCTCGAGATTCTCGTCCAGCGTGGCTGACTGCCCGGAACCGAGGGAAAAGCTGGCTCCCCGGTCGCGGTAAGCGACCCGGAAATCGCCAGCGGCCGACGCCGTGAACGTGGCCGACGTCAGTGCCCCCCGCTCCCAGGCCAGATCGATCGTCAGCCCACCCCGCGCCCGCAGCCCCCGCACCGATCCCGTCGGCCAGGCGTCGGGCAGGGCCGGCAGGAGCGCGATCCCGCCCGCGTGCGACTGCACGAGCATTTCGGCCACGCCGGCCGTTCCGCCGAAATTGCCGTCGATCTGGAACGGCGGGTGCGCGTCGAAGAGGTTCGGATACGTGCCGCCGCCCTCGCCGTACGACAGCCCGGTGACCGGGTCGACGTACGACAGGAGCTCGCGGAAGAGCTTGTGCGCCCTGTTGCCGTCGAGCAGCCGCGCCCAGAGGTTTATGCGCCACGCCTTGGACCAGCCGGTCGACTCGTCGCCCTTGATCTCGAGCGTGGTGCGCGCGGCGGCCGCCAACTCGGGCGTGCGGTGGGGGTCGATCTGTGAGCCGGGGTACACCCCGAAGAGGTGCGTCTGGTGGCGGTGTTTCGGGTCGGAATCCTCCCAGTCGTGGTACCACTCCTGGAGGTTGCCCTGCCGCCCGACGCGGTACGGAACCAGGCGGTCGCGGGCGTCCCGGACCCGCTGAAGGAAGGCCTCGTCGGCGCCCACGACGGGGCCGCCGTCCAGGATGGCGGTGAAGAGCTCCCGGATCATCGCCATGTCGCCGGTCGTGGCGATCGTGGTCGCTCCGACGAAGCCGTCCGGGGTCCGGAACGTGTTCTCGGGGGACGTCGCGGGCGAGGTGATCAGCCACCCGTCGGGCCCCTCCACCAGCCAGTCGAGCGCGAATTCCGCGGCGCCGACGAGCAGGGGCCAGGCCCGCTCGCGCAGGAAGGTCTCGTCGCGCGAGAACTGCCAGTGCTCCCAGAGGTGCGTCGCGAGCCAGATCCCGCCCATCGGCCAGTTGGCCCACGCCGGATCCCCCTTTCCGAAGTCGCCGACCGGGTTCGACATGGCCCAGATGTCGCTGTTGTGCGCGACGCTCCATCCCCGGGTGCCCCAGAACGTCTCGGCGGTCACCCGGCCGGTCACGGCAAGGTTCTCGATGAACGACAGGAGCGGCTCGTGCATCTCGGCGAGATTGGTGACCTCGGCGGGCCAGTAGTTCATCTCGGCGTTGATGTTCGTCGTGTAGTTGCTGCTCCACGGCGGACGCACGTGGGGATTCCAGATCCCCTGCAGGTTGGCCGGTGCGCCGGGCGTGCGCGAACTCGAGATCAGGAGGTACCGCCCGAACTGGAAGTAGAGCGCCTCGAGGTAGGGGTCCGAGGCGCCTTCCGAGTAGCGCTTCAGGCGCGCGTCGGTGGTGAGACCCGGCACGGGGTCCGGGCCGAGGTCTATGGCGACCCGGTCGAAGTAGGTGCGGAAATCGGCCACGTGACGGGCGTGAAGCGCCGCAGTATCCCACCGGGCGGCCGCATCGAGCTGGGCCTGGGCGATCGCGACCTCGTTGCGTCCGTCGAGCCCCGGCTCCCGGTCGAAGCCGTTGAAGCTCGTGGCAATCGATACGAGGATCGTCGCGTGCGTCGCGCCCCCTACTTCGATCGTTCCGCCCGTCCCGGTCACGTGCCCGTCGGTATCGGCGACGCGGGCGAGCACCACGAACCGCGTGCCCTTGCCCTCGTCGTACACGATGGCGCGCTCCATGGGCCCGCGGTAGCTGGGCTCGGCGTGCACCGGGGCCTCGCCACGGGCGACCAAGGTGTGCGAGGAGGCGTCGACCGCGTACCGCAGGGGGCTCGAGAACCCGAGGCGGAAACCGAGCGAGCCGGGCGCCGAACCCGTCAGCCGGATGGCGAAGATCCGGTCGGGATTCGATACGAAGTACGTGCGCTCGTAGGACGAGGCCCCGGCGGCATACCTCACCGCGGCGGTGGCGGTCGCCAGGTCGAGCCGACGTTCGTAGGTCCCGGCCGCCTCTCCGTGCATCATCTCGAGGACGAGATCCCCGAGCGGCGCGTACGACTGCGAGAACGAGCCCTGCAGGTTGCGCACCAACTGTTCGGCCAACGCCCAGTCGTCGGCCGCCAGCGCCGCGCGCACGGCGGGAAGGTGGCGGTGCGCCTCCGGGTTCATGCGCGCGTTGACCGGCCGCCCGGTCCAGAGCGTCGCGTCGTTGAGGTGGATCACCTCGCGGCGCGGGTTGCCGTAGACGGTGGCCCCGACCCGTCCGTTTCCGAGCGGAAGGGTTTCCTCGAACGCCCGTGCCGGGCGGTCGTAGCGCAGTTCGAGGGGGGAGGTCTGGGCCCGGGCGGTAACGGCAAGAGCCGCGAGCGCGACCAAGAACATCCGGGTCATGGACGGTACCTTGCTGGACGGTCCCGGATCGTGCGCCGCGTGCGCTCGTGACCGGGTCGGACGCACGGGCACCGTGCCCCGACGTCCTGGAGCAAGTATAGCCGCCGCGCCGTTGCCTTGCGACGCCGGCCATCCCGAACGACCCATGAAACGCGTCCTGTCGCTCTATGCCGTCTCGATCGCCGCATTCTTCGCGATCGACCTCACCTGGCTCGGCGTCGTCGCGTCGGACTTCTACGCCCGCCACCTCGGCGACCTGCTGCGCCCCGACGTGCTCTGGGCGCCTGCCATCCTCTTCTACCTGCTCTTCGTCGCGGGCGTCGTGAAGTTCGTGACCCTTCCCGCGGCCGGTTCGGTGCGGAAGGCGGCCCTGAACGGCGCGTTCTTCGGGCTGATCACCTACGCGACCTTCGACCTGACCTGCCTGGCGCTCTTCCGCGACTTTCCCGTGATCGTGGTCGTCGTCGACCTCGCGTGGGGAGCCGTGCTGACGGCCTCGGTCGCCGCGGCCGGGGCGCTCTTCGAGGGTCGGAAGACCTCCTGACGCCCGGAGGCCCGGCTCAGCCCCCGAACCGCAGGCGCATCACCGCCGCGCGGTATCCGAACACGCCCTTCAGCTCGTTCGCGATGAATACCGCGTTGGCGATGCGTCCGAGCGGACCGAGGGGCGGGGCGTACCAGACCCGGTCGGTCATGACCGTACGGTTGCCGTCGGGGCGGAACGAGTGCTCGTGCCACCAGGACGCATACGGACCCTCGAGCTGCGAGTCGACGAAACGCACGCCGTCCTCCCAGGCGTCGATCCGGGTCGTCCAGCGGATGGGCGCCGGGCCGACGCGCAGCCGGTACCGGATCAGCGCGCCCTCCTCGATGCGATCGGGAATATCCGTGATGCGGAAGTGCATCTGCGGCGGCGTGATGAGGCCGAGGTTCTCGGGGCGCGAGAAGAAGGGAAACAGCTCCTCGAGTGGCCTGTCGATCGTCGTCTCGGTCTCGAGCACGTAGGCCGGCTTGCGCCGCTCCAGGTACGGGCTCGCGGGCACCGCCCCCGTGACGGGCACGATGCGGATACCTTCGCCCGATACGAGGTCGGCGAGCGCCGCGTCGAGGGTCGCGAACCGGTGTCGGAAGCCGAGCCCCAGGGCGCGCCCGGGCTCGGCGCGCTGGCCCCCGAGCAGGACCTCCGCGGCCTCGCCGAACACGGCGCGGATCGCGAAACCCGGGGCCGGAAGCACGGCGGGGCGGCCGAGCGCCCGCCCGAGCGCGGCGGCGAACTCCTTGAACCGCACGGGCCCGGGACCCGTGGCGTTGAAAACCCCGTTCCAGCGGGTATCGGTGACGGCCTCGGCCATCATGCCCACGAGGTCCTCTATGTGGATCCACGGCACGAACTGGCGGCCCGATCCGATCGGTCCGCCGAGCCCGGCTCGGAAGAGCGGCAGCATGGGCTCAAGCGCGCCCCCGGCCCGTCCCAGCACGACACCGATCCGGAACACCGCCGTGCGGGTGCCCGACCGGGCCGCCGCCAGGGCCTCGTCTTCCCACGCGCGGCAAACGTCGGCGAGGAACCCCGATCCTGCGGGGGCCGATTCGGTGATGACGGCGTCACCCCCGTCGCCGTAGTATCCGACGGCGCTTGCCGAGAGGAAAACCTTCGCGGAAGGGTTCGACGAGCGCGCGATGGCCTCGACCAAGCGCCGGGTCGACGTCGTCCGGCTCTTCAGGATGCGCTCACGTTTCGAGGCCGTCCAGCGCCCGAGAACGGGCTCCCCGGCCAGGCTGACGATCGCGTCGGCGCGCTCGATCTCGGCTTGCAGATCAGACGAAGCCACGATGCGGGCCTCGGAGCCGAGCAGGGCGCGGCCCTTCGCGACGTCGCGGCCAAGGACCGCGACGTCATGCCCGTCACGGCGAAGGCGCAACACGAGCGCCCGGCCGACGAAGCCGGTTCCGCCC
This sequence comes from Rhodothermales bacterium, assembly GCA_024711125.1. GTDB lineage: Bacteria > Bacteroidota > Rhodothermia > Rhodothermales > UBA10348 > JANJTM01. Next base: position 12,185 of record JANJTM010000030.1, read on the forward strand.
GAAACGAGTATCTGCATGGTGCGAAAGGACTTACGGGTCCCGGGGTGAAGATCAGCCCTTCAGGGCCGCGATGTCGGCAAGCACTTCCTCGCTGTGCGGATTGGGCTTCACGCCGAGGTATACCTTGGCGATCCTGCCCTCCGGGTTGATCAGGAAGGTGTTGCGGGCCGAAAGGCCCACCGCCATCAGGGACCCGTAGGCCTCGGACACGGCGCCGTCGGTGTCGGCGAGCAGCTTGAACGCGAGGCCTTCCTTCTCGCAGAACTCGGCGTGCGTCTTCGCGTCGTCCTTGCTGACGCCGAGGACGACGGCGCCCAGTTCCTCGTACTTCGCGAGGTCGCGCTGGAAATTGCGCGCCTGGATCGTGCAGCCGCTCGTGAAGTCCTTGGGGTAGAAATAGAGCACGACCCACTGGCCGCGGTAGGCCGAGAGTTCGACCTCGGTCCCCTCGTTCGAGACGAGATTGAAGCCCGGCGCCGGGTCGCCGACCTTGGGAGGATCGCCGGCGGGGCGCAGGGAGAACCACGCAAAGGCGGCGAGGAACAGCAGGAGGATCGGGGTGAACACGTAGAGGCGCGTCATGGACGGAGATGGGATGGGGACCGTTTCCTGGCTCTGAGTGTCGTGTACGCGTTCCGCATTACAGGAGGTCCGAAGGGTCAACGAATCGCCACGACGCGGGACCGCGGCACGCCGTCCCTGCCGACGACCCTGAGCAGGTACGCCCCCGCGGCCAGGCGGGATGTCGGAATGCGGGCGACCGGCCATTCCAGGCGTGCCGACAGCATCCGCCGGCCCGCCATGTCGAAGAACTCGGCATCGGCCGGCCCGCTGAGGCCCTCCACGACCAGCTCGTCGTCGGCCGGGACCGGGTAGATCGAGAGGTCCGGCGAACCCGGCAGCTGCTCGACCTGTACGGCCTGCACGGAGATCCGGTACGGATAGGACGGGCGATCCGGGGTGTCGGCCTTTTCGGCTACGACGCGATACGTATAGGTTCTTCCACCCGACACGTCCCGATCGGTATGGTTCGCCGCGTCTCCCGCCGCGAAACCGATCGTTTCGAAGGTGCCCGTCGAGGTCTTCCGCTCGATGCGCACGCGATCATACGCCCCTCGGCGTGACCAGGAGACGACGACCGCCGAATCGCCCTTCGCCGTCGCGGCGATGCGGGTCGGGCCGTCGGGGCGCGCATGGATCAGGATATCCACGACTTCGTCCCAGCGGCGCGTGGATCGCTGGTAGAGCCCGAAATTCCCGCCGTCGTCCCAGACCTGGAACGGGATGCCGCGCAGCAGGGCTTCGTCGACGTAGGCTGCGAAGAGGGCCATGCGCGAGTTGTAGTCGGCCGACTTCACGACGCCGAACTCGCTGATCGTGACCGGAATCCGCTTCGTCGAAGACCAGCCGGCGGCCGTGGCGAAGAGGCTGCGCAGGCTGTTCCGATCGGCGTCCGTCCCCCACGTGCCGCGGCCCTCGCCCGCGAACGACCACGGATCGTACGAATGGAACGTGCCCACCAGGTACGGATCGTTCGGAACGGCCGCCGCGACGAGTTGCGAAACCCCCGAGTACTCGTTGCCCGCGATGATCACGATGCGCGTCGGGTTCGTCCGGCGGATGATGCCCAGGATGCGCGCGTTGAGTTCGTCGACCTGCGTCCTGGTCATCCCGAACGGCTCGTTCATGATCTCGAAAAGCAGGCGGTCGGGCTTGTCCTTGAACCGCCGGGAGACCTGCGCCCAGATGGAATCGTACCGGGCGCGGCTCGCTTCGTTCGCGTACGAGGTCTTTAGCCAGTCCTCGTGGTGGCCGTTGACGATGACGTAGAGTCCCCGCGAGAGTCCCCAGTCGAGCACCTGCTCGACGCGGTTCATCCACGATTCGGCGACCGCATAGGGCGGCGTGGAGCCGGTATGCTTGTCCCATCGGACGGGCACGCGCACGGCCGTGAAGCCCGCCGCGGCGAAATCGTCGAAGTAGACCTCCTGGGCCGGCCCGTTATTCCAGGCCCCCTCGGTCGGCGGCTCGAGCGTATTGCCGAGGTTGATGCCGCGGGCCATGGCGGCGGCCGCCGCCTGCGGCGTGAGCTGGGCCGACAGGGTGCCCGGGAACATGGCCGTCGCGAGAAGGACGGCCGCCAGGGACGGGATGCGTCGCATCGTGGATACCGAGTGTCCGCTCAATCTAGGCCTAAAACGTTTCAAACACTACCTGCAGGCACTCCGTCGCCGCTCGGCGGCCATGCGGGAAACGCGGAGCACCGGTGGGCATCCAACCGTGGTATCCTTGACTCCATGCCCTCGACCTATCTCCACGGTATCGCCCCAGTCGTTCCGCCCCACGCCTACCCCCAGGAGGTGATCGGCGAGGTCCTGCGGGCCCCGCTCGAGCCCGGGGGCCTGGCGGAGCGGCTCTCGCACCGCGTCTACCGCAACTCGGGCATCGAGACGCGGCACTCGGTGATCAGCGGACACGAGCCGGGAACCGCCGACGGCGTGTTCTTCGACCGCGAGACGGGCGCCTTCCGGTCGCCCTCCACGGGCGAGCGCAACGACGCCTACGTCGAGGCGGCGCGCCCGATGTTCGTCGACACGGCGCGGAAGGCGCTCGAGCGCTCGGGATTCGGCGCGCAGGACATCACGCACGTCGTCACCGTTTCGTGCACCGGCTTCTTCGCGCCCGGCCCGGACTACTACATCGCGCGGGATCTCGGCCTGAGATCCGACGTCGAGCGCTACCACGTCGGCTTCATGGGCTGCTACGCGGCGTTTCCCGCCCTCCGCATGGCCGACTCGTTCTGCGCGGCCCGGCCCGACGCGGCCGTGCTCGTCGTCTGCCTCGAACTCTGCACCGTGCATCTCGAACCGAGGGAACTCGCCGACCAGGTGATCGCGGGCTCCGTCTTCGCCGACGGCGCGGCCGGCGTGGTCGTTTCGCGCAGGCCGCCGGACGGCCCGGGGTACGAGTGGGTGGCCTCCACGACCCGCGTCGCGCCCGATTCGGAGGAGCACATGGCCTGGCGCATCGGCGACCGGGGGTTCGAGATGGCGCTGTCGACCTACGTGCCGCGGGTGCTCGGCGCCCAGGTCGGCGTGCTCGTCGACGGCATCCTCGCGTCGATCGGGCAGTCCCGCGCAGCGGTCGACCGCTGGCTGATCCACCCGGGCGGAAGGTCGATCCTCGACCACGTCGAGGCCTCCCTTGGCCTCCCGGCCGACGCCCTCGCCCCGAGCCGCGCGGTGCTCGCGCGCTACGGCAACCTGTCGAGCGCCACGATCCTTTTCGTGATGGAGGAAGCGCTCCGCACCGGCCACGCGAAACCCGGCGAACTGGCCTACGCCATGGCCTTCGGGCCCGGCCTCACCGTCGAAAGCGCACTCCTGCGCGCGGTGTGACCCGATGCCTACCCTCCTGCTCGGACCGCGACGCCCCGACCTCGTCGAGCGCATGGACGACCCGGACTGCGACCGCGCCCGGTTGGACGCGACGTACCGGCACTTCACCACGCTGAACCGGCTCATCGCGGGCTGGGGGACCATCTACGCCCGCTGGATCCGCCCGCGGCTCGCCGAAGGCCCCGCATCCCTCGTCGACATCGGGTGCGGTGGGGCCGACGTGGCCTGGCTGCTCGCGCGCCGAGCCCGCCGCGAGGGCTACAGCCTCTCGGTGACGGGCGTCGATCCGGATCCGCGCGCCATCGAGTACGCCAGACGCCGCGAGGGCGTCGAGGTGCTGGCCTGCGATTCGTCGGAGCTCGCCGCCACCGGTCGCACGTTCGATTTCGTGGTCTCGAACCACGTGCTGCACCACCTGTCGGACGCCCAGCGCGCGGGACTGCTCGCCGATTCGGAGCGCCTCGCCCGCCGGGCCGCGATCCACAACGACATCCGGCGTGACGACATCGGCTACGCCGCGTTCTCGGTGTTCGGAATGGCGTTCCCCGGCTCCTTCATCCGCGAGGACGGGCTGCGCAGCCTGCGCCGGGCCTACACCGTCGCCGAGCTGGGCGCGGTGCTGCCGGCCGGCTGGCGGGTCCGGCGCCTCGAGCCCTTCCGCCTGCTCGCGGTGCACGAAACCGGCCGCGGCGATGACTGAACGGAGTGACGTGCTGGTCGTCGGCGCGGGCCCGGTCGGGCTCGACGTGGCGACGCGCCTCGCGCTCGCCGGCCGTTCGGTGCGGGTGCTGGAACGCCGGCTCGAGCCCACCCGGCACTCCCGTTCGATCGGAATCCACCCCCCGGCCCTCGAGGCGCTCGCCGAGATCGGCGTGGCCGAGCGGCTGGTGGCCGCCGGACTGCCCGTGCGTCGCGGCACGGCGTTCGACGGCCGGAGGCCCATCGGGAGCCTCTCGTTCGACCGCTGCCCTCCGCCCTACCGGTTCGTGCTCGCGATCCCGCAGTGGGCGACCGAGGGCATCCTCGAGGAGCGGCTCGCCGAGGTGGCGCCCGGCGCCCTCGAGCGCGGCGTCGAGGTGACCGGGCTCACGCAGGATGCCGGCTCGGTGCGCGTGACCTCGTCGGACGGAGGCACGTTCGAGGCGACCTGGCTCGTGGCCGCCGACGGCAAGCACTCCGCGGTGCGCGGCCTCGTCGGCATCGGGTTTCCGGGCCGGACCTACGACGACCCGTACGTGATGGGCGATTTCGACGATTCGACCCCGTTCGGGCCGACCGCCGCCATCTTCCTCGGCCCTGCCGGGCTGGTCGAGTCGTTTCCGCTCCCGGGCGGCCGGCGCCGGTGGGTGGTGCGCGTGCCCGCGGCGGTGGAGCGGCCCGCAGCGCGCGACGTCACCCGGGCCGTCGAGGAGCGCACCGGTTACACGGTCGATCCGGCCGGCGTCAGCATGACCTCGGCCTTCGGCGTCGAGCGCCGCCTCGCGACCACGATGGCCGTCGGCCGCGTCCTGCTGGCCGGCGACGCGGCCCACGTCGTCAGCCCGATCGGCGGGCAGGGCATGAATCTCGGCTGGCCCGATGCGCGGGAGGCGGCGCGGGCCATCCTCTCGGTCCGCGGTTCGGCCGGTCACGACACCCCGTTCGCGGCCTATTCCGACCGGAGACGCCTTGCGGCAGACCGTGCCGCGGCGCGGGCCGAGTTCAACATGGGGTTCGGACGGCCGTCGGCGGTGCACGCCGTACGCAGTCTCGCCGTGC
>JANJTM010000049.1 GCA_024711125.1 Rhodothermales bacterium
CAGGAAATGGCGCCCCACCAGGGCGGAATGACCGGGTAGGCTTCCCGGTGGATGAATCTCCCGGCCTCGAGCTGCCTGAGCCGGGCGGAGCGCATCGTGTGGGTGATGGCGGCCGAGGTCCGTCTTCCGCTCGCCGTATCCCATCACGCGCGGCGCAGAAGAACGCGTCTCCGGTGTGCGAACACGCCCCCGGGCCGATCCAACCCGAAGTCTCGCCGCTCACCCAGCCGATCCTCCCGAACCGCGCGAACCATCTCGGCGCACGCGCCCTACCGCGCCAGCGCGCGCTCCAGGTCCTCGAGCAGGTCCTCGGCGTCTTCCACGCCGACCGACAGGCGGATCAGGCTGTCGTGCAGCCCGGCGGCCAGGCGTTCCTCCCGCGGAATGCTGGCGTGGGTCATGGTGGCCGGGTGGTTGGTGAGGCTCTCGACCCCGCCCAGGCTCTCGGCCAGCGTGAAGACCCTCGTCCCGGTCATCACGCGAACCGCCGCCTCGATCGACTCGTCCTTCAGCACGAAGCTGACCATGCCGCCGAATCCGCTCATCTGTCGTGCGGCGACGGCGTGGCCGGGGTGATCGGGGAAGCCGGGCCAGTACACGCGGGCGACCTTCGGATGCGAGGCGAGGTACCCTGCGACACGCCCCGCGTTGGTGCAATGCCGGTCCATGCGCAGGTGCAGGGTCTTCGTTCCGCGCAGCGTGAGGAAGCAGTCCATGGGCCCGGGCACCGCCCCGGTCGACTTCGCGATGAAGCGGAGCCGCTCGGTCCACGCATCGTCGTTCGTACAGATGGCGCCCCCGATGACATCGGAATGCCCGCCCAGGTACTTCGTGGTCGAGTGCAGCGCAAGGTCGGCGCCCAGCGCCAGCGGCCGCTGCAGGTACGGGGTGGCGAAGGTGTTGTCCACCACGACCGTGATGCCGTGCGCCTTCGCCGCCGCGGCCAGCGCCGCGATGTCCACGATGTTTAGCAGCGGGTTCGTCGGCGTCTCGATCCAGAGGATGCGGGTCGTGTCGCGGAAGCGGGACGCGACGAAATCCGGGTCATCCATCGGGATGAACTCCGAATCGATCCCGAACGGACCGAACACCTGGCGTAGCAGTCGATAGGTGCCTCCGTACAGGTCGTTGGACGCCAGCACGTGATCGCCCGGCTTCAGGCACTTGATCACGGCGTCGGTCGCGGCCACGCCCGACGAGAACGCGATGCCGTGTTTCGCTCCCTCCAATGCCGCCAGGTTCTGCTCCAGCGCCGTGCGCGTGGGGTTCGAGACCCGGGCGTACGCGTAGCCCTGGTGCTCGCCCGGGGCGCGCTGGGCGTATGTGGAGGTCTGGTAGATCGGAGGCATCACGGCGCCCGTCTGGGGGTCGGGAGCCTGGCCGGCGTGCACGGCGAGGGTTGCGAAACGCGGCGTGGGCATCGGTTTCCTGTCCGTCAGGGGTTCTGGGGCTTCCGGATCGGGCGTCGAACCGGATCATGGTTCGAGAATACGAAAAGGGCCCGGATTCGACGAACCCGGGCCCTTTTCGCGAAGGCTGGACCTTCTAGTTGTCCGAGTAGCCGGCGCACTCGGCGATCGTCTGGGCCAGCTCGAGCTGGTTCGTCTGCACGTACGACTGGTAAAGCGCCTGGCAGACACCCGTCGTGCTTTCGCCCGAGGCGTCCATGATGCGCCGGGCGGCGACGAGGGGCTCGATGGCCGACTGGAAGAGCCCACGACGCTCCTCGGCGAGACGGTCGATCTCGGCCTCGGCCGCGGAGATCTGCGCGGCCGTCATCGACGAGCGGTTCGTGCGCAGGTTGTCGTCCACCTCGTTGATCCGGTTGTTCACGTTGACCGCCTTGTTGATGTAGGCGGCGCCGAGGTTGTACTGGGCGTTTCCGTACTCCGGATCGATGCGGATCGCCTCCAGGAGTTGCTCGATCGCCTCGTCATAGCGCTCGAGCCGGACGAGAAGCGACCCGTAGTTGTACCGGAAGAGCTTGTTCTCGGGGTCCCGCTCGACTGCGGTCTCGTAGAGCGCCATCGCGCGGTCGATCTGGCCCGTGACCTGGAACGCGTTCAGCAGTTCGTTCTGGACGTCCACGTTGTCGGGGTACATGCCGGAGGCCCGCTCGAGCAGCGGCACGGCTTCGGCCTCACGACCGTTACGCAGGTACAGGTCGGCGAGGAAACGGAACGTGTCGAGTTCGGTGTCGCCGGTTTCGATGGCCTTCTCGAACGGGCCGATGGCGTCGGCGGCGTTCCCGGCGTTCATGAGCGCGTACGCCTGGTTGACGTAGGCACCCGACGAATCGGGGCGGATGGTGGCCGCGGTACCGAAGTACGTGGCCGCGATGCCGTACTGCGAATTGTCGTTGCGGGCGCGGTTGAACGCCTGGATCCCGCGCTGGAACTCGTTGACGTACGCGATGGAGAGACTGCGCTCGACGGTGGGTTCGCGGGTGGCATCGACCGACATCGCCGCCCGGAACGCCTCGACCATCTGGCCGATGAGCGACACGTGCTCGGTAACGTCCTCGGTGGAGAAAGCCTTCTCCGACAGCACCTGGCCCTTCAGTTCGAGCGCGTCGGCGTTGTTCGGATTGGTGCGCAGGGCGGTTTCGAGGTTCTCCAGCGCCCGGTCGTAGTCCTTGTTGCGCAGGTCGAGCTTGGCGCCCTCGACGTTGGGGTCGCTCGAGCAGCCGTCCGCGCCCATGAGCACGAGCCCGGTGAGCACGGTACAGAAGAGGATGGAGAGGCGCTTCATGGCTATACGGAATTGGCGGAACTCGATTCGGGGCCGTCCCGACGGCGTGGTCCTGCGTGAGGGACGACGCGCCGACGTGGAGCATCGGAAGGTACGGCCCGGTTTTCGCACCTTCCAACCCGTTGTATCAAGAGTTGTCGAACAGGTTTCGACCGCGCGGCACGGACCCCGGCGACCGGTCGCGGCGTTGACCCGACCCATGGAATCTCCCCGCCCCGACCCCTCCGTCCCGGCCCTCTTCGACCGCCTCGTCGATTACGCCGGTCTCTTTCCGCCCGCGTCGCTTCCGCTGGCCGAAGCGGTCGTCGAGTACCGGGCGTTGCTCGACCGGTCCGACGCCGGTCTCCTCGGGCGGTTCATCGTGCCGGCTTCCCGGCTCGACGAATTGACCGTGTTTCTCCGCCTGTTCTCGGTATCGAGACCGTTGCGTCTCGCCCTGCTCGCGCCCCCGGGCCCGCACGCGCCGGACATGGGGGCCGCGGTGGCGTATGCCCGGGTGACGGGCGACGCGTTCGTCGACGCCGCGGGGGGGCGCGTTCGCATCGAGTGCTTCGAGACCCGGGCCTCGGAGCGTGAGCTGGACGTGCCCGCGACGCTGGCGGCGTCACTCCGTCGCGCCGCGGAATCGGCCGCGCCGCGACCGGTGTATGCGGAACTCCCCTTCGCCCGCCGCCCCGAGGATGCGTTTGCCGCGCTCGAACGGATAGCCGACGTGAGAGCCGAAGGACATCCGCTGCTTGCGGCCAAGGTCCGTTGCGGCGGCGAAGGACCCGACGACGTGCCGTCGACGGCCACGCTCGCACGCTTCCTTGCCCGCTGCGCCGCGCTCGACATCCCTTTCAAGGCGACGGCCGGTCTTCACCATCCGTTGCGGCACGAGCGGACCGACGGGGGCACGGCCCACGGCTTCCTGAACGTCTTCGCCGCGGCCGTACTCGCCCGATCGGGCCGGCTCGACCCGGCCACGATCGCCCGGGTGATCGAGGAGCGGGACCCGGCCGCCTTTTCCCTCTCCGACGGTGGAATCTCCTGGCAGGGACGGTCGGCATCCGCCGACGCCACGGCCCTGGCGCGCTCCGGGTTCGCCCACGCGTTCGGAAGCTGCAGTTTCGACGAGCCCACCGACGACCTGCGCGCGCTCGGCTGGCTCGATCCGCTCCCGGTCCCCGCCGCCTGAGCGAACCCGTCATGCCGCATCCGCTCGACGTCCCCCCCTCCCACCCGTTCTCGCCCGCCAACCTGCCCTACGGCGTTTTCCGCGGAACGGACGGACGTTCGGCCCCTGCCGTCGCGATCGGCGACGGCCTGCTCGACCTGGGCGTGCTGGCCGCGCGCTCAGCGTTCGACGGCGCCGTTCCCGGGGCGGACGCGCTGTTCGGCGGTCCGACCCTGCGCCCCTTCATGGCAGCCGGCGCGCCGGCGTGGGCCGGCGTGCGGCGACGGCTGGCCGAACTCGTGTCGCCGGCCTGCCCCGATCTGCGCGGTGATCCGGAGTTGCTCGCACGGGCCTGGCGGTCGCGGGGCGAGGTGACGATGCTTCTTCCGACCGAAATCGGGGACTACACGGATTTCTACGCGTCCCGGCAGCATGCGACCAACGTCGGCATCATGTTCCGGGGTCCGGAAAACGCCCTGATGCCCAACTGGCTTCACCTTCCGGTCGGCTACCATGGGCGGGCGAGCTCGATCGTGGTCGACGGCACGCCGATCCGGCGCCCTCATGGCCAGCTCCAGACGGGAGACGCTCCACCGACCTTCGGCCCGAGCCGGCAGCTCGATTTCGAGCTCGAGGTCGGCTTCTTCATGGGCCCGGGCAACGCGCTCGGCGAACCGATCCCGGTCGAACGCGCGCACGAGCACATCTTCGGCTTCGTGCTCGTCAACGACTGGAGCGCCCGCGACATCCAGCGCTGGGAATACGTGCCCCTCGGCCCGTTCCTGGGCAAGAATTTCGCGACCTCGATCTCGCCGTGGGTCGTGCCCCTCGAAGCCCTGCTTCCGTACCGCGTGGCGGGCCCGGCCCAGGAACCGGCTCCGCTCCCCTACCTGGCCGACCCGGAGCCATGGTCGTTCGACGTCGCGCTGGAAGTATCCGTCGCCCCGCCGGGCGCCGGTCCGAAGGTCGTCTGCCGGTCCAACCTGCGTCACCTCTACTGGAACGTGCGGCAGATGGTGGCCCACCACACGTCGGGCGGATGCAACTTGCGGCCGGGCGACCTGCTGGCATCGGGCACGATCAGCGGCCCGGACCCGGACTCGTTCGGAAGCCTGCTGGAACTCGCGTGGAGAGGCACCCGGCCCGTGGACGTGGGCTCGGGCGCGGAGCGTACGTTCCTCGCCGACGGCGACCGCGTCACGATGTCGGGCCGCGCCGGATCGGGCGACGCCGTCGTGGGATTCGGAGAGGTGTCGGGCGTGATCCTGCCCGCCTGACGGGCTGTCGCACACGGTTTGCCGGGCTGTCACGGCCGTGACAGGTTTCGTCTGACAGCGTGGCTACCGGGTTTGCCAGCCTGTCGCGCGGCGGATCCCGGTGTTTGCCGATTCGGCATGCCGGGCGGCTTGGCACGAGCGTTGTCCCGCTTTCAGGCGAATGCGACAACACCCGCAACCTGATCGCTCCCACAGACTTGCCCCACAGGGGCCAACCGCCATGACACACCTCGTACGCTTCACCCCGGCCCAGGACATCCGCCGCATGCAGAGCGAGATCGACCGCCTCTTCGGCAATCTCTTCGCCGCGTCGCGCCCCGAGGATCCCGAAGCCGAGACGGCCGTCTGGGCTCCGCGCGTCGACCTCGTCGAGACGCCCGACGCCTACCTGATCCACGCCGATCTGCCGGGAATCACCCGGGACGACGTGAACGTCAACTACCATGACGGCGTGCTCTCGATCTCCGGCGAGCGCACCGCGCAGAATCTTGCCGAAGGAGACAGCTGCGTTCGCCTCGAGCGCTCGTTCGGACGGTTCTACCGGTCGTTCTCGCTCCCGAAGACCGTCGACGACAAGAAGATCTCGGGCGCCTTCGCCGACGGCGTGCTGACCGTGCGGGTTCCGAAGGCCGAAGAAAGCAAGCCCCGCCGCATCGAGATCGCCTGACCCCGAGCCCGGGCCCTGCCCGATCGCGAGAGGGCGCACCGAGCGCATGGCCGGCCGGCCTCCCTGCGGAGGTCGGCCGGTTCCTTTTCAGGCCTCCGGACGGATGGGAAGCACGAACGTGAACTCCGCCCCCCCCTCCGGCCGGTTCGCCGCCTCGAGCGTGCCCCCGTGGGCCGTCGCCACGGCCCTCGCGATCGCCAGGCCGAGGCCGGAGCCGCTGCGCGAACGGGTGCGCGGATCCGACCCGCGGTAGTAGCGATCGAACAGGCGTTCGAGTCGGTCACCGGGGATCCCGGGGCCGGTGTCCGATACGCGCAACGTCACGGAGGCGTCGCCCGATCCCGCCGACACGCGGATGGTCCCGCCGGCGGGTGTATGCTGCCGGGCGTTCAGCAGGAGATTGTCCACCAGCCGCATGAGCCGGACCCCGTCGGCGCTCACCACGGGCAAGTCCGAGCCGATCTCGACGTGGAGGTCGATTCCCGCCCGTCGGCATTCGGACCGGTGGGCCGAGACCGCGTCCGACACCAGCTCGGCCACGGGGACCGGCTCCACGCGAAGCACCGGCTCGGGGGCGTCGAGCACCGAAAGCTCGAAGAGGTCGTCCACGAGTCGCGCCAGGTACCGTGCCTGCGCATCGGCGCCCTCGAGTTGGCGTTCCGCGCCCGGGACATCCCCCGAAGCGAGGTGGCGGGACGCTTCTTCGACGCGGCCGGTCAGCGCCGCAAGCGGCGTGCGCAGGTCGTGCCCCACGTTGGCCACGAGTTCGCGGCGGAGCAGGTCGGTGGCCTTGAGCCGCTCGAAGGACGCCGCGACCTCGTCGGCCATCGCCTGGATCGAACGAGCGAGCCGGTCGAACTCGGCCGTGCCCTGCTGCGGAAGACGCACCGTGAACTCTCCGCGACCGATGGCCTCGATCTGCGTCATCATCGATCGCACGGGCCGCACGAACTGCCAGGTCACGACGGCCGCGAGCAACAGGGCGATGGCCAGCACCAGCAGCAGCACCACCCCCACCGCTCGACGCAGCGCGGCGCCGGCCGGACCCAGTTCGCGGGCCAGCGTCCCGGACAGCGGGTGCACGAGGACACCCCCCTCGGGAAAGCCGGCGTCGCTGAACAGCGGGGCAAAGGCCCACCCCCCCTCCGACTCGCGATCGATGGTGATGTCGGCTTCCAGCAGCACCGGGAGAACCCCGTCCGGCACGGACCCCGCAGGGCCTCCGCCCGGTCCCTCGGCCGGAAGCACGGTGAACAGCACGCTGCCGTCCGATCCCAGGACCCGCACGGGATCAGGGAATCGACGCGACAGGTCCGATCGAAGGACGGACGGGATCGAATCGAGGCCGGTCGGTCCCCACACGGCCGCCCGTTCGATTTCCTCGGCCACGGCGTCGAGGCGCAGCCGCACGCTGGTGATGGCGAGATCGAGGGCGCGATCGTAGGCGAACCATGCCGAGAGCGATACGGCGAGCAGCACCGCGAGCATCTGCACACCGACGAGCACGGCGGCGATGCGCCAGAAGATGGACCGCCGGGCCAGCAGGCGGCCGCCCGCCCCGGAGTCCTCCGCCGCGCTCACGCCTCGCCCCCGGGATCCGACGCCATCTTGTAGCCGACGCCCCAGACGGTGCGCACGTAGCGGGGACGGGAGGGGTCGGGCTCGATCTTCGCGCGCAACCGTTGCACGTGCGAGTCGACGGTGCGGTCGTAGCCCTCGTAGTGGATGTCCCAGACCTGTGCCAGCAACTGCATCCGCGTGAACGGGCGGTCGGTCTGGCGGGCGAGGAACAGCAGGAGGTCGAATTCCCGGACCGTGAGATACACCAGTTCGCCCTCCCGACGCACCTCCCGGCGCACGGGGTCGATCTCGAGGCCGGCCACCCGGATCGGGGCGTCGGCCTCGGTTTCGGTGCGTTCCGACGTCGCTTTCACGCGGCGCAGCGCCGACCGGATGCGTGCCACGAGCTCCTCGAGACTGAACGGCTTGGTCACGTAATCGTCGGCGCCGACCTCGAGACCGACCACGCGGTCGAGTTCCGACGTACGCGCGGTCAGCATGATGACGTAGAGCAGCGGATACCGGGAACGCAGGCGTCGACACACCTCCAGGCCGTCCATTCCGGGCAGCATGATGTCGAGCAGAACGACGTCGGGAACGGCGGCATCGACGAGCTTCAGCGCGGCAAGGCCGTCGCCGGTGGAGCGCACCGAGTAGCCCGCCTCCACCAGGCGGCCGGTGACCAGTTCCGACAACTCGGTGTCGTCTTCGACGAGGAGTATTTCGGCCATGCGAGCGTCTCCCGAATTGGCGCGAATATACGCGGAAGGTCCCCGGCGCCCGGAACGACCCGACGATTGCCGACCAAAAGTGACCGTTTCGTGACATCCGCCTCCCGATCCTCGGGGTATATGGCGTACCATGTTCCGGTGCCCCTCCGTCGAATGACCCCACGCACGTTCATCCTGATCCTCGCCCTGCTCACGGCAGGGGTTGCCAGGGCCCAGTCCGGTTCCGAATGGACCGCGCGGTGGATGGCCGATCAGCGGTCGGCCAATCGCGGCGTCGTCCGCGTATCGATGCTCGAGAAGGCGTCCCTTCGGGTCGAATACGCCTCGGGCAGCCGGAACATGCAATACGAGGAAGAGATCACCTTCGGCCCCGCCGGCGACCGCTTCGAGTCCCGCATGGTGTTCATGGAAGTCGACGGGCGCCGAATGCCCCAGGAGACGCCGGAGCAGCGTGCGCGCCGTGAGGAGGGCCGATCGCACGGCGATCCGCAGCGGGAGGCGCGTCGGTTCAATCGACCCTTGTCGGTCATCGAGGGCATGCAGGTCGCGGATGACACCGAAGCCGCCGAGCTGGACGGTCGGTCCACCGTGCGCGTCGCCATGACATCCCGCGAGACCGAATCCCCGATACCGCGCCTGACGGCCTGGTTCGACACGGAAACCGGAGCGCTCGTCCAGGTGCGCGCGTTCGTGGGCGGCCAGGGCCCGAGCGCCCTCACCGCGTTCGTCCGCTATGCCCGGATCTCCGGGATCGACCTCCCGGTAAGGCGCTATACGGAAGGCTCCTTCTCGTTCCGGAGGCGGGAACGCGAGTTCTCCTCGCTGGTGAACGCGCGCGTCGAAATCACGGCACACCGGGTGGAGCGCGAATGAGCCCCGCCGCCGGCGGTTTCGACGAGCTACTGCGCGAACGCCTGGCCGCGGCCCTGCCGGGAACCACGGTCCAGGTGGACATGGCACCCGTGTACCGCCGGGACCCGTCCATGGCGCGAATCGAGGGCAAGACGTGCCGGGAAGCCGCCGTCCTGGCCGTCCTGCACCCCTCGGCGGACGGCGTCCGGATCCTGCTCATCGAGCGGCCCTCCCACCTCCATCACCACGCCGGGCAGGTCGCGTTCCCCGGAGGCCGCCGGGAGGCCGGTGAGTCTCTCCTGGAAACCGCCCTCCGCGAGACCGAAGAGGAGCTGGGGCTCGACCGGTCGACGATACGGGTGCTCGGAGGGTTGACCCCCCTTTTCATCCCGCCTTCGGGCTACTGCGTATACCCGTTCGTCGCCTGGGCCGACGTGCTTCCGGACCTGCGGCCGGAACCCGGCGAGGTCGCCGACTGGTTCACGGCGCGCCTTGCCGAGCTTGCCGATCCGGCCTGCCGACAGGAGGTGGAGCGTTCGGTGCGTGGACAGACGTTTACCGTTCCGGCGTTCCACGTCGAAGGACGCCATGTCTGGGGTGCCACGGCCATGATGCTCTCGGAACTCGTAGCCGTCGCCGCGGGAATCGCCCCCTGAGCCGGGCGATCAGAGCCCGAGCTGGCGCGTCGCGTCCTCGACGAGGGCCCGCGCAGCCTCGTCGGTCGGTGCCTCGGCGTAAATGCGCAGTACGGGCTCGGTGCCGGACGGCCGCACGAGTACCCAGCCCGACGCGGTCCGGTGCTTGAAGCCGTCGAGCGTTTCGACGCGATCGACGGATTCGCCGGCCACCGTGCGAAGGCCTCCGCGGTTCCTGAGGACGTCGAGGGCCACTGCCATGCGATCGTCCGTGGTGTGCACGTCATCACGCCAGTAGGCATGCCGACCGAACCGTTCGAAGAGCTCGTCCACGAGCGAGGACAGCGTTCGACCCCTTCGGGCCAGCATCTCGAGGACCAGGAGCCCGATGTACACCCCGTCCCGCTCCGGGAGGTGCCCCTTGACCGCGATTCCGCCCGACTCTTCCCCTCCCACGAGGATGTCCCGATCGAGGAAAAGTTCGCACACGTACTTGAACCCGATCGGGGTCACGTGGAGCCCGAGGCCGAACTCCGCCGCCATGCGGTCGAGCATGTCGGTGGTCGAGAAGGTCTTGACGACCTCGCCGCTGAGCCCGCGCTCTTCGACCAGGTACTGCAGGAGCAGCGCCAGGAGCCGATGCGAATCGACGAACCGGCCGCGCTCGTCCACCATGCCGATCCGGTCGGCGTCCCCGTCGTTGGCGATGCCCGCGTCGCACGCTTCGCGCGTGACGATGCCCGGCAGTTCGGCCAGGTTGCGTTCGATCGGTTCGGGCGGAACGCCCCCGAACCCCGGATTCAGGGTGCCGCGCACCGGGATCACCCGGTCGTGCCCGAGCAGTTCCGCGATGAGACCCTGCCCCGCCCCGTACATCGCGTCATGCACCACCCTCAGGCCGGCCGCGCGGATGGAGCCCACGTCGATCGTACGACGCATCATGGCCAGGTAATCGGCCTTGATGTCGTGCACGCGGACGAGCGGGGAGTCCTCCGGGGCGAGCGCCGCGGGCAACACGTCGGCGCCGGGAATCAGCGCCTCGACCTCGGCGACCTGCGCGGGGAGCGCGGGCCCTCCGAACGGGGCCTTGAGCTTGAATCCGTTCCACGCGGGCGGGTTGTGGCTCGCCGTCAGCACGACGCCCGCCGTGCAATCGTAGGCCCGTGTCGCCCAGGAAATGGCCGGAGTCGCCGTGAACTCGTGCGCGAGGATGACTTCGACGCCCTGGCCCGCCAGCACGCGGGCCGCATGCCGCGCGAAGGCCGCGCCCTCGAACCGGGTGTCGTAACCCACCACGGCACGTGGGGCAGGCGATCGGGCGTGAAGCCATCGGGCGGTTGCCAGCGCGACGCGCGCCACGTTGTCGAACGTATAGCCTTCACCGATGACGGCGCGCCAGCCGTCGGTTCCGAACCGGATGGGAGAAGAATGCACCGAACCTCGGGAGTCGTTTGCGCCGAATCTACGACACGGGGCACCGCGGGAACGATCCCGGGGAGGCCGGATCCCGGATCAGCGCCCGGACTCGATCAGCTCCCTTGCCGACGCGCGCGCAGACTCGCTCACGACGGCTCCGCTCATGAGCGAGGCCACCTCGTCGACTCTTTCGGCCTCGCCGAGCCGGCGTACCGCGCTGCGCGTTCGGCCGTCGGAAACGACCTTCTCGACGCGGAAATGGGCGTCGGCCAGGGCGGCCACCTGCGGAAGGTGCGTGATGGCGACGATCTGGTGGAAGGCCGAAAGGTCCTTCATGCGTTCGCCGACGCGCTGGGCGACGGCCCCGGAGACGCCCACGTCGATCTCGTCGAACACGAGGATCGGAAGCCGGTCGCTCTTGGCCAGGATCGACTTGAGGGCCAGCATCACGCGGCTCACCTCGCCACCCGACGCGATGCGGGACAGCGGGCGGGGCTCCTCGCCCGGGTTCGTGGACAGGTGGAACGCCACCTTGTCCATCCCGGCCGGAAATGCCTGGACGCGACGCCCGTCGGGCGCGGTGACCCATCCATCGGCGTGCTCCTCCACGTCGAAGCGGACCACGAACCGGCACGAAGCCATGCCGAGGCCTGCGAGTTCGGCTTCGATGGCCGAAGCGATCCGGACGGCCGTCTCGTGGCGCTTTGCGCTGAGCAGCGCCGCGGCGCGGGACAGCTCGGCCCGTTCCGACTCGAGCCGGGCGTCGAGACGCCGCAGCGCGCCCTCGAAATCGGACGCGAGCGCGTGCTGGGCGCCGATCTCGGCGCGGTACGCGATGACTGCCTCCAGCGTACCGCCGTAGCGCCGCTTCAGGCGGTCGATCGCCCCCAGCCGATCGCGCACCGCCTCGAGCCGCTCGGGATTGAACTCGATGCGCGCGTTGTAGTCCTGCAGGTGTTTCGCGATTTCTCCGACCGCGATCTGGCCCTGGCGGATCTCGGCAGCCGCCTCGGCGAACGAGGGATCGATGCGCACCAGTTCGGCCAACTCGTTGCGCGCGATCGTCAACCGGTCATATACCGCGCCGTCCGACTCGTAGAGCAGGTCGAACAGGGCCGCCGTCGCCTGGTGCAGCCGCTCGGCGTTCTCCAGGATGCGGCGCTCGGCCTCGAGCCGCTCCTCCTCGTCGGCCTCGGGACGCACGGCGTCGATCTCGTCGACCTGGAATCCCCACAGCTCCTTCTGCCGCGCCAGCTCGCGCTCGCGGGCCGAGAGATCCCGCCGCTCCTCCACGAGGGCCCGCACCCGGGCGAAAACCTCCCGGTACGAGGCCACCAGCGCTCCCAGGCCGCCGACGGCATCGAGCATCCCTCCGTGCGTCGCTTCGCGCAGCAGCGACTGGTGTTCGTGCTGCCCGTGCAGGTCGACCAGGTGTTCTGCCACGGCCCGGAGCACCTGGACGGTGGCGGGCGTGTCGTTGATGAACACGCGGCCCTGGGATTCGGAAACTTCGCGCCGGAGGATGAGCGTCGGCTGGCGCTCGATGCCGCTCCCGTCCAGCAGCGGCCCTATCGCTCCCTCGTCGTACGCCTCGAATTCCCCCTCCACGATCGCCTTGCGCGCGCCGGACCGGACCGACTCGGTCGAGGCCCGCTCGCCCAGGATCAGCTTCAGCGCGCCCACGAGAATCGACTTGCCGGCCCCGGTTTCGCCGGTCAGGATGTTGAGCCCGGGCTCGAGACGCAGCTCGAGGTGCTCGATCAGGGCGTAGTCGCGGATGGTGAGGGAGCGAAGCACGGTTCGTCGGGGCTGGTTCCGGGGCCCGGAGCGGGTGCCGGGGCGTCCTGTATGGAGCCTTTCCGCCCGCCGAATGTAACGCGCGGCGCACCGCGACGAGCCCGGCCCGCTTTCCGGAACCCCGGCGACGTCACGGCGACGGCCGGGACACTCACTCGCGAATCGCGCAGGCCGCCGGATCCGACTTCAGGAAATACGGTCGGAAGGCCGCCGACGCCGGGTCCATGCACCCCTCGAGCGGTAGCAGGTCGACGCGGCGGAACTGCACCGGGTGGCTCTCGCTCTGGAGCGAGATGGTGCCCGAGTCCAGGAGGAGTCCCTCGACGAGCAGCGCCGGATCGGCGCCGTCGACGTTTCCGCCCCCGATCTGCGGGTTCTCGTACCGCAGGACTTCCTCCCCTTCCACCGAGTGCACGATGAGCGAATCCCCGAGCACGGTGACCCCGACACGCACCCAGCGGTCCCCGGCGAAGGTTTCGGAGGCCGACTCGATGCAATGGCGGGTATCGAGCTGCCCCTGGTAGACGACGTTCGTGCCCGGCGTGCAGAGATTTGCGGTCGTGCGGGGCTCCGCGCCGTCGCCGCCGAGGAGCTGCACCTCGATCGAGATCGGAAAGTCCTGGCCCAGCCCCATCGACGCGGCCGATTGCCCGTGCACCATGATGCCGCTGTTCCGCCACGCCCAACCCGGGCCGTCGGCGATCTGATCGCCCGTGAACCGGTACTCGACCTCGAGGTGATACCAGCCGTACGGAATCTCATGGAAGAGGTGGCCGAACTGCTCGCGGAAGACCCCTCCGTATTGCCCATACGAAACCGTGATCGCTCCGTTCTGCACCGAGAACGTGCCCTGGGGGTCGTCGCCGGCCTCGAAACCGCGGACCTTGGGAGTCCACCCGGCCAGGTCCGTGCGGTTGAACAGCCGGATCCAGTCGGTCCCATCGACGGTCGAGAGGTCGGCCACGGGGCTCCACGCCGCGTCGGTGGGTGCGTCTTCGGTGCCTACGGGTCCGTCCGGCGACGCGCAGCCGGCGGCAGACAGGACGAACAGCGTCAGGAACAGGCCGACGGACTTCATGGCTCGGCGGCTCAACGGCCGTGGCAGTGCTTGTATTTCTTGCCGCTGCCGCAGGGGCAGGGATCGTTCCGACCGATGCGCTCCTCGACGGTGATGGGCTGCGCCTTGGCCGTGGGATCGCGCTGGGCGCTTCCGTCGCCTCCGCCCGCCACGCCGTAGTCGGCCGAGGCCTCCTCGTGCGTCGTCGTCGCTCGGCGGTGATCGAGGCGGGCCGCCTCGCGGCGGCGCACGGTGCGACTGGGCGCCTGCTGGCCCACGAGCGGTCCCGAGCGCATGACGAACGAGACGACTTCCTCGTCGATCGTGTCGATCATCTCCTGGAACAGCTTGAACGCGTCCATCTTGTACTCGATCAGCGGATCCCGCTGTCCGTACGCGCGCAGACCGATGCCCTCCTTCAGCTCGTCGAGCTGGCGCAGGTGCTCCGTCCAGTGGTGATCGATGAAGGACAGGGCCGTCACGCGCTCGATGGCGTCGTTGACCTCCTGCCCGTTCGAATCGATGGCGTCGGCGACCCGGACGACGGCCCGCAGCATGCGTCGCCCGTCGGTGAAGTCGACGTAGACCCGCTCGGGTCGCGTTTCCGCCTCGGCCGCCGCGACCTGGCGCATGCTCTCCAGGAACGGACGCGCCAGAGCGTCCCTCTTCCGATTGTAGTAGGTGACGGCGGCGTCGTAGGCCTTCTCGGCCACGCCGTCCTCACCCAGCCGGGCGAACGTCTCGCGATCGACGTCGAAATCGAGCGCGAACGTGCGCAACAGTTCCTCGCGAAGCGCACCCAGCTCTCCCACGTCGTAGTGCTTGGCGACGATCCGGTCGATCGACTGCTTGAGCATGTCGAGGATGTCGCCGCGAAGCCGCTCGCCCTTGAGCGCGTGCATGCGGCGGTCGTAGATCACGGCGCGCTGCGCGTTCAGGACGTCATCGTATTCGAGCTGGCGCTTGCGGATCGAGAAGTTGTTGGCCTCGACCTTCTTCTGCGCGCGCTCGATCGACTTGTTCACCCACGGATGGGTGATCACCGCGCCCTCCTCGAGGTTCAGCCGGTCCATCACCTTCGCGACCCGGTCCGACGCGAAGAGCCGCATGAGGTTGTCCTCGAGCGACACGTAGAACTGGCTCTCGCCGGGGTCGCCCTGGCGGCCCGACCGGCCGCGCAGCTGCAGGTCGATGCGCCGTGACTCGTGCCGCTCCGTGCCGAGGATGGCGAGGCCGCCCAGTTCCTTGACCCCCGGAGCGAGCTTGATGTCGGTACCGCGACCGGCCATGTTGGTCGCGATGGTCACCGCGCCCCGCTGCCCCGCCTCGGAAACGATGAGCGCCTCCTGCTTGGCGCGGTCGCGCCGGGCGTTCAGCACGTTGTGCTTGATGCCCTGCCGCGTGAGCATGCGGCTCAGCGTCTCGGAGACCTCGACCGTCGTGGTGCCGACCAGGACCGGCTGTCCCTTCTCGTGGTACTCCCTGATCTTGTCGAGCGCCGCGTTGTACTTCTCGCGACGCGTGCGAAAGACGAGGTCGTCCAGGTCCTTTCGTGTCACCGGCCGGTTCGTGGGCACGACGACCACATCCATCTTGTAGATCTTGTAGAACTCTTCCGCCTCGGTCTCGGCCGTACCGGTCATGCCGGCCAGCTTGTGGTACATGCGGAAATAGTTCTGCAGCGTGACCGTGGCGTAGGTCTGGGTCGCCGCCTGGACCTTCACGCCCTCCTTGGCTTCGATCGCCTGGTGCAGTCCGTCGCTGTACCTCCGCCCGCTGAGCACACGCCCGGTGTGCTCGTCGACGATCATGATCTTGTCGTCCTGGACGATGTACTCGATGTCCTTCTCGAAGAGGACGTAGGCCTTGAGGAGTTGCTCGATGGCGTGGAGGCGCGCGGCGCGGTCCGAGTAGAGCGCGTTGACCTCGCGCTTGCGATCGTCGAGCGTACGGCGCAGCACGCCGGAATCGTTGTCGTACTTGTGTTCGCGCTTCTCGTCGTTGAGCGACGCGTCGGCGTCGAGCTGCGCCTTCAGTGCGACGAGGCCCTGTTCGTATTCGCGTTCGTACTTCGCGTACTCCTCCCCGAGATCGGGCAGCACGAAGAGGTCCTCGTCCTGTCCGGCCGCCTTCGCGATGAACTGGCGGCCCTGGTCGCTCATCTCGATGGCGCGCTGCTTCTCGTCGAGCGCGAAATGCAGGGCCTTGTCCACGAAGGGCATGTTCTTCGCGTTGTCCTGCAGGTAGTAGAACTCGGTCTTCTGGCGAAGCTGCTCGACACCCGGCTCGGCGAGCACCTTGCGAAGCCGTGCGTTTTTCGGGAACCCGCGGTGCGCACGGAGCAGGGCGAGGCCCGCGTCTTCCTCCAGCTCGCCGGCGCGCTTGTTCTCGCCCGCCTCGAGCGCCTGGTCGCGTTCCTTCAGCAGCTTCTCGGCTTCGGCGACGAAACCGGCCACGAGCTTCTGCTGCGAGTAGACGAGCTTCTCGACCGACGGCTTCAGTTCCTCGAACTGGGAATCGTCCGGATCGGGCACGGGGCCCGAGATGATCAGCGGCGTCCGGGCTTCGTCGACGAGCACCGAGTCCACCTCGTCCACGATCGCGAAATGGTGTCCGCGCTGCATCAGGTGGTCCGGATCCACCACGAACGAGTTGTCCCGCAGGTAGTCGAACCCGAACTCGTTGTTCGTCCCGTACGTGATGTCGGCCCGGTAGGCGCTCTTGCGCCCGTCGGTATGGGGTTCGTACCGGTCGATCACATCGACCGTGAGGCCCAGGAATTCGTAGATCGGACCCATCCACTCCGCGTCGCGCTGCGCCAGGTACGGGTTGACCGTGACCAGGTGCACGCCCCGTCCCACGAGGGCGTTCAGGTAGACCGGGGCGACGGCGACGAGCGTCTTGCCCTCGCCCGTCTTCATCTCCGAGATGTTGCCCTGGTGCAACGCAATGCCGCCGATCAGCTGCACGTCGTACGGGACCATGTCCCACGTGACCTGCTGCCCGCCCGCGGACCAGGACTTTCCGACCGTGCGGCGACAGGCCTCCTTGACCACCGCGAAGGCCTCGGGCAGGATCTCGGCGAGCCGGGCCTCGACCGTGCGGTGCCACTCGGCGTCCAGGGCGTCCAGCTCCTCGTAAATGGCCTGGCGTTCCTGGAGCGTCATGTCGTGGTCGGCCGCGTCCCCTTCGCCGGCCGAACGCCCGATCTTCAACTGCCGGCGCAGGTCGGCCATGTCCTCCTCGATCTCGCTTACCGAGGCCTGGATCCGCCGGCGGAAATCGTCGGTGCAGGCCCTCAACTCCTCGTCGCTCAGGCCGGGAAGCTTGGCATACTCGGCGTTGATGCGATCGATGAGCGGGTAGATCGACTTCAGCGTACGCTGGTTCTTGTCTCCGAAGAGCTTCTTGAGGAACTGGATCATCGGTAGGGTGCGTGGGGACCGTGTCTCGGGTCCGGAATCGGCCTGCCCGAAAGGGTTCCGCCCGGCCGGAACGGTCGTCGGGCCGGGCGCGGCCAAAGCCGCGTTCTCACGCCGAAGGGACGGGCTGCGTTCCCACCGGACGGGCGCGAGAACCACGGACACGCGCTGATGTAGAACCCGACCCGATCCCCGAGACCCGCACCCGTTGCGTCCCCTCCTCGTCATCCTCCTCGCGCTCGCGGCCGTCGCCCCCCCCGCGCGATCGCAGGCTACGGGGGCCGGCGCGTTTTCGTTGGCCGCGACCGACGCTACACCGCGGGGCGCGGCGCTGGCGGGAGCCGTCTCGGCGGGAGGTCGACCGGACGCGGGGGCCTGGCTCTACAACCCCGCCCTGCTGTCGCCCGATCTTTCGGGTCGTTTCACCGCGCAGGTCTCCAACCTGCCCTCCTCCGTAGCGGGCGGAGGGTTCGGGTACGCCCGCTCGTTCGCCGGGCTCGGCGAGGCCGCCGTCGTCGTCCGGTTCCTGGGTTGGGGCGAGATGGACCGGACGTCGACGGACGGTGCGCCCGCGGGAACGTTCACGGCGCGCGAACTGGCGCTGACGGTCACGGCCGCCCGCCGGCTCCGACCGAATCTGCGCGCGGGAGCAAGCCTGCACGCCCTGCGCAGCACGATCGACGCTTACGGGGCCTCGGCGGCATCCCTCGATGCGGGACTCGCCTGGAGCGCGGTCGAGCGCGGACTGTCGGCGGGCGTGTCCGTCCACCACGCCGGCCTCGTGCTGTCATCGCTCGGCGCGACGAGAGACGAACTGCCGTTCGACGTGCGCCTGGGCGTGGCCAAGCGACTCAGGCACATGCCGCTCCTGCTGTCGGCCACCGCGTACGGATTCTTCTCGGACGCTCCGTTGCCGGACGGCGGGCCGGCCGGCGACGCGTTCTCCCACCTCCTCCTCGGGGCGGAATTCCAGTTCTCCGACGCCTTCCAGGTACGCCTCGGTTACGACCATCGCCGCCACGAAGCCCTGAAGATCAAGAGCCGGCTCGATTTTGCGGGGGTCGGCGTCGGGATCGGAATGCGTGTGCGCGGCATCCGCGTGGACTGGTCCCGATCGTCGTGGTCATCGCTCGGTTCGGTACACCGCTTCGCCCTGTCCGTGGGCCCCTGAGGCCGCCTCGTCGGTCTCAGGCGGCCGGAGTATCCACCGCGGCCGTGTACTGCGACTGGTGCTTCAGGTAGATCATGGTGGTGTCGAGCGTGCCGTGGCGCATGCGCCGCCGCACCTCGTCCAGCGGCATTCCGTCTCCCAACCAGATGAGGGCGGCGGTGTGGGTCAGGCTGTGCGGAGAGATGCCCGCGCGCTTGACCCGCGCCCGCCGCAGCAGGTCGCCGACTCGGCTGCGAACCGACCGCGTATTCAGGCGGTCGCCTTCCGAGCGGTGTCCGTGCGACACGAAGAGCGGGTCCTCCGGTCGTATCCGGCCTCTCGTATCGAGATAGAGGCGGATTGCGTCCATGACCGGCGGATCGACCGGAACCTGCTGGTCCTTCGCGGTGTGCCCTTTGCCCTGCACACGCAGGTACCAGCCCATGAGCGTCTGCTCGAGATCGGCCAGGTCGGCCCTGACGATCTCGATTTCCGACAATCCCGCGAAGAGCATCAGGAATACCATGGCCCGGTCTCTGCGGTCGATCTGCGAATCGATGCCGAGGGATCCGGTCAGACGGCCGATCTCGTCCTGTGTCAGGGCGCTTCGCGAGTGGGTGCCCGGTCGCCTGTTGCCCTTGACGGTGGCCGCCGGGTTGGCCGACAGCGCCCCGAGGTCCACCAGGAACTGGCAGAACCGGCGCAGGGCCGTGAGGTACGTCGATACCGAAACGTCGTGAAGCCCTCGTTCCTTGGCGAGATAGGCCTTGTACGCCTCCACCTCCTCGTGAACGAACCGGAACGGACCCGAGCGCCGTGCCAACCAGCGTTCGAATTCGTTGAGCGAACGTCGGTATGTTCCCACCGTCTCGGGGCTGCGGCTCTTCTGCGTCTCGCGCAGGAAATCCTGGACGCGCAGGCGCACTTCGACGGCTGAGAGGGCGAAGGGCTCGGGATCGGGCACCCTCGGGCGTACCGGAGACGGCATGGAAAGGTCGGTGCTGACGGCGTACGGTCGAAACCGGCTTTCCCGTCCGGTTCCTCCTGCAATAACGGAAGAAACCACACGATTGTCAATAACGGCCATCACGTCGCGCCGAGGGGATCCCCAGGCCCGATCCCCGTCGATCCGCCGCTACAGCTCGAAATCCGGCCCGTACGATTCGAGTACCGTGATGTACCGCTGGAGGAACGAAGCCGCCATCGCACCGTCGATGATCCGGTGATCGTAGGACAGCGAGGCGTACATCATGTGCCGGATGCCGATCACGTCGCCCAGGACCGGATCCTCGATGACCATGGGGCGCTTCTTGATGGCGCCCGTCGCGAGAATGGCCACCTGCGGCTGGTTGATGATGGGCGTACCCATGATCGAGCCGAGCGAGCCCACGTTGGTCACCGTGAACGTGCCCCCCGTGATGTCGTCCGGCGTGAGCGCCTTGGACCGGGCCCGTGTAGCCAGGTCGTTCGCCGCATGCGCGAGCCCCGCCACGTTCTTCTGGCCCGCGTTGCGGATGACCGGCACCATGAGCTTGTCCGAGCCGATGGCGACGGCGATGCCGATGTGAAGATCCTTGCGCACGATGATGCGCTTGTCCTCGACGGACGCGTTGAGGATCGGGTGGTCCTTGAGCGCCTCGATCGCCGCGTGAACGAAGAACGGCGTGTACGTGAGCTTGACGCCCTCCCGGCGCAGGAACTCGTCCTTGCGCATCTCGCGCAGGCGCACCAGGTTTGTGACGTCGATTTCGGCGAACGAGGTCACGTGCGGCGACGTCGCCTTCGAGCGGACCATGTGCTCGGCGATGATCTGCCGCATGCGGTCCATCTCGATGATCTCGACGCGGCCCTCGGGGGTCGACGCCGTGGCGGGCGCGGAAGGGGTCGCCGCTGCCGTCGCCGACTGCCGCCCTGCAGACGGCGCGCCGACGGGTGATGCCGCGAGCGCGGCCGTGCGGCGCTCCAGGTAGTTCAGGACGTCTTTCTTCGTGACGCGCCCGGCGGTGCCCGTTCCCGGAATGGCCGACAGCTCGAACGCGCTGATGCCTTCCTTTTCGGCGATGGAGCGCACGAGCGGCGAATAGAACGCACCATCCTGCGATTCGCGTCCGATCGGGCCGGGAGGCGCGGCCTGCCCCGACCCGGGGTCGACAGCGGCCGGGATCGGGGCGGTCGGGGGCGCCGGCGCGGAAGAAACGGGAGGCGCGGGGGACGGGGCGGGCACCGTGGTCACAGCCGCGGCCCCGGTCATCACGACGGCGATCGGCGTGCCCACTTCCACCGTGGCTCCTTCCTCCACGAGGATTGCGGTCACGACGCCGGCCGCCGGAGACGGCACCTCGGTATCCACCTTGTCGGTCGCAATCTCGAGAAGCGGCTCGTCGAGCTCGATCGTATCGCCGACCTTCTTCTTCCAGGAGAGCACGGTGCCCTCCATGATCGACTCGCCCATCTTGGGCATCACGACCTCCACGCGCGATCCGGTCGGCGCGACGGGCGCGGCTGCCTGGGAGGCGACGGAAGCGGCCGGCCGGGCGGCTGCGGGCGGCTCGGCCTCCCGGGCCGCCTCGGCGGGTGCGGGTACCGCGGGTTCGACCTTCGGGACCGCCGCCGCGGGTGCGGGTGCCGCTTGCACGGCGGCCGCGCCGTCGGACTCCAGGACCGCGATTACCGTGCCCACCTCGACGGTTTCGCCCTCCGGAACGCGGATCTCGAGCAGCACGCCCGCCGACGGGGAAGGCACCTCGGTATCGACCTTGTCGGTTCCGATTTCGAGCAGCGGCTCGTCGAGCTCGACCGGTTCACCCGGCTTCTTGTGCCAGGTGAGGACGGTGCCTTCGGTGATCGATTCGCCCATCTTGGGCATCGTGACGTCGATCCTGGCCATGCGCTGGTCGAGATTGGGTACGTTGGCACACGTACGAACCAGCGCGCCCCGGGTTCAACGGGACGCGCTTTGCTTCGGAGTCCCCCACCGGCGGGCGCCCCGAAAGGACGCGCGTCGGCCGGGAGCGGAAGATCAGGCGATCAGCGGGGCGATCACGAGCGCGACGACCGCGATCAGCTTGATCAGGATGTTGATGCTGGGACCTGACGTGTCCTTGAGCGGGTCGCCGACGGTGTCGCCGACGACGGCCGCCTTGTGGGCCTCCGAGCCCTTTCCGTACCGGACGCCGTCGATCTCCACCCCGGCCTCGATGCGCTTCTTGGCATTGTCCCACGCGCCGCCGGCATTGGCCTGGAAGAGCGCCATGAGCACGCCCGACACGGTGACGCCCGCCAGCAGGCCTCCCAGCATGTTCTTGTCGATGAAGCCGATGGCGACCGGGACGACGAGCGCGAGCAGGCCGGGAAGGATCATCTCCCGGATGGCCGCCTGCGTCGAGATGTCGACACACTTCGCGTACTCGGCGCGGGCCGTGCCCTCGCGAAGTCCGGGGATCTCCCGGAACTGCCGACCCACCTCCTTGATCATGTCCCCCGCGGCACGGCCTACGGCTCCCATGGCCATCGCACTGAAGACGTACGGAAGCATGGCTCCGATCAGGAGACCGGCCAGGATCGTCGGGTTGGACACGTCGATGGTCGGGATGTTCGCCTGCTGCATGAAGGCCGCGAAGAGCGCCAGCGCGGTCAGAGCGGCCGAACCGATGGCGAAGCCCTTTCCGATGGCGGCCGTCGTGTTTCCGACCGCATCGAGCTTGTCGGTGCGCTCGCGCACCTCGGCCGGCAGGTGCGCCATCTCGGCGATGCCGCCCGCGTTGTCCGAGATGGGCCCGTAGGCGTCGACGGCCAGCTGGATGCCGGTCACCGAGAGCATGCCCACCGCGGCGATCGCGATGCCGTACAGGCCGGCGAAGGTGAACGCGCCGATGATGCCCACGGCCAGGATGATGGTCGGAAGACCCGTCGAGTACATGCCGACGCCGAGCCCCGCGATGATGTTCGTCGCCGCGCCCGTCACCGACTGCCGCGCGATGCCGTAGGTGGGCTGCGTCGTCGTGGAGGTGTAGTACTCCGTCACGAGCCCGATCAGCGTGCCGGCGGCGAGGCCGATGACCACCGCGAAGAACACGCCCTGCGACGTGTACTCGCTGAAGGTCGACAAGGGCGTCACGTACGACCAGCGCTCGGGAAGGAACGCGTCGATGAGGAACCACGAGAGGATCGCCATGAAGCCCGCGGCGCCGAACTCGCCGAGATTGAGGGCCTTCTGCGGATTGCCGCCCTCGCGGGTGCGCACGAAGAACGATCCCGCGATCGAGACCAGGATCCCAACCGCCGCGAGGATCATGGGCAGCAGGACCGCATTGAGCGACGGGTATCCGATGGTTTCGAAAACGGGTACGAACGCCGCGCCGAGTACCATCGTGCCGACGATGGATCCCACGTACGACTCGAAGAGGTCGGCGCCCATGCCCGCCACGTCGCCCACGTTGTCGCCCACGTTGTCGGCGATGGTGGCCGGGTTGCGCGGATCGTCCTCCGGAATGCCCTCGTAGACCTTGCCGGCGAGGTCGGCCCCGACGTCGGCCGCCTTGGTATAGATTCCGCCGCCGACGCGCGCAAAGAGCGCGATGGAGGACGCGCCGAGCGAGAAGCCCGAGATCACGTTCACCACGTGGTACGTGTCGACGAGGACGCTGGAGTAGGCGATGAACAGGGCGCCCAGTCCGAGAAGTCCAAGGCCCACGACACTGAGTCCCATCACGAGGCCGCCGGAGAACGCCACGTTCAGGGCCGGGGCCAGGCCGATGCGGGCGGCTGCCGTGGTACGCACGTTGGCCTTCGTGGCGACCGTCATGCCGAAGAACCCCGCCAGCGCCGAGCAGAGTGCTCCGACCACGAACGAGACCGCCACCAGCGGCGACGACTCGGGATTGGACCAGTTGCTTACCGCCAGCGTGAATCCGGTCGCAAGGACGAAGATCGCCAGTACGCGATACTCCCGGCGGAGGAAGGCCTGAGCACCCTCGGCGATCGCCCGTGCGATCTCCTGCATGGTCTCGGTGCCGGGATCCTGCCGCGAAATCCATCGGGCGCGCAGGAAAGCATACGCGAGCGAGACGAGCCCGATCACGGGTACGGCAATCGTAAAGACTTCGGCGTTCATCGTGCTTCGGCCGGAATAGGTGGGGAACGAGGGGCTGACCGCTCCAAAACGCACCGCCGGCCCGCGGAGCCCGGGGGCCGGCAGTTCATCCGGAAACGCTTCCGACGGTGCTTCGCGGTCTTGAAGCCCCGCCGGAAATAGCGTGGAAAAATAGGGTGCAAGGGCTTTCAGAGCATCCCTTGACGCAACTTTCGCCGGACTAAGCGCCGTTTCGGGCGCGATTCAGCCGTTGAAACGATTCATCACGACCTGGATGCCGTCGGTGACGAACGTCAGGGCAGCCTTGACCGCCCGATCGAGCGCACCCGCCACTGCCTCGCGTTCCTCCTCGTCGAACGGCGAGAGCACGAAGTCGGCCTGCCGCCCTTCGCCGAATTCGCGGCCGATTCCGATGCGCAGCCTGGGGAACGCGTCGGTGTCGAGCCAGTCGATGATGTCCTGGAGACCGTTGTGTCCCCCGGCCCCTCCTCCCGGCCGCGCACGCAGGCGCCCGAGCGGAAGGTGGATGTCGTCGACGACGACGAGCATGTCCGTCGGCTTCAGCGACGCGCGGCGCAGAAGGGCCTCCACGGACGTACCGGAACGGTTCATGTACGTCCAGGGTTTTGCGATGCCGACCTCGTGTCCACGCCACCGCACCCAACCGGACCGCGCCTGGTCCCGCTCCTTCCGCAGGTCGGCTCCCACCGTGCCGGCAACGGCGTCCGCGACCAGGAATCCCACGTTGTGGCGGGTATGCTCGTACTCGGGCCCGGGATTGCCCAACCCTACGATGAGTCGCTTCGACACGGCGGTTGGCGATCGATGCACCCGCCGGAACAGGGGCGCGGTACGAAGCGACGGCGGCGGCCCGTCGGGACCGCCGCCGCCTGGCATCGGCTACTCTTCGGACTCTTCCGCCCCGCCCTCGGCGGGCGTCTCGGCCGGGGTCTCTTCGGTCGTCTCGGCGCGGGCGGCGCTGACCGAGTACAGCAGCGTATCGGCGGGCACGTTGAACGTGAGGCCGTCGTGCTTCAGATCGGAGACATGGACCAGGTCGCCGATCTTCATCCCCGAGACGTCGATCTCGACGTGGTCGGGCAGATCCTTCGGCAGGCACGTGATGCTGATCTCGTGGGCGAACGCCTGGATGCGGCCGCCGTCGCGCTGTCCGATCGGCGTGCCGGCAAACTTGATCGGCACGTTGAGCGTGATCGCCTCCCCCTTCTTCAGGAGCTGGAAATCGACGTGGATCGGCCGATCGCTCACCGGGTGGAAGTCGATGTGCTTCACCACGCAGTCATAGGACTGCTTGCCGAGCTTGACCTCGACGCGGTGCATCTCGCTGGTGTAGATGAGGTTCTTCAGGCTCGGCTCGGGAACCTGGAACACGACGGGCTCGACGTTGTGGCCGTAGAGCACACACGGCACCTCGCCGGCGCGCCGGGCGGCACGTGCGGGGCCCTTTCCGGTCTTGCGGGTCTGCGCCGCGAGGGTGATGACGTCCATGGGATCAGGGGTATGGGTTCAATCGGGATTCGGAACGGCGGTCACGGAACGAACAGCGTCGAAACGGACTCGTCGGTGTAGATGCGGCGGATGGCGTCGGCAAAGATGTCGGCGACGCTCACCACGGTGATCTTGTGCGACGGGCGCCGGAGCGGCACCGTGTCGGTCACGACCACCTCCTGCAGGGCCGAGGCCTCGATGCGCTCGAAGGCCGGCCCGGAAAGCAGCGGATGGGTGCACGCCGCACGGATCTCGAGCGCGCCCGCCTTCTTCAACGCGTTCGCCGCGTTGGTCAGCGTGCCCGCCGTATCGATCATGTCGTCAATGAGCAGGACGTTCCGGCCTTCGACTTCGCCGATGATGTTCATCACCTCGGCTTCGTTCTGCCGCGGCCGCCGCTTGTCGATGAGCGCCAGGTCGGCGCCCATGCGCTTCGCGTAGGCCCGGGCCGTCTTGATGCCCCCGACATCGGGCGCCACGACGACCAGGTTCGACAGGTGAAGCTTCCGGAAGTAGTCTATGAACACGGCCGAGCCGTACAGATGATCCACCGGAACGTCGAAGAAACCCTGAATCTGGGAGGCGTGCAGGTCCATCGTCAGCACGCGGTCGACACCGGCGGTCGTCAGCATGTTGGCCATCAGCTTGGCCGCGATGGAGACCCGGGGCTGGTCCTTGCGCTCCTGGCGGGCGTACCCGTAGTACGGCAGTACGGCGGTGACGCGCGCGGCGCTGGCCCGCTTGGCGGCGTCGATCAGGAGCAGGAGCTCGATCCAGTTGTCGCCCGTCGGGTGCGTCGACTGGATGATGAACACGTCGCACCCGCGGATCGACTCCTCGTAGTGCACGTAGATCTCGCCGTCGGCGAAGTTCTTGATCTCGACATCGCCCAGGTTCTGCCCGAACGAACGCGCGATCGCATCGGCGAGCCCGGGGTTCGCCCGGCCCGCGAAGATCTTGATGGGGTTGCTCATGCGCGTATCGGGATGGGGAGCCGACTCCGGAACCGTCCGAACTCCTGGCACGACGGGACGACCCTTGTTGCCCGGGGAGGATTCGAACCTCCACATACGGCTCCAAAGGCCGCTGTCCTGCCATTAGACGACCGGGCACCGGCCGCCCGCGTACGGGCGGGTAGAGAAAGGCAAAGATAATACCGCAGCCTGCGCACGGCCAATTTTCTTCCTGGGCGGCGGGACCGACTTTCGGGCCTGGTCGGGTTCTCGTGGGACGGGTGGGGTCGTCGGAATGGATTGGCGCCCGGGGCGTGATCATGCGTTGCGAGCCGTCCGAAGCCTTCAGATCGGAGCGGCCGCGATTGTGCACTTTGGCCCCGACAGTGCACAAGACAGACCTCCGAACAGCCGTACTTGTGCACTTTGGCCCCGACAGTGCACAAGACAGACCTCCGAACAGCCGTATTTGTGCACTTTGACCCCGCCAGTGCACAATACCGACCTCGGGAGGCAGTGGAGTGGAAACGATCGCTCGATTCCGCTTCGAGGGACATCCCGCGGTGACTCCGGGGCTGCCAGACGCTGGAACGCTCGCGAGCATACCCGCGTGGGCCGCGGTCGCCACGCCCCGATCGCGGAGGGCCACGCCGCACGGCGCCATGCCCGGTGCGGGAGCCGAAATCCCTCTCGCCCCTCTGCTTGCGGGCGAACCCGCGGACGTCGGCGTCGACCCGGCTGCCTTTCCTACCGCCCGTACCTCCCCAACACCGCCCGCACCGAGTCCACGTCGATCGCGTCGACCGTCCGCCCGTTCCCGCTGACCGTCACCGCCTTCAGCAGCGCGTTGTAGATCGCCTCCTCGGCCGCCTCCATCGCCGCCTCGAAGAGCGCCGACATCCCGTCGTTGGGGAGTTCGGTGACGGTCGCGGGCCCCCGCCGCCGCTCGGGCGTGCGCCGCACCTCGGCGGCCGTCGAGAACGACACCGCGTAGTCGCCCGACCCGTTGGTCGCCGGCGACCCCGTGCGGGCGATCGCCATGAGCGCCCGCCTCGCGAGCCGCGTGAGATTCCGGTCCGAGAGCGGCGCGTCCGTCGCCACGACGAGGATGACCGAGCCGTCGGCATCCCCCCGATCGAGCGCCTCCTTGAGAAAGTATCGCCCGAGTCCCCGACCCACCGGCACGCCGACCATGTCCAGGACGCCGCCGTAATTGGTCTGGGCGAGCACCCCCACCGTGTAGCCACCGAGCGACGGCGGCAGGCGCCGCGAGCTGGTTCCGATCCCGCCCTTCCAGCCGAAGTTGACGGCGCCGGTGCCGGCGCCGACGGCGCCCTCGGCCACGGGGCCTCCCGTCGCCGACTCGATGGCCCGCACGACGTCACGCGGCTGCACGTACCGTCCGCGGATGTCGTTGAGTCCCCCGTCGTTCGTCTCGCCGACGACCGCGTTGACCGACCGCGCGCCCGGAGTGCGGGCGAGCGTCCACTCGATGACGCCCGCCGCGCCCTCGGGCACGTTGAGCGTGTTGGTGAGCACGATCGGCGTCTCGATCTCACCGAGTTCCAGGATCTGCGTCGAGCCGGCGAACTTGCCGAACGCGTTGTGCGCCACGAAGCCGGCGGGCACCTTGTCCTCGTACGGGTTTCCGGGGTGCGGAACGACGGCGGTCACGCCCGTCCGCACGGAATCACCGCGCCAGAGCGTGACCTGCCCCACGCGGACCCCTTCCACGTCGGTGATGGCGTTGAGCGGTCCGGGGGCCAGGATCCCGGGCGCGATCCCCAGTTCCCGGGCCCGCGGGCGGTGCGCATTGTCGGGCGCTGGGTCCCGCGTGCCGGCGGTTTCCTGGGCCGCGGATGGCTCGGGAAGACCGAACCCCGCAGCCACGGTGACGACGGTGAGGAGGACGACGAGGCGATCGGGAACGGACGGCATGGATCCGGGTGCGAGGGTGCGTCGAATACAGGATAGGAAACCCACCCCGTGTCGTCACCCCTCCCCCCCAAGCTCGGTATCATCGGCGGCATGGGACCCCATGCCGGCCTGCTCCTCGCCGACCGCGTGCTCGCTTCGACCCGCGCGACCACCGACCAGGATCACCTTTCCTTCGTCGTGATCTCCTACTCCGACCGCACGCCGGATCGTACGGCCTGGCTCGAGGACCCGTCCCGCCCCGATCCCGCCCCGGCCATCCTCGACGCCGCGCTCACGCTCGCCGCGGCAGGCGTGCACCATGCGGGCATCGCGTGCAATACGGCGCACGTCCCGGCCATCCACACCCGGGTCCTGGCGGAACTCGAAATGCGGGCCCCCGGGCTCGAAATGCTGCACCTCGTGAGGGAAACCGCGGCGTTCGCGTCGGAAGCCGCCCCGGGCGCCCGCCGGATCGGCATCCTGTCGACGCTCGGCAGCTACCGTGCGGGCCTGTACGCCACCGCGATCGAAGCCGCCGGACTTACGCCCGTCCTTCCGACCGAGCACACGAAGCACGAGGTCAACCGCTCGATCTTCGACCGCGGTTTCGGGCTCAAGGCGTTCACGGGACGGGTCTCGGCGCAGGCGCTCGATCTGCTCGTGCATGCGACGGCCGAATTGCGCGCGGCGGGCGCCGAAGCGGTCGTGCTCGGATGCACCGAACTGTCGCTCGTTCATGCGGAAGGACTCGATGTGGGGCTTCCGGCCATAGATTCCACGACGGCATTGGCCCGCGCGCTCGTGCGGCGGGCCGCACCCGATCGGCTCCTCCCCCTCGCTTCATGACCGTCGACCCGAATCGCGCCCGCCTGCGGGCCTCCGCGCTCGCCTACCTGCGAAACAACGGCGACCGGATGTTCCGCCCGAAGGACCTCGCGAACCGGATGGGCATCCGGGGGCGGCGCGAATTCGAACTGCTGCACGACGTCCTCGACGAACTCGTGGAGCTGGGCTCGGCCGCGAGGCTGCGAGGCGGCAAGTACGCGTATCGGAAGAAGTCTTCGCGCGCCGAGGGCGTGCTGCGCGTGCGACCCGAAGGCTACGGATTCGTGGCCGTGGACGGCGAAGGCATCGAATGCTACGTATCGGCGAGGCGCATGGGGACGGCGCTCGACGGCGATCGGGTGGAGGTGGGCCTCGATGCCCCCCGCGCGGGCGACGACCGCCGGGAGGCCGAGGTGATCCGCGTGGTCGAGCGGTCGCGGAAGACCGCCGTCGGGACGTTTCGCGCCCGGGGCCGCCTTGGCGTGGTCCAGCCCGACGACCGTCGACTGACGCGCGACATCGTCGTGACCGATGCCGGCGCGGCGGCGGACGACGATAAGGTAGTGGTGTCGATCGATCGCTTCGACGACCCGCACGGGGCGCCCCAGGGCCGCGTGCTGCGCATTCTCGGCCCGTCGAGCGATACGTCGATCCGGGTGCTGGCGCTCGCGATGGCGATGGGCGTGGACGCCGATTTTGCAGCCGAGGCCCTGGCCGAAGCCGACGCGGCTCCCGCCCGGATCGCCGCCGACCGGCTGCGCGGGAGAGAGGATTTCCGGGACACGGCCGTCTTCACGATCGACCCGGTCGACGCGAAGGACTTCGACGACGCGATCCACGTTCTTCCGCTTGCGAACGGGCGGTTCGAGGTCGGCGTGCACATCGCCGACGTCTCGGCCTTCGTCGCGCCGGGGGGTGCCCTCGACGAGGCGGCCTATTCCCGCGCCACGAGCGTCTACCTCGTCGACCGCGTGCTGCCGATGCTGCCCGAACGGCTCTCGGCCGACCTCTGCAGCCTGCGTCCCGACGAGGAGCGCCTCACGATGTCGTGCGTGCTCGAACTGGACGCCGAGGGCGACGTGCACGGGTACCGGATCGGGGAATCGGTCATCCGGTCCAAGGCGCGGTTGACCTACGAGCAGGCCCAGGCGCTCATCGACCGTTCCGAGGACGCGCCCGGGACCGATCCGGAGGTCGTGCGGGCGCTCGACACCGCGGCGTTCCTCGCCGGCGTCCTGCGCCGCCGTCGCCTCGACGCCGGCGCCGTCGATTTCGACATGCCCGAGATACGGGTCGTGCTCGACGAGGCCGGGGTCGTCACCGGGCTCGTGCGCAAGGACCGCATGGCCTCGCACAAACTGATCGAGGAGTTCATGCTGCTCGCCAACCGCACCGTGGCGACCCACGCGGCGCGCACGCACGAACAGTCGGCCTTCGTGTACCGCGTGCACGACCGGCCGAACCGCGAGAAGATCGGCCAGCTGCTCGACTACGTGCGCGCGTTCGGCTACCGGGTGCCCTCGAAGGGAGGGACGGTCACGGGCGCAGACCTGAACCACCTGCTCGCCGAATGCCGCACGCGTCCCGAGGCGCCGGTAATCGAGGAGGCGGCCCTGCGCGCCATGGCGAAGGCCACGTATTCCCCGGAGAACATCGGCCACTTCGGGCTCGCCTTCGAACACTACACGCATTTCACCAGCCCGATCCGCCGGTATCCCGACCTGATGGTGCACCGGCTGCTGAAGGATCTGGCCGCCGGAAGGAGTACGCCGTCCGTCGAGGACCTCAAGATCCGCACGGACCATTGCGCCGAACGGGAGCGCGCCGCCGACGAGGCGCAGCGGGAGTCGGTCAAACTGAAGCAGGTCGAATACATGCAGCAGCACGTGGGCGACCGCTTTCCGGGCGTGGTGAGCGGCGTGACGCGGTTCGGCGTGTTCGTGGAAATCGACTCCCTGCTCGTCGAGGGCCTGCTTCACGTCCGCGACCTGCCGGACGATTACTACGAGTACGACGAGGGTAGCTATGCGCTCGTCGGCCGATATTCCGGGCGTCGATTCCGGCTCGGCGACCCGGTGGAGATCGTGGTCGCGTCTGCGAGCCTCGAGACCCGGGAGATCGACTTCGTCCTTCCCTGACCGATCGCGATGCCCCGTCCGCTCAAGGCCTCCGCCGTCTTCGGCCTGCTGATGCGCCAGCAGGTCCGCCGACTGAGCCGCGCCGCCCGAAGTCCGGGGCAGCGGCTGGTCACGGTCATCATGGGACTGTTCGCCGTGTACATGGGCTTCACGCTGGTGGTCTCGGCGTTGTATTTCCCGGTTTTCGCCCGCCAGATGGCCGCGGGTGTCGATCCGGTGGAGCTCGTCAACCGGCACGCGCTGCCCGTGCTGTTCGGGCTGTTCGCGATGCGGTTCCTCTTCCAGAAGACCCCCAAGGTGCAGTTGCAGCCGTATCTGCACCTTCCGATCCCGCGGACACAACTGGTCACCTTCTTCGCGGCGGCGAGCGTCGTATCGGCCCACAACCTGTTTCCGCTGCTCTTCGTGGTACCGTTCGCACTCGCGCAGCTCGCGCCCGAATTCTCCCAGCGGGCGGCCTGGAGCTGGATCCTCGGGGCCTTCGCCCTGCTGCTTGCGTCCAATTTCGCCAACCTGTACCTGCGCACGCTCCTCCACCGCCGGGAGCGGGTCTTCCTGAGCATACTCGGTGGTTTCGCGCTGGTCGGACTGGCCGACGAGTATACGGGGGCCCACCTCCTGCGCGCCGTCTCGTCGGGGCTTTTCACCTCGCTGTTGCGTGGAGATCCGGTCACGCTGCTCGCGTTCGGGGTCTTCGTGGCGTCGACCGCCGTGCTCGCCGGGGCCGCGCTGCTCGAATCCATCCGCACCCAATCCACCGAGAACGCCCCACCCCGTCGTGCGGGCCGCCTGCACGAACTGGCCGAGCGATGGGACGTCTCGGGCCACCTCGTGTGGCTGGAGCTGCGCCTGATGTGGCGGAATCGCCGTCCCCGGCACTACCTCCTGGTGTCGATGCTCTTTTCGACGGTCTACCTCGTATTCCTGCTTGCCAGCCCGCGAGCGTTCGGCGGCTTCGTATTCGCCGCCATGATGGGACTTTTCGCGTCGGGCGGGTTCGTCCTGAACTACGGCCAGCTGATGTTCGGATGGGACTCCGGCTACTGGGACGGACTCATCGGGCGGAACATCCGTACGCGCGTCATGGCCCGGAGCAAGGTGATCGTACTGCAGGCTTCGTGCCTGGTGCTCTTCTTCGTCAGTCTGCCCCTGTTCCTCTGGCTGCGACCCGAACTGGTCCCGCTGCACGTCGCCTTCCTTTTCTACAACGCGGGCGTCACCTCGCAGATCGTGATGGAGCTCGCCGTACGCAACCGCGACCGCGTGGACCTGGCTCGCACGGGCGGATTCTTCAACTACGAGGGCTTTTCGGCACGCCACTGGCTCTGGTTCATCCCCACCGCACTTCCACCCACGCTGCTCATCGTGGCCCTTCGCGACCGGCCCGACCTGGCCTGGAGCGCCCTGGCCATCGCCGGCCTGGCGGGACTCGCGGTGACCGAGGC
Source organism: Rhodothermales bacterium (assembly GCA_024711125.1). Taxonomy (GTDB): domain Bacteria; phylum Bacteroidota; class Rhodothermia; order Rhodothermales; family UBA10348; genus JANJTM01. The sequence continues at coordinate 32,351 of JANJTM010000049.1, forward strand.
ATGGGTCCAGCGGCACGCCACGCTGCTCGATCGCTCCAAGTACCGGATGGCGGCGGGTTTCCGCCGGGACGCATGATCGAAATCGAGCAGCTCAGCAAGGCCTACGGGTCGCGCACCGTGCTCCAGGTACCGTCATGGAGGGCCGGCGCGGGCGAGGTGATCGGACTCGTCGGCTCCAACGGCGCGGGAAAGACCACCTTTCTCAGGCTCCTCCTCGATCTCATCGAGGCAGACACCGGACTGGTGCGCATCGGAGGTCACGAGGTGGCGCGGTCCGATGCGTGGAAGGCCTTCACCGGGGCGTACCTGGATGAGCGCTTCCTCATCGGATACCTGACGACCGACGAGTTCCTCGATTTCATCCGCACCGTATACGGACTGTCGAGGGACGAGGCCGAGCCACTGATCGCCCCGTTCCATCCCTTCCTGCCCGAGGACCGCTCCGGACGCTATCTCGGCGAACTGTCCACGGGAAACGCGAAGAAGGTCGGTATCACCGCGGCCATGTTCTTCGGGCCGCGGCTCCTGGTGCTCGACGAGCCCTTCGCGAATCTGGATCCGCCGTCGAATATCCGGCTGAAGCAGCTGCTCAGGGACCTGCACGCGCGCACCGGGGCCACGATGCTCATATCGAGCCACGATCTCGTGCACGTCACCGAGCTCTGCGGCCGCATCACGCTCATCGACCGGGGCCGCATCGTCAAGGACACGGCCACGTCGCACGCGACGCTCGAGGAACTGGAAGCCTACTTCTCGGCCTGAACCGACGTCGGACGCGGCGCCAGGGTGTGCATCGGCGCCGAACGCCGGCAGTGCCGACATACGGCCATGGAGTCGCCCGAAGCCTCCCACGCCGCACGAGGGCAGACCGTCGAGCCGGGCGCCGGGCCGGCGGCCAGCCGCGTGCCGTCCACCGCGACGCGGGAGCGAACGAGCCGGGCCAGGCCCTCGATCAGCAGCGGGTGGCAGTTCAACGGCGCGGCGACCTCGTACCGGGCGATTCCGGCCGAATCGGCGACGCTTCGCATGGCCACGTCGAGCCGGAACGCGATGTCGAGCTGCTCGGTCACCGTCGACACGGGCAACAGCAGCAGGTCGCGGGCTCCCTCGTCGCCGACCCGGGACAGGACGTCCTCGAGCGAATCGCGCCCCGGATCGGCAACGCCGGGGGCGCGCTGGAAGGCTACCTCGAACGGGCGGTCGAACCCGCGGAGACGCATTACCGCGTCGACGGTGCGATGCACCTGGCAGCAGTAGGGCCGATCCTGCCTGCGATCGTCGGCGGGTGCCCCGGCCTGGGCCACGAACACGAATCGGACGCCGTTCCGGCGATCCCGCGGAAAGCGCTGCAGGGTCTCTTCTATCCGCTCGTGGAAGGCCCGCACGAGAAGGGGATCCTCCGCGTAGTCCCGGATCGCCGAAACCGCGACGGTGCGACGCGCGCGGGTCGCGACGGCTTCCCAGTAGAGAAGAGACGAACCCGTGCGTGCCGACGAGAATTGCGGAAATATGGGTACGAGCACGGCGTGGTCGATGCCGTCGTCGGCCAGGCGCTCGAGGGCCTCCTCGGTGGAAGGCTGGCCGTAACGCATGGCCGGGTAGACCCGCCATGCGACCGGGTCGTCGGTCCGGGCCAGCGTGGTTTGCAGGGAGCGCACCTGCTCGAGGGCGTGCCTCACGACCGGTGCGCGCCCGCCGACCGCCTCGTATTCGTGCTCCAGCGCGGTGCCTCGCATCACCGAAACGGCGCGGCTCGTCAGGTGCCGCATCCAGCCGGAGCCGGGGAGCGCTTCCCCGGCGGGATCCATCAGCAGCCGGTAGAGATACGGCCGGATCTCCGCACGGCCCTGCGGTCCTCCGGGCCCAAGCAGCACGACGCCGACCCGGCTGCCGGGAGCCACGTCGTGGACCCCCTCGGAAGCGAGGGCCGACGCCGCGTCGCGGCGGTGCATGAGCCGTAGATATTCTCGGGGAGTCACGGGGGGAGCGGCGAGGACGGACCCGGGCATCGTAAGGGGTGCCGAAGGTACCGCGACCCGCCGTCCCGCGTCTCCCCCTGGGGGGCGCTCTCCGGGCTATTGCGCGAACCTTCACCCGGTCTGAATCGTCGCTTCACGCCCGCGTGGTGCCGGGCAGCCGCCGCGGGGGTCAGGCGGCCATCCATTCCAGCGCCGCACGGCGCAGGTCGGCAGGCCACGTGACCGGAGGCGGTGCCGAAAATGCCTGGCGCTCCCCGCGCGTCGGGTGGTCGACCGCCATCCGGGCGCAATGAAGGGCAAGATTGCGCCCGTCCAGCTCGGTGCGGGAGCCGTAGCGGAAATCGCCCAGCAGCGGGTGCCCCCGGTGGGCAAACTGGATGCGCACCTGGTGGGAGCGCCCGGTTTCGAGCCGGATGGCGACCAGCGTGAGCTCGCCGGCCTCCGAAACGCGGCTCCAGCGCAGCACGGCCTCGCGGGCTCCCTGGGCGCCGGGTCTCGCGACCCGAACCGTTTCGTCGTCCTTGGTAAGCCAGTCGGTCCACGTCGCGGCGTCGCCCGGCGCACCTTCGACGATCGCCAGGTACTGCTTCTCCACGGTGCGGCGGCGCACCTGGTCCGAGAGCCGCGCGGCCGCCTTGGACGTGCGCGCCAGCACCATCACCCCGGAAACCGGCCGGTCCAGCCGGTGGACAAGGCCCAGGAAGACGTTTCCGGGCTTGTCGAACGCGCGTTTCAGATAGTCCTTGCCCCAGGAAAGCACGTCCATGTCCCCTGTCCGGTCGGCCTGGGACAGCAGCCCCGCAGGCTTCGACACCACCAGCAGGTGGTTGTCGAGGTACAGTACGTCCGGAGCGGTCACGCGCCGGCCTCCGGCCGCCTGGTCCGCGGAAGGGACGCCACGACCAGGTCGTACGAGTGATCGACGAGTTCCCGCACCAGGCTCGCGGGAACGTCCGAATCGAGCTTCACGCTGTTCCAGTGCGTCTTGCTCATGTGCCACCCGGGCAGGATGCCCTCGTACTCGGCGCGCAGCGCCACGGCCCGCTCCGGATCGCATTTCAGATTCACCACGGGCTCCGGGGCATCCAGGCCGACGAGGGCGAACATCTTTCCGCCCACCTTGAACACGAGGGTCGACTCGTCGAACGGAAAGGTCTCCTCGGCGCCGGGTTTGGCGATGCAGCAGGTGGTGAGACTCTCCAGGGTCATGGCTTCACGATAGGGTTACGGTCCCCTCATCCTGCGGGCATACGCCGAGGCGAGACTTCGGGGTCCAACCACCACGCGGCCCGTCCCGGCGGACGGCCACGCCTGAGCCCCAGCCCCATGTCCCTCCGCATCCTGTACGGAATCAACGGGACCGGAAACGGTCACCGCAGCCGGGCCATCGAACTCGTTCCCGAGCTTCGCCGCCGTGCCGAGGTCGACGTGCTCGTTTCCGGAGCACGCTATTCCCTGCAGTTTCCGTTCGACGTGCGGTACCGGTTCCGAGGGCTCTCGTTCGTCTACCGGGACGGCGGGGTCGCGCCGCTCGCCACGGCGGCCGAGGCGAACCCGGTGCAGTTGCTTCGCGACATCCAGGGCCTGGACCTGGACGGCTACGACGCGGTGGTGACCGATTTCGAGTCGGTGTCTGCGTGGTCGGCCAAGCTGCGCGGAATTCCCTGCCTGCACGTCTCCCACCAGGCCTCGTTCCGATGCCCGGCGGTACCCCGGCCCGATCCCCCGCAGGCCATGCCCGAGGCGTTCCTCAAGGGCCTCATTCCGGGCGATTCCTGGATCGGGTTGCACTACCGCCGGTACTCGCGGCAGATTCTTCCGCCCATCGTGAGAACGTCGGTCCGCGACATCTCGCCGACCCGGGGAGCCAACACCGTCGTCTACCTTCCGTCGGTGCCGATCGAGGAGCAGATCGGGTTCTTCTCCCGCCAACGCGGCGAATATGTCCTGTTCGGGGTGGGGGTTGACCGATCCGAGAGGGCGGCTCCGGGCATCCGGGTCGAACCGGCCTCGGACGGCGCGTTTGCGCGGGCGCTGGCGTCGTCGCGGGGCGTGATCGCCCACGCAGGATTCGAACTGCCGTCCGAAGCGCTGTTTCTCGGCAAACCCCTCTTCGCCCTTCCCATTGCGCGGCAGTACGAGCAGCAGTGCAACGCGGCGGCGCTGGCCGCCCTCGGGGTAGCCACGGCGTCCGATTGGGAAACGGCCAGGAGGTTGCTGCCCGGCTGGCTCCATGCACCGGTCTCCGTACCGGGCGCCGTCCCCGAGATCAGCGAGCCTGCGGACCTGGCTACGCGAATTGCGCAGTGGGTCGAGCGGAACGTCGAGGTTCGTCGAAAGCGTCGAGGAGCTGCCTGAGGTCGTTGGCGACCGGCGAAACCAGCTCGATACGACCGTCCGGCCACTCTACGGCCGCGGTGCAGCTCTCGACCCAGTCGCCCAGGTTCACGTAGTGCAATCCGTCCAGCGTCCGGCTCTCGGCATGGTGGATGTGACCACAGATCACACCGTCCACCTGCGCCTGCCGTGCGCGGGCCGCGACGACACCGGAGAAGTCGGCCATGTGCTGGACCGCCCGCTTCGTGCGGTGTTTCAGGAAGGCCGACAACGACCAGTAATCGCGGCCGAGGGCCGTCCGGACCCGGTTCACGACTCCGTTGAGCGACAGGAGGAATGCGTACAGCCGGGCGCCCAGGTGGGAGAGCCACGGCGCGATGCGGATGATCCCGTCGAACTCGTCGCCGTGCAGGACGAGGTAACTGCGGCCGTCCGCCGTCCGGTGCACCGTTTCGCGCTCGACCGAAAGCGGACCCATCGACAGGCCTGCGAAGCGCCGCGCGAACCCGTCGTGGTTCCCGGGCACGTAGATGACTTCAATCCCCTTGCGCACCTGGCCCAGGACCCAGTCGACGACGTCCTGGTGATCCTTGCACCAGTACGGGGACCGCTGAAGCGCCCATCCGTCTACGATGTCCCCGACGAGAACCACTTTCTCGACCTCCACCAGCTCGAGGAACTCGACCAGTTCGCGGGTGCGCGTATGGCGGCTTCCGAGATGGAGATCCGAAAGAAAGAGCGTGCGGAATCGGGCGACGGGGTTCATGGCTCGGATGTCGGCTTTCGCGACCGAAGATCCGGGCTCCGTGTTACCCGGACTTCAAGCACCCGTGAGCGAATCGTGACGCCGTGCCAGGCGGTTCACGATGCCTCGAGCAGCGCCCGGGCCGCCTCGACGTCGGCCGGATGGATCGTGTGCCCCATCCCTGGCCGCACCCGGACCGTGACGACGGCGCCCAGCGATTCGAGCACTTCGCCGGATGCCCGCACATAGGCCGGCTCGACGTGCAGGTCCGCTTCACCCACGGCGAGCAGTGCCGGCGTGCCCCGCAGGTCGCCCGCATACCCTCCCGCGTGCGGATCGGGGCCGATGAGCGCCCCGGCGAACGCAACCAGGCCCCCGAAGCGACCGGGATTGCGGGCCACGAACTCGCATGCGAGACAGGCGCCCTGCGAGAAGCCTGCCACGACGATCCGTTCGGGCGGAACGCCTTCGGCGGCGAGGACCCGTACGGCCTTTCCGGTCGCCTCGAGAGCCCGTCCGAGCCAGGGCTCGTTCATGGCTGTTTCGACGAGGAAACGGTACGGGTACCAACTCCCTCCCGGCGCGTCCGGCGCGACCACGACGGTCGAAGGGGTACGCAGCGCGGCTGCGAGCCCGGCCATGTCGGCGGCGCGGGAGCCCCTGCCGTGCAACAGGACGAGCCCCGTTCGGGCGACTTCGCCTTCCGGAACGGCCAGTCGTACGAGGGTTGACTCCATGGCGTCAGAGAATCGTAGGTTCGGGAATCTCGAGTGGCTTGAGCGCACCCGATATTGCCGCGTGGTGCCGCTCGAGCCACGGCGGAAGTCGCAGCGCGGTACCCATCGCCTCGCGGTCCTCGTCGACCGCGAAACCCGGCCCCTCGGTCGCCAGCTCGATGATGTGCCCGTCGGGATCCTGAAGGTAGATGCTGCGGAAGTACACCCGGTCCCGTACCGGAGAGACCGACAGTCCGAATTCCAGCAGGCGTTCGCGCCACGCCGCCTGTTCGTCGTCGCCCGCCACGGCGAATGCCAGGTGGTGGGTCTGCCCGCGCCCGACGCGGGCGCGCGCCATGCCCGGTCGGCTCCACTCGAACGCCGTCATCAGCGTGCCCGGGCGCCCGTCATCGAGTCCCCAGTACCAATGCCCGACACCCGGATCGTCGAAATTGGCGGTCTGCTTGACCCGCCGCAAACCGAGGATTCCCGAGTAGAACGCCTCGGCACGTCCGAGATCCGATACGATGGCCGAGACGTGGTGCATGCCGGTCGAGAGGCGCATGGCCTCGTCGATGCCGGCGGGCTCGCCTGCCGGGGCATCCGCCGTCCAGGGCGCCCGCTCCTCCGGGGCCGGGCGGAAGGCGGTTCCCAGCGCGTCGGCCGCCTCGTCCACCGTGAATCCCGGTCCGGCGGTCGCGATCTCCACCACCTGCCCGTCGGGATCGGCGAAATAGATCGAGCGGAAATACCGGCGGTCGAACGGACCCGCCACGTGGCGGCCCGACGCCTCGATACGCCGCTTCCAGCGAAGCAGGCCCGACTCGTCGGCGACGGTGAGCGCGAAATGGTGGGTGCCGCCGATGCCGGGCCGTCCGCGCGGCGTGTCCGGCCACTCGAAGAACGTCACGAGCGAGCCCGGCGCGGCGTCGTCGTTGCCGAAGTACAGGTGGTAACTGCCGGGGTCGTCGAAATTGACGGTCTGCTTGACCAGGCGCAGGCCCAGAAGTCCGGTGTAGAAATCCACCGTGCGCTGGGCATCGCCCGCGACGAGCGTGATGTGGTGAAGGCCACGCACGGCCCGGGGATGTGCGGAGGACATCGGGGACGATCGGTTTGTTACCTGTTGTAACAACTATTACTGACGGCGGTTCCCTGGTGCGGCGGCCGGCGCGGGGGCGGTGCGAGTGGGAGGATCGGGGCCCGCGAGCCGTCGCGCGGCTCTTCGGCGGGCGCGTAGTGCCCGGGAACGGACCCGCGTCGTCCGTTCCCGCCGCTGACGGGGACGGCAACGTGGAATAGGAGCCGAAATGCGATGTATTCGCCCCATTTCGGGGGTGAATAGGTCGACAAACGGCAGAATGTCGATGGTTTCGCCCACTTCCGGGGCCCAATACATCGACTTTGGGCCAAAATCCCATGTCCGCACTCCTTCATGGCGCCCTGAGAGCGGACCGGGGCCAGGGATTCGCCCATCGCCGTCGCCCGCCCGGCACCCACGCCGCCCACCCCTCGCGAACGCGCCGAATCATGCCGCACCCCCGCGCGTACTGCGCCTTCCCGAAACCCCTCCCGATGGCCTCCTCCCATCCCGTCCTCGATTTCAAGGGCGAAATCGGCCGAAAGGCGCTCCACCTCCTCGCACTCGTCGTGCCGCTCGGCATGCTTGCGATTCCGTTCGGGGTCGCCCTGGCCCTGCTCTCCGGCGTGTCGCTCGCCGCCATCGCCACCGAGATCGCCCGGTCGCGCAGCGCGGCGGTGGCGGCCTTCGTGGACCGGTGGTTCGGTTGGATGATGCGCCCCGAGGAGCGGGGCATGGGACGGGGCTTCACCGGTGCGACCTGGGTCGTCGTCACGGCGACGCTGCTCCTCCTGGCGTTCGATGCGCGCATCGCCGCGACCGCGATGTCGATGGCATTGGTCGGAGACGCCGCCGCCGCCCTCGCGGGGCGCACCTGGGGCCGGACTCGCTGGCCGGGATCGCGACGGACCGTGCTCGGAACGGGAGCCTTCCTGCTCACCGCCATGCTCGTCGCCGCCTTCTTCCCCTGGTTCGGCTGGAGTGCCCGGGGTGCCGCGGCCCTCGCGGCCGCGACGGTCGAGGTCCTCCCGATCCCGGTCAACGACAACCTGTCGCTTCCCTTCGCGGCTGCCGCGGCACTCGCTCTCCTCGGCGGCTGAACCCTTACCATGCGCACGCTTCCGCAGCAGGCCCTCGGCAGTCTCATCGGCCGCGATCCCTTCCCGCAGCCGCCGGTGGTGCACACCCGGTACCCGGTGGTACTGATGCACGGGTTCGGGCTGCTCGCGTCGCTCCGGAGGGGAGGGCATCTCCACGAAGAGGCACTCTACCTGCGCTCGCGCGGTGTGCTGGCCTACGCGCCCAACGTTTCCCCGTATCATACCGTTCCGTTCCGCGCGGCGCAGTGGAAACACAATATCCTGCGCATTCTCGCCGAAACGCGCGCCGAGGCCGTCAACTGCATCGCCCATTCGATGGGCGGCCTCGACGCCCGGTTCCTGATCCGCGAACTCGGCATGCATGACGTCGTGGCGACGTTGGTGACCGTATCCACGCCTCACCACGGCAGCGCGCTCGCCGACATCATGCTCGAGCAGCCGCAGCGCGTCGCCTCGTGGATGACGGACGCGGCGCGGTGGGTCAGCGAGGCCACGATGGCCACCAGCCCGTCGGATTTCCGCCGGGCGGTCGCGGACCTGACCCCCGGCTACGTCACCGGCACGTTCAACGCGTCGGTCACCGATCACCCCGCGGTGCGGTACTGGTCGTATTCGGCACGGGCGGGAAGGGGTACGGATATTCCCATCAACCCCGTCCTGCGGCCGCTCAACGCCCTCCTGTACGCCCGGGAGGGAGTCAACGACGGTTTCGTGTCCGAAAACAGCGCGCGCTGGGGCGAGGTACTCGGAACGATCGACGCCGACCACGCCCAACAGATCGGCATCGGACGGTTCGTCGGCTCCGGGTTCGAATCGAACCGGTTCTACGCCGACATCGCCGACCGCCTGGGTCGGGCGGGCTTCTGACGCCGACCTATTCGAGCAGCAGGTCCCCGTAGGAGACGAGTTCCCCGTACCGGTCGAGCACGAAGAGCCGGACGAGCCCCGTACGTCCGATGAGCGCCGGCGTGAACTGGAATACGTATGCTCCGGGCGAGGTGGCGTCCGGAATCTCGTCGAGGATGCTGAGACGGCCCGACGCGTCCCGGGTGCGCAGCACGAGGCCGCTGCGGACGGCCTCGAACTCGAGCACGCTTACCGGGACGGTCACGACCGTACCGGTGGTCGGATTGGGCCACGCCGGGTCCACGCGCACCTTGCCGATGAAGATCGGAGCCGTGCGCCAATCGTCCGCATCCTCCGACACCACCGAGCCGAGCCGGTCGGTGCGCGTGTAGCCCGAGGGCTCGCGCGTCGCCGCCGCGACGAACTCTTCCATGTCCTGCTGGCTGTCGCACCCCGGCACGACGAGGGCCACGACGAGGATCCAGGACAGCGTTTTCGGTCGCATGGCTCGAGGGAGAGGTCGTCGGGAGAACCCCGCGGTATCCGGCACGTTCCCCAGCCAAACCCCTACCCGGATGCCGTTTCTCGAAGCCCGGGACCTCTCGGTCCGCCTCTCGGGCCGACGGATCCTGCACGAACTTTCGTTCTCGCTCGACGCCGGCCGGTGGTACGGGGTGGTGGGGCCGAACGGCAGCGGCAAGACGACGCTCCTCAGGGCATTGGGTGGCCTGCTTCCCTACGACGGCCTGCTGACGCTGGAGGGCCGGGACCTCTCGGCATGGCCGCCCCGCGAACTGGCCAGGCGGCTGGCGTTCGTGCGCCAGTCGTTCGGCCTCGGGTTCGACTTCACGGTCGAGGAACTGGTCCTTCTCGGTCGGTCCCCGCACAAGAACTGGCTCTCGGCCTACGATCGCGCGGACCGGGACCTCGTCGCGCACGCCCTGTCGGCCGTGGACCTCGAGGGCTTCGAGGACCGATCGATGCTGGCGTTGTCGGGCGGTGAACAGCGCCGCGTGCTGTTGGCGCAGGCGCTCGCCCAGGGCGCGGACGTGCTGCTGCTCGACGAACCGACGACCCACCTCGACGTGCACCACCGGTTCGAATTCCTCGACCACGTGCGTCGTCTCGCCGACGACGGAACGACCGTCGTCGGCGTCTTCCACGAGTTCGAGACGGCCGTGCGATACACGGATGCCGTACTGGTGCTGTACGAGGGCCGGGCGCACGGGTTCGGCCCGGCGGCCGACGTACTTACGGCCGATCTCATCGAGCGGGTCTTCCGCATGGAATCCCGCCGGGCGGTCGACGAGGACGGCCGGCCGGAAATCCGCCTGACCGCCCCCCTGCCCCGTCTCCGGCGGGATCAGGCGACGTAGGGCAGAAACGGCCCGGGCTCTGGAGCGTTGACCGGGGCTCCCGGCGCAGGTGCCGGCCGTCAAGACGATCGACCCGCATTCCATGAAGATCTACACCCGCACCGGAGACGAAGGGGACACCGGCCTGTTCGGAGGCGCGCGCGTCAAGAAGAACCACCCGCGCATCGCCGCCTACGGCACCGTCGACGAAACCAATGCGTTCGTCGGCATGGCCCGCGTGCACCGCCCGGCCGGTGCGCACGGCGACCGCCTGGACACGATGCTGGGCAGGATCCAGCACGAACTCTTCGTGGTCGGAGCCGACCTGGCCACCCCGGACGATTCGAAGGCCCGCGTGCCCCGCATCGGACCGGAGCACGTGGCCGCGCTCGAGGCCGACATCGATGCCATGGAAACCGACCTGGCGCCCCTGCGGCAGTTCATTCTTCCGGGCGGAACGGCCTGCGCCGCCGCGCTGCACGCCGCGCGCACCGTGTGCCGCCGTGCCGAGCGGGAAACCGTCGCGGCCATGGGCATCGAGGAGATGGACGCGCGCGTCATGGTCTACCTGAACCGCCTGAGCGACCTGCTCTTCGTGGCCGCCCGTTGGGCGAACCACGTCCAGGGTGCACCCGACATTCCCTGGACCCCGTGAGCCCGCGTCCGAAGCCGTTGCCCGGGCCGGATGCGCCCGTCCTCCCGGCCTCACGCCGGCGGCTGTTCCTGGTCGCGACGGCGGCCATCCCGTTCCTGTTCTTCGCCGCGCTCGAGGGTTCGCTGCGCCTCGGGGGATACGGATCCGATACGCCGCTCTTCGTCGAGGTCCCCGACTCCGGCGGGTGGATGACGCAGAACCGGGAGGTCGCGCGCCGGTATTTCGCCCGCGAGACCGGTCTTCCGACGCCGATCGGGGACGCGTTCCGACCGGAAAAGGACTCGACGACGTTCCGCATCGTCGTCCAGGGAGGGTCCAGCGCCGCCGGATACCCGTATTACTACGGCGGCAGCTTCTCGCGCATGCTCGCGCAACGGCTGCAGCAGACGTTCCCGGACCGGCGCATCGAGGTGATCAACACCGCGATGGCGGCCGTCAATTCGTACACGCTGCTCGACTTCGCCGACGAGATCGTGGAGATCGAGCCCGACGCGGTGCTCGTCTACGCCGGCCACAACGAGTTTTACGGCGCGCTGGGGGTCGGCTCGTCCGAATCGGCGGGCCGGTCCAGGGGACTCGTCAACCTGTATCTCCGGCTCCACGACTGGCGCATCGTGCAGTTGCTGCGCGCCGGCCTGACGCGCGCCGCGGGCCTCCTGGCGGGCGATCGGCCGTCGACCCCCCCGGGGCGAACCCTGATGGAGCGCATGGTCCGGGAGCAGAAGATCCCGATCTCGTCCCCCCTGTTCGCGCTCGGCGCCCGCCAGTTCGAGCGCAATCTCGAGGACCTGGTCAGGATCTATCGCGAGGCGGGAGTGCCCGTCTACCTCTCCACCCTCGCCAGCAACGAGCGCGATCACGCACCGTTCGAGAGTGCCCCGGCCGAGACCACCGACCCGGGCGCGTGGGCATCGGCGCTTCGCCGGGTGGATCGGCGCCTCGGCGCGGCCGATACGGCCGGTGCCCTGGCGCTGCTCGACAGCCTGGCACGAACCGACACGGTGGATGCGCAGGTGCGGTTCCTGCGCGCACGGCTGCTCGACGGCAGCGGACGGCACGAGGAAGCTCTCGCCGGGTATCTCGCGGCGAAGGACCGCGACCAGCTCCGGTTCCGCGCTCCGGAAGCCTTCAACGACATCGTGCGCCGGGTGGCCGGGCGCACGGGGGCTACGGTCGTGGAAGGCCAGGAGGCGCTTCGTGCGGCCTCGCCGGACCGCATCATCGGCTCCTCGCTCATGCTGGAGCATCTGCACCCGAACCTCGACGGCTATTTCCTGCTCGCCGACGCCTTCTACGACCGCCTGCTCGCCGACGGGCTGCCGGATATTGCCGAGACCCCGGTACCGGAGGCCGAGGCGCGCCGCGAGTGGCTCGTTACCGCCGTCGATTCGCTGTACGGTGCCTTCCGGGTGCGGCAATTGCTCGCATCGTGGCCGTTCCGGCCCGCGGGGACCTTCGATTCCGGTGTCGACACGCTGACCGCGCGAACCACCGCCGAGGACCTCGCGCTCAAGGTTTTCCGCTCGGAACTGTCCTGGTTCGAGGCCACCGAGCGCCTCCGCCAGGCGTATGCCGCCGTCGGGGACCACCACCGCGCCCTCAGGGCCTCGCTGGCGATGATCCAGCAGTATCCGTTCCTCCCGGCCCCGTATGCCTGGGCCGGCGAAGCGCTGCTCCGCCAGCGCCGGGCCGACGACGCGCTCGCCTACTACAGGGCGGCGGTCGAGATCGAGGACTCGCCCGTCGTGCGCCTGGTCATGGGCGACATCCACGCGGCGCGTGGCGACGACGGGAAGGCCCTGCCCGAGTACGTGCGTGCCGTCGAGCTGGCGCCGGACGACCCGGACGCCGTGCTGCGCCTCGGGCGGGCGCTCGCCGTGATCGGCCGTTTCGACGAGTCCCGCCAGGCGCTCGAGCGCTTCCTGCAGCGAAATCCGGGAGACGAACGGGTTCGCCGCGCGCTCGACGGGCTGGTCGCTCAACTCGGAAGCTGATCGCGCGGAACGAGAGCGGCCCGCGCGCGTGTTCCGGCAGTCCCCACGCCGGCTCCCGCGCCGGCCTCCGCACCATGCTCCGGACTACCGGCTTCGCGCTCCTCTTCGTCGCCTGCGTGTCGCCCACCCTCGCCCAGGCTCCGCGCTTCGTGGAACGCCCGACGGCGGGCATGACCGTCAACGGCCTCGGCCGCGGGGTCGCGGTGGCCGACTACGACCGCGACGGGGACGACGACGTCTTCGCGGCCATCGAGTATTCCGCGTCGAAGCTCTTCCGCAACGACGGAACGGGGCG
>JANJTM010000072.1 GCA_024711125.1 Rhodothermales bacterium
TCGACGATGTCGGCTTCGTCGACGGTGCGCAGCATTTCTCCGCGTTTGAAGAGGTGCGCCCGGCCACGGCCGAGGGAGACGCCGAGGTCGGCGCCGGCGGCTTCGCCGGGGCCGTTGACGGCGCAGCCCATGATGGCGACGGAGAGGTCCTTGTCGAATTTGCGCGCGGAGACGGCGGCTTCGACGGCGTCGACGATGGGGAACATGTCGCCGGCGAGGCGGCCGCAGGTCGGGCAGGCGATGATGTTGACGCCGGGGCGGCCGATGCGCAGGGATTTCAGGATCTGGTGTCCGACTTCGACCTCGTGCACACTGTCGGTGGCCAATGACACGCGAATGGTGTCGCCGATGCCGTCGGCGAGCAGCGCGCCGATTCCGATGGAGCTCTTGATGGTGCCGGTCCTTAGCGATCCGGACTCGGTGACGCCCAGGTGCAGCGGGTAGTCGGTGCGCTCGGCGAGCAGGCGGTAGGCCTGGATCATGTAGTAGACGTCCGAGTGCTTGACCGAGATGATGAGGTCTTCGAAGCCGTTCCGCACGCAGATGTCGACGTGGCGCATGGCGCTTTCGAAGAGGGCCTCGGGCTGCGGATATCCGTACTTGTCCAGGATGTCCTTCTCGAGCGAGCCCGAATTGACGCCGATGCGGATCGGAATTCCGGCGTCACGCGCGGCGAGCAGCACTTCCCGCTCCCACTCTTCCTTGCCGATGTTGCCAGGGTTGATCCGCACCTTGGCGACGCCCGATTCGATGGCCTTGAGGGCGTACTTGTGGTTGAAGTGGATGTCGGCGACGATGGGGACCGGGCTGCCCTGGACGATGTCGCGCAGGGCGTTGGCGTCTTCGGGGCGCGGAACGGCGACACGGACGATGTCCGCGCCTGCATCGGCCAACCGCGTGATCTCGGCCAGGGAGGTGGCGACGTCGTGGGTCTTGGACGTCGTCATGGACTGGACGGAAATCGGGGCTCCGCCACCGATGGTGACGGGTCCGACCTGGACGGCACGGGCGATTCGACGCGGACGCTGCATGGGGTAGCCGGATGGGACAGGCGATCCAACCGCGCAGGCCGGACCGGGTTCACGATTGGGAGCGCACCCGCCCCCTCCCGTTACGTCACCGCCGCGAGGCTTCGTCGAGAATCCGCTTTTCCTCGGCGGTGAGGGAGTCGTAGCCGCCGGCGCTGATCTTGTCGAGGATGCGGTCGACCTGTTCGGCCGGGTCCGGGGCGGGGTCCTCCTCCTTCTCGAGCACGACCTTTCGCAAGACCGAGGGTTTACGCACGACGGCCTGGACCGGGCGCGACACCGCCGGGGCCCGGGCCGGCGAACGCCGCGGAGCGAAGAGGGGCCTCGCCCAGGCCGACAGGTCCCACCCGGCCTGCTGCGCCCGCGCGAAGCCGAAGCCGGTGAGGACGCCGCCGAGGTGGGCGCTGACGCTGGTTCCGCCCGCCGACAGGAACAGGATATCGAGGGCGAGGAAGCCGACGACGACCCAGATGAGACGCACGCTTCCGATGAAGAGGAGCATGATTTCCTGCCACGGGTAGAGGAGGGCGACGCCGGCCATGACGCCGAGGACTCCGCCCGAGGCGCCGTGCACGAGGCCGGCGAAGTAGGGGACGTTCGGAAGCACCCCGTGAAGCAGGACGGTGAGGATGGCGCCTCCCAGGGCCCCGAGGATGTAGAGGGCGAAGAGGCGCGCGCTGCCCTGCATCTGCTCGAAATCCCTTCCGATCCAGACCAGCCAGGCCATGTTGAAGAGGATGTGGAGCAGGCCGCCGAAACCCACGCCGAGGTGCAGGAAGGCGTACGTGAGCACGCGCCACGGCTGGAAGAGCAGCTCCGGCAGGGCGGGGTCGAGCGCGAGGTGAGCCCACACGAATTCGCGGGTCACCTGGAAGTGCACGAGGAGCAGGTTCCAGGCGAGGTAGGCCGCGACGTTGATCGTCAGCAGCAGGCGGATCGCGGGCGGCTGCGCCCGGTACCAGATCTGGAATCGGCCGGCCATCAGGCTACCAGTAGAGTCTGCGCTCGGGCTTCCACGGCAGTTTTCCGCGCCAGTAGAGGATCAGGATCCAGCCGAAGAGCATGCCGCCGAGGTGGGCGAAATGGGCGATGGTCGAGCCTCCGACGACGCCGGCGTAGAGTTCGAGGACGCCGTAGATGATGACGAACCACTTGGCCTTGATCGGAAAGAGGAAGTAGACGTAGATCGGCTGCTCCGGAAACATCATTCCGAAGGCAAGGAGCACGCCGAAGACGCCGCCGGAGGCGCCGACCGTGGGGGCGACGACGGGGCTCATCGACGTCACGGCGAGCTGGACGAGGCCCGCGCCGATGACGCAGACGAAGTAGAACAGCGCGAATCGTTGGGATCCCCAGGCGTTCTCGAGTTGCACGCCGAACATCCACAGGGCGAGCATATTGAAGAGGATGTGCGTGAGGTTCGCGTGCATGAACGCGTACGTCAGCAGCTGCCAGGGCATGAAGGACGGTCCCGGCGTGTCGCCCAGGCCGAGCGGCCAGAGGGCGAACCAGCTCGTGAGCAGGTAGTCGGTCGAGGGCACGACCTGCGCCATGAAGACCAGCCCGTTGATGATGAGCAGGTTCTTGATGACGGGCGGAAAGACCGAGAACTGGAAGCTCGACTGGTACATCGGCTGCGGGGAATGCCGGGGGCGCCGCGCCCACGGGCGTGAATTCGTCGCAGCTTGAAGCTGCTTGATCGAGAAGGCGTTCGAAAGATACGTTCTCTTGTTTCACTGACCGTTTCAGAAGGCGGGTGGATCCCGGACCCAGACCCCGTTTGCGTATCCTGTCGGCGCCCTTCATCGCGCTCGACCGTGCCGACGCGCCCGATCCGGAGCGTGCGGATCGGGGTGCGCCCGCACCGCGCGTCGAGGACCTGCCGGCTTTCCGCCCGCTGGCCGAATTGCTCGGCTCGCCGGCGCCTGCGCCGCTTCGCCGCACGGCGGCTCCGGTAGAGTTGCCCCCGGCGTCGACCCGACCCTCGGAGCCGCGTCAAACCGGGCCGCGACCTGCGGAGTCGCAACGGACGCCGACGCCTGCCCCGCCGCCGCGGAGGCCCCTCGCACCCTCGGCACCCCCCGCTGCGCCGCGTCCACCGGCACCGCACCATCCGACGCCGCGCCGAGTTGCGCCTGCCGGGCCGCCGCGTCGGCGCCCGGCGCGACGGGTGTGGACGTGGGCGCTCGGTGCGATTGCCGGAGTCCTGCTTTCCGGGGTCGTGTACTTCGCCTGGACGCTGCGCTCGCTCGATCCCGAGCTTCCGCCCGTCTCCCCGACGATCGCCGAGGAGATCCCGACGGCCTCGTTCGTGTACGCGGCCGACGGGACCGAACTGGCGCGATTCGGGGAGGAGAACCGCGTCTGGGTGGATCTCGACGAGATCTCGCCGCATGTCGTCGACGCGCTGCTTGCCACCGAGGATCGCGCATTCTACCGACACGGTGGCGTGCACTGGCGTCGCCTTGCCACGGCCGCGTGGCGTTCCGTGCGGGGCGAATCCCAGGGCGCGTCGACGCTTACGATGCAGCTCGCGCGAAACCTCTACCCGGAGGTCGCGCGCCACGCGCCCATGGATCGCAAGCTGCGCGAGATCCGCATGGCCGGTCGCATCGAGGACGTCTTCACGAAGCGGCAGATCCTCGAGTTGTACCTCAACCGCATGAGTTTCGGCCACGGCGCGTTCGGCATCGAGGCGGCCGCCCGCACGTTTTTCTCGAAGACGGCGGCCACGCTCGAAATCCACGAGGCGTCGACGCTGGTCGGAATGCTCAAGGGACCGACCGCCTACGATCCGATGCGCCGTCCGGACCGTGCCCTCGAACGCCGCAATTTCGTCCTGGACAACCTGGTCGCCGTCGGCAAGCTTGCGCCGGCGACGGCCGGAATGTTGAAGGCGCTGCCGTTGTCGCTCGATCCCGCCCCGCCGGTCAGCTCGACGAATCCGGCCCCCCACTTCACCGACTACGTACGGTCCCTCGTGGAAGAATGGGGGCGATCAGAGGGCTACGACCTCTATCGCGACGGACTGCGCGTGTTCACGTCCATCGATCCCTTCCTGCAGGCGTACGCCCAGGCGGCGGTCGACCGGCAGTCGGAGATGCTGCAGGAAATCGCGGGACGCGAGTGGGCCGCGGGCGGCCTTCCGTTCGACGGATTCTGGCGCTCTGCCGGCCCGCTCGAGGACACCCTGCTGCGCGCGAGCCGCCGCTTCCGCTCGCTGCGCGCGGGCGGCGCGGACGCCGACGAGGCGGCGATGTCGCTTCGATACGACCCTCTCTTCATGGACTCGTTGCGCACGGCGGCCACGCGCCTCGAAACGGGGCTGGTCGCGATCGATCCCCACACCGGGTATGTGCGGGCGTGGATCGGCGCACGCGACTTCACGGTGGATCAGTTCGACAAGGTCGCCGCCGCCAGGCGGCAACCCGGATCCACGTTCAAGCCGTTTCTCTACGCCGCCGCGCTCGAATCCGGTTTCTCACCGACCACGCTCGCCGAAGATGTGGTGCAGACCTACTCGCTTCCGGGCGGAGGGTCGTGGAGCCCGCAGAACGCCGGCGGAGGCGCTTCGGGCCGTGTCATGACATTGCGGGAGGCGCTGGCCTCCTCGCGCAACACGGTGGCGGCGCGACTCATCCGATCGGTCGGTCCGGAGCAGGTCGCACGAACCGCGAGGCGGATGGGCATTCTCTCGGAACTCGTACCCGTACCCTCGTTGGCGCTCGGCACGAGCGAGATCTCCCTCCTCGAACTCACTTCCGGGCTCGGCACCCTGGTCTCGGACGGCAACCGCGTTGCGCCGATCGCCGTCACGCGCATCGAGGACGCCGACGGACGGCTGTTGGCGCGCTTCGACCCGGAACCGGTGCGGGCGCTGTCGGCGGACCACGCCTATACGATGGTGGACATGCTCCGCGACGTGCTCCGCCCGGGCGGAACGGGCTTCTCGGTGCGGGGCGAATTCGGACTCACGGGTGATCTCGCCGCGAAGACCGGCACGACCCAGGATCACGCCGACGGATGGTTCGTGCTCCTGCATCCGCGTCTCGTGATCGGGGCGTGGGTCGGGTTCAACCAGCCCTCCGTGCGGTTCCGATCGTCGTATTGGGGGCAGGGCGGCCACAACGCGGCACGCGTCGTATCGGACTTCGCGCGGTCGCTGCTCTCGGATCCGACCTCAGGCGTGTCGAACGACCGGTTTCCGGTCCCCCACGGGTACCTTGCGCCGACCGGGGGCCGACTGCGCGGCAACCTCGTCAGCGAGGAGGGCGTTCGCAGGATGCAGGCGCGCGAATCGGACGAAACGCTCCCCGGCCTCGCGCCCGGCTCCCGCGGGCAGACGGTGTGGTAGGATCCGGCGCCGTGCTCCACAGTCCACCCGGCGTGCTCCCACAGGACCGCCACCCTGATACCAGCCCCATCCAGTGATCTGCCTGGTCGGCGACATCCACTACGACCCGCTGCATCCCGTCGCGGGGCGCACGGCGGGACCATCGGACGACGCGGCGCTCGCGGCGTGCCTGCGGTCCCTCGAAGACCGGGTGTCGGCGGTCGTGTTGCTGGGGGACGTCTTCGACGCGTACGTGGAATACCGGCACCTCGTGCCCAAGGGTCCCGTGCGAACGCTGGGACTCCTGGCCTCCTGGACGCATCGAGGCGTACCCGTGCACGTGGCCGTGGGCAACCACGACCCGTGGCACCGGGACTGGTTCGAAAGGGAACTGGGGTTCTCGATTCACCGCAGGGCCACGACGCTGGCCGTCGGCGGGACCCGTCTGCACGTCGCGCACGGAGATGCCGAGGAGCACGGGAGCATGCGCTTCAAGGATCGTGTGCTCCGCGCGCACTGGGCGCACCGTCTCTGGACGGCCGTGCTCCCGGGTGACCTGGGGCAGGGGCTCGCAGCGCGGGTGAGCCGTGGCATGCGAAGGCACGAACTGGAAACGCGCACCGTCGAGGCGCTCCGAACCGCCGCTGCGCGTGCGCTCGCCGACGGCGCCGACGTGGTGGCCTACGGACACAGCCACGTGGCCGAGCGGCTGGAATTGGCGGGCGGAACGTACGTGAACCCCGGGCTGTGGCCGATGACGCGCACCCTGGGAGTCATCGAGCGGGCCGAGACTCGGCTGGTGCGCTGGAACGGCGCTGCGCTCGAAGCCGTAGCCGGCTGAGTCCTCCGTGCCCGGCGCGAAACCCCGCGCCCGTTTTCACGTTGCCGTGGGCAGTCACGGCTGCCCCATGTCCGACTGGAATTACAGCGAGGAAGAACTCGCGCGGTACTTTTCCGACGCATCGCAACGATCCAACCGCCCGGGCGACCCCTCCCCCACCGGGACTGGCGCGGGTTCCGGGAGCGGATACGGCCGCGGCGATGCCCCCCGCCGAGGGGGCGATTGGTTCGACCGCCGCTTTCACGACCCGTACAAGGCCGACGGGATACGCGCGCTCGCCGTTGTGGTCGTGCTCGGGCTCGTCGGTTTCCTCGGGGTCGTCGGCTACATGCTTTCGCTGCGCGATGAGCTGCCGCCGCTCGAGGCGATCGAGAACCCCGAATTCCGCCTTGCGACCATCGCATACACCGCCGACGGCGTCGAGCTCGCCCGGTACGCGCGGCAGAACCGGTCGTGGGTGACGTACGCCGAGATTTCTCCGCACGTCATCAATGCGCTGATCGCAACCGAAGATCACCGGTTCTACGATCATTGGGGCATCGACCTCTTCCGCACACTACAGATACCTTTTCGACTGCTGATCGGCGATCCCCAAGGCGGGTCGACCATTTCCCAGCAGCTTGCCCGAAACCTGTACAACGAGCAGATCGGATCCGAGAGAACGGTCAGCCGCAAGCTCAAGGAGTGGATCACGGCGGTGCAGCTCGAGCGGCGCTACACCAAGCCCGAGATCATCGAGATGTACCTGAACACGGTCGAGTTCGGGTACAACGCGTGGGGCATCGAGGCCGCCGCCCGCACGTTCTTCGCCAAGGAACCCATCGAGCTCGACGAATTGGAGAGCGCGACGCTCGTCGGCATGCTCCAGCGCATCACGTACTTCAACCCGGTCCGCAATCCGGAGAACGCACGCCGTCGCCGTAACACGGTGCTGGGACAGATGGTCAAGCGCGGGTTCCTGGCCGCGGATTTCCTCGAGGAGCACCGCGCCGATTCGGTGCGCACCGACTATCGCTCGTCGGATGTCACCAAGAGCCTCGCGCCGTACTTCGCCGAGCACGTCCGCCAGTGGATGAACCGCTGGTCGGAAGAGAACGGATACGACTTCTACGAGGACGGCCTCGTCGTGTACACCACGATCGACTCCCGCACGCAGGCGCTCGCCGAGGCGTCCGTGCAGAAGACCATGCCGTGCCTGCAGGCGGTCGTGGACTGGGAGTGGAGCAAGGCGCAGGCGTCGGTCTGGAGCACCGATCCGTGCGACTACCTCGAGCTCGACGGGTACACCCCGTTTGCGCACTACTGGCGCAGCCAGACCACGTTCGTCGACCAGATGATCCGGGAAACGGAACGCTTCCGCTCGATGCGTCGTGCCGGGACGGGCGCCGACGCGGCCGTGTCGGAATTGCGCACCGACCGGGCGTTCATGGACTCGCTCCAGACGGTCAAGTCCCGCCTCGAGGCCGGGTTCATCGCCGTCGATCCGAATTCGGGGTACGTGAAGGCCTGGGTCGGCGGACGCGACCTCGCCACCGACTGGTTCGACCACGTCGACAAGGCGGCGCGCCAGCCCGGTTCGACGTTCAAGCCCTTCGTGTACACGGCGGCCATCGACAACGGTTGGTCCCCGAACTACCAGTTGCTGGACGGCCCTCTGCGCTACGTCGATGCCGCCGGCAACGTCTGGACCCCCGGAAACTTCGGCGACATGTCCAACCGCATGCTCACGCTGCGCGAAGGCCTCGCCAACTCGCTCAACACGATCACGGCGCGCCTTATGCTCGAGGTGGGCCCTTCGGAAGTCGCTTTCGTCGCGCGTCGCATGGGGGTCAAGTCGAAGCTCGACGAGGTGCCGGCCCTCGCCCTCGGCACCAGCGACGTCACGCTGCTCGAGATGGCGACCGCCTATTCGACGCTCGCCAACGGTGGCCTGCTCTACGAGCCGACGGTCGTGATGCGTATCGAGGACGGCGCGGGCAACGTGCTGTACGAGGCCAATCCGGCCCCGCGCGAGGCCCTTTCCGAATACACCGCCTACACGATGGTCGACATGCTTCGGGGGGTCGTGCGAGAAGGCACGGCCGTGCGCATCAACGGCCAGTACCGCCTGGGCGACTACGACCTCGCCGCCAAGACCGGCACCACGCAGGAGGCCGCCGACGGCTGGTTCATGATGATGCACCCCGACCTCGTCATGGGCGCGTGGATCGGATTCAACGACCGCCGCGTCACCATCCGCTCGAACTGGTACGGCCAGGGTGCGCACAACGCGCTGTTCGTGGTCGGAGACTTCTTCCGCGGGCTGGCCGACGAACCCGATTCGCCGGTCGCGCGCGATCGGCGCTTCCCGGATCCGCCGCGACTTTTCGAGGAGGAGGATCCGCTCGTCGACCCCGAACGCTTCCAGGATCGGACGGGCGAGCGCATCAACTGGTAAGGTCGGCCGGCCCCAGCCAGGCCGTGCCGTGGCGGACGCGTTCGTACGCTTCCGTCGCGTTCTGATGGTCTTCGTAGACGGCGAAGACCGATGAACCGGATCCGCTCAGGCTGACGTAGTCGGCCCCGGTGCCGGCCAGCGTCGACAGGATTTCGGCCACCTCGGGGTACCGCGCGGCTACCGGCGCCTGGAAATCGTTGACCAACTCGCGCCGCCACCGCTCGAGATCGGCCCCGGCGACCAGCCCGGCGAGATCGGGCCTGTTGCGATCGTTCGGCGTCACCAACCCGTACGCAGGTCCCGTGGCCACGTGCACGGGCGGAACGACGACCAGCCAATGGAGCCTCGCGAGCGCCGGGGCGTGGATCGGCTCGAGGATTTCTCCGCGTCCGGTACCGCGGGCCACAGGGTGACCGAGGAAAAACGGGACGTCGCTGCCGAGGGTTGCGGCGATGTCGTGCAGTCGTGGCGTCGCGGTGGCGTCGATCTGCCAGAGCCGCCGAAGCAGTTCGAGCGTCGTGGCGGCGTCGCTCGATCCGGATCCGAGTCCGGCCCCGTACGGGACGCGCTTGTCGAGGTGTATGCGGGCGCCCGCCCGGTCGTCGCGGCGGAGGGCCTCGGCGAGGCGTCGCGCCGCCCGCATGCAGAGGTTCCCGTCGTCGGTCGGAAGCGACGGGTCGCTGCACGTCATTTCCAGCCGGCTTGCCGGCTCGACGGACACCGTGTCGCTCCACGGGATGCGGACGAACACCGTGTCTATGTCACGGAACCCGTCCGGCCGCACCCGCAGCACATGCAGGCCCAGATTGATTTTTGCCGGGGCGGGAGCGCTTTGCATGGCGGAACTCTGGGTATGCGGGGCGCTCAGGATCAAGAGCGCGGGGCGGCGGGCACGGACACGAAGGCGAGCGGCGCGCTCCGGGGCTGCAGCCGGCGGTGCCTCTCTGCAACATCCTTACGACCAATTTGCATAATTGTCCGCCGGGAGAAATTCTTCCACCTGGGCAATTTCGCAAATTTGTCGTAGGAGCCGTGAATGGGGGGCCATCGTCCGCGTCGCCGCCCGAGCCGACGGCCTGCAGCCGCCACCGAAGGCCGAACCGCTCGTCTGCCGCCGCCCACAAAGGCCGCAACGTATGCCATACGTCGTCGCGGCGCGTCAAATCGCGCCCCAAGCGCGACGAATTGCGATGCCGGTCAAGATACCGTAGTTTTTCCGTTCGCAGAGCCAGAGACAGCCCCCGGAGCCACCAAGCGCTTGACCGCGGCCTATTGCACGTCTGATACGATGAAGACCCGCGGCCGCCGGCCGCTCCCCTTGTCCTCCTCTGCCGTGTTTACCGTGCTCCGTTCCCAGCGCCGCGCCCGCTTCGCCCTGGCGCTGCTCGCCGCGATTCTCGCCACGGCGACCCCCGCCGCCGCGCAGTCCGCGAACGACCGCGACCAGTCCGGCGGACTGTCGAACCCCATGGAGGCGCTGCGATCGCGCCTGTCGACTTCGGGGGGCGCCACGACCCCGCTCGAGGGTCCGGTCGACCCCGCCGTCTACCGCGTGGGGCCTGGTGACGTGTTCGCCATCAGCATCGCCACAGGGGAAGGTACGGCGGCCTCCGTGCCCGTTTCGGCCGACGGGTTGCTCATGCTCCCCGAGTCCGGCAGTGTCCGCGTCGCGGGACTGACGCTCGCGGCGGCCCGCGACTCGGCCCTGGTCGCGCTGAGGCGTTCGTTCGGGCGCCTTCGCATCGATGTGGCACTCGCCCAGCCCCGCTCGTTCTGGGTGCACGTATCGGGCGCGGTGCCGGTGCCCGGCCGTTTCCTCGCCGCGCCGGTCGCCCGGGTGTCGTCGGTGCTGGAGGTGGCGTTCGCCGACACGTCGCGGGCTGCCGTGGCGAATCCGGCCTTCCGCCCGGCGTTACGCAACGTGACCCTCATTCGGCGCGACGGCGGCCAGGTTCTGCTCGACATGGCACGCTATTTCGCGACGGGCGCGGTCGATGAAAACCCGTACCTGTCCGACGGCGACGTGATCGTGGTGCCGGGGTATGACCCGGCGTACGCGTCGGTCCGCGTGGACGGCGCGGTTCCGTTCCCGGGAGCCTACGACGTTCGCGAGGGGGACACGGTGCGCCGCGTGCTCGAAGCGGCCGGACTGGCGGCTTCTCCCGAACACGCGACCGCGGTCCGCCTCACCCGGTTCGAAGAGGACGGCCTGCACACGATCGAATTGCTGGCTTCGGCGGTTTTCGAGAACGAGACCGGCGAAACGACCGTGCGGGCGAGGGACCACGTGTCGGTCGTCGCCGACCGCCCGGCCCAGGGCTCCGCGTCGGTCGAGGGCTGGGTGCGGTCTCCCGGCACCTTTTCGATCGAATCCGGGGTAACCACGGTTCGAGACCTCCTCGAACAGGCGGGCGGAATGCGCGACGGCGCGCTGCTCGATGCCGCCCACGTCGTCCGCGGCGCGTCGGGAAGACCCGAACAGACGGGGCTCCGCGGCCGACCGAGCCTGACCGGCTTCGTCCGCCCCGACACGCTGGAAGCCCTTCGCAGCCTTCGCCTGACCGAATTGGAACTGGCGAGCCGCATGTATTTCGCGCAGGAGTTCGAAGCGACGCGGCGCATTCCGATCGACCCGGACGGCGAACCGGTGGTACTGCAGGACGGTGACCGCCTGGTGATCCCACGCGACGAGCGCACGGTGCACGTCTTCGGACAGGTCGTGCGGCCCGGCTACCTGGCCTATGAGCCCGGTCGCGCGGCCGACTGGTTCGTGGAAGCCGCGGGCGGGCGCGGCGCCAATGCGGGTAGGGTGCTGCACCTTCGTGCCGCCACCGGCGCGGTCGTGACCGAGGCGAATGCCGAGGTGCGGTCCGGCGACGTGATTTTCGTCGATCGCGCGACGGCGGTGACCGAGTCGTTCGCCCAGCGCACGGCCGATCTGCAGCAGGGGCAACTGGATCTCTCGCAGCGCCAGGTCGATCTCGCCCATCGCCAGCTCGAGCTCTCCCAACGTCAGCTGGAATCCCAGGAGAGAAACCAGAAGCGGGAGCAGCGCTACCGCATCTTCCAGAGTCTCCTCGGCACGGTGAGCACCGTGGCGACGATCATCGTTCTCTTCCGCAGCCTCGAGAACCAGCAATGACCGCGCCGACCGAGAACCTTCCGACGGCCGATGCGCGCCGGCGCGTGGGCGAGGAGAACCTTTGGCGCGTGGTCGGCACCGTGTGGGCGGGCCGGCGCCTGGTCGTGGTACTGACCACCCTGGCCGCCGTGATCAGCGTCGTGCTGTCGCTGATGATGCCGAACTGGTACCGGGCTTCGGCGCGCGTCCTCATGCCGGAGGGCGGAAGCGGGTTATCGTCGGCCCTGCTGCGGAATCTTCCGTCGGCGGCGTCGGCGCTCCTCGGCGGCGGCGGGGGCGGCGACTATATGCGGTACCTGTCGATCCTCACCAGCCGGTCCGTCATGGCGGCGGCCGTCGACAGCTTCGACCTCGTGAAGGTGTACGAACGCGAAGGTTCGCGGGCCCCCTTCGACGATTCGATCGATGATCTGCGGGACAACGCCGCGTTCGAGATCGACCTCGAGTACCAGTTTCTCTCGATCTCCGTGTCGGACAAGGACCCGGAGCGCGCGGCGGCGATGGCGAATTTCTTCGTCCGTCGATTGAACGAGACGAACGCTCGCCTCGCACGGCAGACGGCGGCGAGTTACCGCGCGTACGTCGAGAAGCGGTATCACGAGTCGCTCGGTGCCATGGATTCGCTGCTGGCGTCCCTGCAGGGCTTCCAGCAGCAGTACGGCATCTACGACCTGCCGGCTCAGACCGAGAGCTTCTTCCGACAGGTAGCCGAGATGCGTGGACAGGCGCTGCAGGCCGAGATCCAGGCCGACGTTGCCCGGAGCCGCCTCGGCGAGGAGAATCCGAACGTCGCCAACCTGTCGGAACTGGCCCGCGTCGCGAACGAGAAATACGAGGCCGCCCTCAGGGGTTCGGAGCGCCTGATGCCGGTGGCGCAGGACGAGGTGCCGTCGGTGGCGCGCACCTACGCGGAACTCGAGATGCAGCGGCAGATCCAGGTGGCGATCCTCGAGATCCTGGGGCCGATGTACGAACAGGCGCGTCTCCAGGAAGAAAAGGAGAGCGAAGCGGTGCAGGTTATCGACTACGCGGTGAAACCCGCCCTCAAGGCGCGTCCGAAGCGTTCGATCATCGTGATCCTGACGACGTTCTCGGTTTTCCTGCTCTCGATCGCCTACCTGGTCGTGTCGTCCTGGGTGCGTCGAAACGGCGTGCACCTGTTCTCGCGACTGCAGCGCGCCGCCGCCGACGCATCGCGGAGCTGACGACCGTGGGCGCCGCGGCGATCGACCCCGTGCGCTGGACCCGCTGGGCGGGAGCGCTCGTGACGCTGGGATTCGCTTTTTCGCTGTTCCTCGTCCTGGCGTTCGCCTGGCTGGCACCGGCGCTGCTCTGGGTCCCGCCCGCGCTCGTCATCGGCGCGATGGCGCTGGCGTGGCTGTCGGGCGACGAACTGCGTCTCCTGGTGGGCATCCTCGCGGGATTCGTGGTGGCGGTGGGATACAAGGAGGGATTCCAGCCCGAGGAGGCGCTCTACGGCCTGCTGTACCTGGGCTACCTGGCGTACTGGTTCGTCTCGCGGCTCTTCTTCTACCGGGATGACATCCTTGCCACGCGGGTCGACCGGGCCCTCTTCGCCTTCCTGGTCTGGATCACCGGTTCGTTCGCATTGACGGCGCTTTTCCGGGGGAGCTTCTCCACCGCGGTGAGCGAGTGGCTTGCGCTCACGATGCTGGCGTTCTATTTCCCGGTCAAGGAAATGGCGCTTCGGCGACCCGAAGCGTACCGGCGCATCCTGGGCGCCCTCGCGTTTGTGGCCACGTTCGTGGTCGTACGAAACCTGCTCGAATACCGGGCCGAACAGGCGGGAGCCCAGCACCTCTGGCAGATCGCGACCGGCCGCGTGGTGGAGAACGAGCACCTGCTGCTCATGGTGGGATTGATCGCGTTGACGGTCGCGCTCTTCGCCCGGAGGCCCCGATTGCGATGGGCTGCGGCAGGCGGGTTCCTGCTCTACACGGCCGGCGTCATCATCGGACTGAGCCGGGCGGTCTGGGTATCGTACGTGCTCGGCATCTTCGTGATCTTCCTGCTCGTCGACCGTCGGCGCCGTGGGCGGCTGGTGTTGTTCGGCCTGGCCGGATTGTCCGGGGTGATGCTCGTCGGGTACCTCGTGTTTCCCGGCATGTTCGCCCTGATCTTCGCCGGCCTCGTGGACCGCATCTTCTCGCTGGAAACCGCGGCGACGGGCGACATTTCGCTCGTCAACCGGTTTCTCGAGATGAGCGCGGCCTGGGACCACATCGTGCGCAACCCGATCGTGGGCTACGGCTTCGGCGTTCCGATCAAGTACTACAGCCTGGTCTACGAACTCACGCACGAGACCTCGTTCATCCACAACGGCTACGTCGGGGTCTGGTATCGGCACGGCCTGGTCGGATTCCTCCTGCTCTACGGTTTCTACTTCACCTCGATGTGGCACGCGGTGAAGCTCTCCCGAAGCAACCACGCGGCTTTCGCCCCCATCGGAATCGCGGTCGCGGCCTGCCTCGTCGCGGAAGCACTGCTCGGGAACACGGAAAATCCGTTCGCCACGAGCGACAAGGTGCTGTTCATCGGCGTGATGGCGGGCCTGGTTGCCGCGGGACGAACCGTCGTCGAAAGGCCCGGGGCCCCATGAGCGGCCTCCTGCGCAACATCTCGTGGCTGGGAGCCGCGAACCTGGCCGTCAAGCCGATCTGGTTCCTGTTCGTGACCGCCCTGTGCATGCGCGTCCTGGGCGTGGAAGGTTACGGTCGCATGACGGCCGCGCTCGCCCTCGCGGGAGTGGCGGCGAACCTGATCGACCTCGGCATGGCGCGCTACACGGTACGCGAGGTGGCCCGGGACCGCAGCCTAGCGGGGCGCTTCTTCACGAATTTCCTCTCGTTCCGGGGCGTGATGTCCCTGGTAGCCCTCGTGGCCGTCCTGCTGACCGGATGGATCCTGGGGTACCGCGACACCGCCCTGCTCGCCGTGCTGTTCGCCGCGGCCTACACCTACACGCTGGAGCTGACGAATTACTGCCGCAGCTTCTACGAGGCGACCGAGGACCTGCGTCGACAGGCGGCCATGCTCGTGGTCGAGAAGACCCTCGTCGTGGCGGCCGGGGCCGCACTGCTCCTCCTGACGCGCTCTCCGGAATGGACGCTGGCCGGCATGGCGTTCGGCATGGCCATCACCACGGGGCTCAACGCCGGGTGGATCTCGACCCGGATAGCCCCCTTCCGACCGGCCGACCTCGATTGGGGATTCCTGCGTCGTGCCATCCGGATCATGGTGCCGCTGGGGCTCGCCGGAGCGTTCTTCAACCTCTATTTCCGCGTCGGACTCGTCATGGTCGAGGCGTACCTCGGGGAGACGGCGGCCGGCCAATACGGCGCGGCATTCCGGATCCTGGAGGCGCTGAACGTGCTGCCGAGCGTCATCGTGATCAGCGCGATCTACCCGAGGCTCTCCCGCCTGCTGCACGAGGGCGAAACGGGGGATTTCCGCCTGCTCTTCCTGCGCAGCCAATGGTCGCTCGCGGCCGTGAGCGTAGGCATCGCCGTGGGACTCACGGTCTTCAGCTCGGCCGTGATCATGGTGCTCGATCCGGACCCGGCGTTCGCGCCCGCCGCACCCGCGCTGCGGGTTCTTTCGTGGGCGTTTCCGATCTACTGCGCAAACAGCCTGCTCTACTCTGCCCTCGTTGCCGCCGAGGACGATCGCTTCACCGCGTGGTCACTGGCGGGGGCCGTCGTGGTGAACATGGGGTTGAACGCCCTGCTCATTCCCGCGTGGGGCATCCAGGGCGCGGCGTATTCGGCGATCGCCCCCGAAGTGGTCCTGGCGATCGTTTACGGAATTCGATACCGCCGGATCATCGCGCACTATACGCCATCCGGAGGGCGGAATACCGACGGTCGGTTGTAACACGCCCACCCGCCGGATCGTACTTCCGGAGATCCCCCGTAACCCGATCCCGGCACAGCGATGGCACGCCGTTCAGCCCTGTTCGCCCTTCTCCTCGGTCTCTTCGCCCCGATCGTGCAGGCCCGCCAGGAGGCGGCGGTCGCTTCACGGATCGTCGTCGCGCTGGACGGCAAGGCAGCGACGCTTCGCTCGCTGGCCGACCGGGCAGGCGGCGAGTCGGCCGACGACCTGCTCAAGGTGGCCGACCGTCTCGATCGCGCGTTGGAGGGTGCGCGTTCGACGGGTTCCGAAGCCACGCTGCGGGTGCGCCTCCGGTTCGTACTCGACGACCTGGCCGAGGTCGCCCGATCGCTCGACGGAGAGGATCGGGGCGCGGTGCGCGACGTGCGCGACGCCGTGGAGGAGGCGCTCGACGAGCTCGAGGAGGAGCGGCGCTCGGCCATTGCGGGAAACCGCAATGACGTGCCGGAACCCGAGTGGAACCTGCGCGACGAGGACCTCGAGGACGACCGGGCCGACAGGCGTGGCCGGGAGGCCCGCGCGCGGTGGCGCGAGGCACGCAACCGGTTCCGGGAACGCGCCCCGTCGTTCGCCGGCGAATTCGGCGACCGCTGGCCGTACCACGAAACGGGGGTCTATACGGCCGGTCCGGCGTGGCGGTACAACCGGGTCGAGGGGCTGGTGCTGGGCATCGACCGGGCCCCGCTCGCGTGGGATTCCTACGACCGCCTGCGCGTCTACGGACGCGGCGGCTACGCGTTCGGCATGGACGAATGGCGCTTGACCCTGGGCGGAGAAGCCCGCCTGGGACGCGCGTACCGAGAGGAGAAGGCCGATCTGAAGGTCGGCGCGTCGTACCGCCGCGACACGGCGACCGACGACGCGTGGAAACTCGACCCCACCGAGAACGCCGTCGGGGCCTTCTTCGTGCGCAGCGACTCCTACGACTGGTACGACGTCGAGGGTTGGTCGGCCCACGCGATGGCCCGCGTTTCGTCGTACGTGCAGGTCGGCGCGGTGTACCGGTCCGAGGACCATGCGAGCCTCGCCAACCGGGCCCGCTGGTCGCTGTTCGGAGGGAACGACTTCCGCCCGAACCCTGCGATCGACGAGGGGCGCATGCAGTCGCTCACCTTCGTGGCCGACGGGGGGCTGATCCGCGGCTGGCGGGCCGTGCCCCGCGGTGTGGCGTTCCGCGCCGAGGCCGAGATCGGTTCGGGCCTGGGCGGCGATTTCGATTTTTCGCGCTTCGTGGGCGACGTGCACGCCTACACGCGAACGGGACCGGCTTCCGGCCTGGCCGTCCGCCTTCGCGCGGGCACATCGTCGGGCACGCTTCCGCTCCAGAAATCCTTCACGCTGGGCGGAATCGGAACGGTGCGCGGCTACCCGACGAACCGGCTGCGCGGCGAGCGCATGCTGCTGGCGAACGCGGAGTACACGCTCTACGGCCGGGACGCGTTCGACGGGCTGTTCGAGGACCTCTCGGTGTTCGGTCTCCTCGACGCCGGCTGGACGGACGGCGGCACGGGGCGCGCGTTCTCCATGGACGACGTGGCGCCGGCGGCGGGCTTCGGCGTGGGCTTCGGCGACCGCGCCATGCGCCTCGAACTCGCTTTCCCGCTGCGGGACCTCGGAACGGGCATGGAGCCCACGCTCTGGCTGCGTCTCTCCCCGACGCTGTAACCCGACCGTCCGGGCCGACGTAGGCTACGCGGTAGCATCACCCCCACCGCCATGAGAAAAGCCGTCGTCATCCCCGTCGTCCTTGTCGCCGCCGCCGCCGTCACGGCCGTCGTTTTCGGACGCGGAAAGGACGAAGAAAAGGACGTGCGCGCCCACGTCGAGGTCACGCGCGGCGACATCGTCGACAAGGCCCTCGCCGTCGGAACGATCGATCCACGGGTCGAGGTAGAGGTCAAGAGCCAGGTTTCGGGCGTCGTGAAGCGCCAGTTCGCCGAGGTCGGCGATTTCGTCCAGGCGGGCGCGCCGCTGCTCGAGCTGCAGCCCACCCCGACCCCGCGCGAACTCATGGACGCCGAGCGGCAGATCGAGGTACGCGAGCTCGAGCTGAACAACCTCAAGGCCGAGTACGAGCGCCAGGAGCAGCTCTTCCAGAAGCAGATCATCTCGGCGCAGGATTACGAACGCTCCAAGCGGACTTACGACGAGGCCGCCCTGCACGTTCGCACGTCCCGCGAGCAGCTGCAGCTCCTGCGCGAGGGCAAGGTGTCGACCCGCAGCGGGAACGTCGAGACGGTCGTGCGCGCCCCCGTGAGCGGGTTCGTGCTCGACAAGATGGTCGAGATCGGCGATCCGATCGTTCCGCTGACCAGCTACCAGGCGGGCACGGTGCTGATGACGATGGCCGACATGAACGATCTGATCTTCCGTGGAACGGTCGACGAAATCGACGTCGGCCGCCTCGAGGAGGGCATGCCGGCCGAGATCAAGGTCGGGGCGCTGCCGGGCGCGCACGTGAGCGGACAGCTCGCGCGCATCTGGCTGAAGGC
The DNA here is from genome assembly GCA_024711125.1 of Rhodothermales bacterium. Taxonomy (GTDB): domain Bacteria; phylum Bacteroidota; class Rhodothermia; order Rhodothermales; family UBA10348; genus JANJTM01. The sequence goes on from JANJTM010000072.1 coordinate 18,189, forward strand.
GAAGAAGGAGGAGAACTCGACGGTCTTTCCGCTCGAGGTCGAGATCACGGGCGCGACCGAACAGGCCGTCGACGATCCGGAGGCCGAAGCGAAGCCGGTGGTGCTGCGCGCGGGCTATTCCGCCAATACCGAGATCATCATCGAGAAGCACGAGAACGTGCTGCTCGTGCCCGAGCGCGTCGTGACGTTCGCGGGCGATTCGACGCGGGTCGAGGTGCTGCTGCCCGACAATACGACCGAGGTGCGCCTCATCAGGACCGGCCTTTCCGACGCCATCCACGTCGAAGTGCTCGAAGGGCTTCGCGAGGGCGAGAAGGTCGCCGAGAAGCCGGCCAAGGTGATCGAATAGCCTCCACCGGCATCGGAGAGCCGTCACCATGGGTATTCTCGATTCCCTCTCCCAGTTCGTGCAGGACCTGCGGACGCAGCGGCTGCGAACGACCCTCACGATCCTCGGCATCGCCTGGGGTACTGTCGCCGTCGTCGTGCTGCTGGCGTTCGGCGTCGGGCTCGAGAAGCAGTCCCGCAAGAACATGCACGGCATGGGGAACGGCGTGGTCGTGGTCTTCCCCGGCCGGACGACCAAGCCGTTCGAAGGCTACCCGGACGGACGGCCGATCCGCTTCACCGAGCGCGAGGTGCGCACGGTGGCCTCGCAGATCCCGGACATCCGCGAGATCAGCGCAGAGTACACGCGGCGCACGCCGATGCGGCGCGGCACGGTCAACACGACGCCGACCGTCACCGGCATCTACCCGGTCTACGGCGAGATGCGCAACATCATTCCCGAGCCGGGCGGACGTTTCCTGAACGACCTCGACCAGCAGTACCGCCGCCGGGTGGTCGTCCTCGGCGACGAGATCAAGCGCCTGCTCTTCGGCGAAGAGAACGCGGTCGGGCAGCAGGTCTTCGTCGGCGACACGCCCTTCACCGTCATCGGCGTGATGCAGAAGAAGACGCAGAACTCGTCCTACAATACCCGGGACCAGGACCGCGTCTTCATTCCGGCCTCCACCCACGCGTCGCTCTTCGGGGACCGGTACCTGAACAACCTGATCTACCGTCCATCCGACCCCGAGCGGGCAGAGGCCATCGAGCAGAGCCTGTACTCGGTGCTCGGCCGCTCGCTGCGATTCGACGCGACCGACAAGGACGCGATCGGAGTCTGGGACACGAACCAGATGGACAAGTTCATGAAGTACTTCTTCGTGGGCTTCAACCTGTTCATGGGCATCATCGGTTCGTTCACGCTCACGGTGGGCGGAATCGGCGTCGCCAACATCATGTATGTCGTCGTCAAGGAGCGTACGCGCGAGATCGGCATCAAGCGCTCGGTCGGCGCGACGCGCGGTCGCATCCTGGCCCAGTTCTTCACCGAGACGTTCGTGATCGTCGGATCGGGCGCGTTGCTCGGGTTCATCGCCGCGGTGGGCCTGGTCAAGGCCCTCGGCATGCTGCCGGTACAGGACTTCGTCGGCACGCCCGAGATCTCGCCCACGGTCGCGCTGGCGACGGTCTCGCTGCTCGCGCTGATCGCGATCCTGGCCGGGTGGTTTCCCGCCCGCCGCGCCTCGAAGCTCGACCCGGTCGAGTGCCTCAGAGCCTGAGTCCGCGTACCCCCATGTGGCCCATCCTCCTCCGCGAATTCTGGAACGACCTGCGCACGCAGAAGACGCGCGCGTTCCTGACGATGTTCGCCATCTCGTGGGGCACGATCTCGGTCGTGCTGCTGCTCGCGTTCGGCGAGGGTCTCGGCAAGACGATGGCTTCGGGACTGCTCAACGCCGGCGACCGCATCTTCATGATCTACGGCGGCGAGACCAGCAAGGCGCATGACGGGCTTTCGGAAGGACGCCGCATCCGTCTCGCCCGCGAGGATGTCGAACTCCTGCAGGCGTCGATCCCCGGCATCGACCTCGCGAGCCCGTCGTACGGCCGGTGGGGTGTCGCCCTGCGCGTCGGCGACGTGCGCACGACGACCTACATGGAGGGCGTCGACCCGGCGTTCGAGGACATGCGGCGCATGTACCCGGCGCCCGGAGGACGCTTCCTGAGCGACCGGGACAACGAACTGAAGCGCCGCGTCGTCTTCCTCGGCGACGAGATCGCCACGCGCCTGTTCGGGGAGCGGGACCCGGTGGGTGGCGAGGTGCTGATCGACGGCCTTCCGTTCACGGTCGTGGGCGTCATGCAGAAGAAGCTGCAGACCTCGATGAACAACGGTCCGGATGCCGAGCGCGCCATCATCCCGGCCAAGACGTTCGAGATCGTCTACGGGCACCGGTACCTGAACCACATGCTGATCCGCCCGATGAACTCGGCCGTGGCGCCCCAGGTCAAGCAGCAGATCTACGAGGTCCTGGGCCGCCGGCACAAGTTCGCGGCCGACGACCAGCGGGCCCTCGGCCTCTGGGACATGCTCGAGGCGCTCGAGACCGGCGAAAAGGTCTTCGCCGGGATCCAGCTCTTCCTCGGACTCGTCGGCGGACTCACGCTGTTCCTCGCGGGCGTCGGCGTGGCCAACATCATGTACGTCACCGTCAAGGAGCGTACCCCGGAGTTCGGCGTGAAATTGGCCTTGGGCGCACGCAAGCGGCATATCAAGGTCCAGGTGATCTTCGAGGCCCTGCTCATCTCGCTTACTGGTGGAGCGATCGGAATGGCCTTCTCGGCGGCCGTGGTATTCGCCCTGCGCTCGATTCCGAACAAGGAAGGCGCGATGGAATTCCTGGCCAACCCCGAGATCTCGCCCGCCATCGCGGCCGTCACTGCGCTCACGCTGGCCGGCATCGGCCTCATGGCCGGCTACTTCCCCGCCCGAAAGGCGGCCCGGCTCGACCCGGTGGAGTCGCTGCGGTACGAGTAGGGCGCGGGTCGCGGGTGGGCTGCGGGACAGGATGGGTGCGGAAGGCGCCCTAGAGTCCCGAAGGGTGACAGAGGGTTCCGAGAGTGCGGATGGGCGCCCGAGGGTGAGGGTGCCGAAGGGTGCCCGAGGCTGCCGAGAGTGCGGATGGGCGCCCGAGGGTGCCGAGGGTGCGGATGGGCGCCCGAGGGTGCCGAGGGTGCGGAAGTGGGATTTCGGCCGCTATGCGATGTATTTGGCCCAAAAAGCGGGGGAATATGTCCTTTTTGGGCCGTTTTTCGATGTTATACCCCCAAAAATCGGGCAAATATGTCGACTTTCGGCCGGTTTTTCCAATCCTACCCCCGATGCGACAGAAGGGAGCGAGGGCACTTGCATGGTCCCGGGGCCGCCGGGCTGGCACAGAAGGGAGCGAGGGCACATGCCTGGTCCCGGGGCCGTCGCGCTTGGCTACGAGACGCAGGCCGTAGTTTACCCTGCACATTCCCCCCTTGCATTGTGACCACGACACACCTTGCATTTCAACCACAATCCACCCTGCATTCTAACCACGAACGACCTTGCCTTTTAACCACTGCTTGGTTAGAATTCCGCCATGTACCGGCGACATCTTACCGAACGACTGAGGACAGCACTCGCTGACACGCGCGTCGTTTTCCTGCAGGGCGCGCGCCAAACGGGCAAATCGACGCTGGTTAGAGGCCTTGTGGAGGAGTTGGGCGGCACATACCTGACGCTCGACGACCCGGCTGTGCAAGCGACGGCCCGCGAGGACCCCTACTTCTTCGCTTCCAGCACGCGCGGATTGACCGTCATCGACGAAGTGCAGTTCGTGCCCTCCCTGTTCCCCGCGATCAAGCGCGTAGTGGACAACGATCCGGCACCGGGCCGCTTCCTACTGACCGGATCGGCATCGGTCCATCTGCTTCCGACCATATCAGAGTCGTTGGCAGGGCGCGTCGAACTGATGCAACTGGGGCCGCTCACGCAGTCCGAAATCGAGGCCACGTCGCCCGAATTCGTGACCCGATTGTTCGATCCGGCCTCCTGGTCCATCGCGGAATTCCGCCTCGATCGGCGGGACATCTGCTCGCGCATTCTGCGCGGCGGTTTTCCCGAGGCCGTTGCCCGGACGTCGAGCGAACGCCGCGCCGATTGGTTCGGCAGCTACATCTCGACCATTCTGAGGCGCGACATCCGCGATCTTGCCCAGATCGAGGGGATCGCCGACCTGTCGCGCCTGGTTTCCCTCCTCGCAGCGCGGGTGGGCGGTCTGATGAACCTCTCGGACCATTCGAGATCCGTCTCCATTCCGTACTCGACCCTGCGCCGGTACCTCGGCCTGCTCGAAGCAACGTTCATGGTTCAGCCACTCCCGGCGTGGTCGTCGAACCTGGGCAACCGGCTGCTCAAGTCGCCGAAGGGCTACCTGGTGGACTCGGGGCTCGCAGCTTCCCTACGCGGCGAGACCGACGCCGACGTCCTGGCGTTGTCAAGCTCGCTCGGGCCGCTGCTCGAGAACTTCGTCCTGGCCGAGATCAGGCAGCAACTGACGACAAGCGCAGTGCGCGCCGAGGCCTTCCATTTTCGAACCACGGCAAACGCCGAGGTCGATATCGTGCTCGATTCTGCGGCATCGGGTGTGGTCGGAATCGAAATCAAGGCCTCCTCCTCGGTCGGCCGCAGCGACTTCTCGGGCCTTCGCTCCCTGGCCGACAACGCCCGGGGGCGGTTTACGGGAGGCTACATCCTCTACCTCGGTGACCGCGCCCTGCCCTTCGGCGACCGCTATTGGGCGATTCCGGTTTCGGCCCTGTGGGTGGAGCACGACTAGCAGCCATGCCCCCCCGCCCCGTCCTCTACTTCACCCGCTTCGTGCCGGACTACAACGTGCCGGCGCTCGAGCTGTTGAACGAGCGGCTCGGGGGGCGGCTCGTGGTGTGTGCGGGAGATCCACCCCCTGGCTCCTCGCTGGCCTCCCTGGGCTCGTCGGCCTCGCGCCGCCTGCCGTGGGTGGCACTTCGCAACTACTGGTTCCGCGGTGAAACGCTGCACTGGCAGCCGTGGGGCCACGCGTTCCTGAAGCATCCCCGCCCCTCGGTGGTGATCGCCGAGGAGTCTCCGCGCAGCCTGTCGCTGCCCGGATTGCTGCGGGCCGCGCGCCGCTCGGGCGCCGCGACGGCCTTGTGGGGGCACTTTTCGTCGAATCGCCGTGCGTTCGACCCGTCCCGACATCCGCTCGACCGGTACCGCGTCCAACTCGCGCGATCGGTGGACGTCTTCGTGGCGTACACCGACGCCGTGGCCGCCTCGGTCGGCGAGTGGATCGATGCGGAACGGGTCTTCGTCGCGCGGAATACGCTCGACACGCACACACTCTTCGCGCTCGACGACGCCCTGCGGTCCGAGGGCCGCGACGCCGTGCGCGCCCGCCTGGGGCTGCCCTCCGGAGAACCCGTGCTGTGCTACATCGGTCGGCTCGTCCCGGAGAAGGGCCTCGACCTCCTCCTGCAGACATACGAGCGATTGCGTTCGATGCGACCCGCGCATTGCGTCGTGATCGGCGGCGGATCGGGTACGACGCTCGTCGCCGAGGTGGCCCGTCGCGTCGGCGGCATTACCGCGACCGGTCCGCTGACCGCTCTGGCCGACTCGGCACCGTGGCTGTTTGCGTCGGACCTTGCCTTGTTGCCCGGTTCGCTCGGCCTGTCGGTGAATCACGCGTTCTCGTTCGGCCTTCCCGTCGTTTCGATTGCCGCCGGTTCCGGCGCCCGGATGCACGGACCCGAGATCGACTACGTGGTCGAGGGAGAGAACGGCCTCCTCGCACCCGCCGACGCGGAATCACTGGTGTCGGCCGTGGAACGGGTACTGCGCGACCGGGAACGCTTCTCGAGCGCCGCCCGACAGTACGCCCGCACCCACCTCTCGATCGAACGCATGGTGGAGGGGCTGGAGGCGGCGATCGCCTACGCCGAGGGGTCCCGGTAGACCACGTATTCCAGGAACGCCAGGCGGCGCAGCGAACGTGCCAGGGTCCTCGGCCAGCGGGCGATCGCGCCGAGGCGCGAGTCGGTGTTGCGGATACGCCCGGCCGAGGTCGATGCGGTAGCGTAGCGTTTCAGCGAGGCGATGTACGGGCGGAACACGTGGCGTCGCAGCACGGGTCCGAGTACCGTCATGTAGGCCCCGAAATCGGTCCGGTACAGCCAGGACCGGACCTCCTTGAAGGCCGCGAAGTGGAAGAAGACGAGGGGGTGCCCGTCGACCTGCACGTTGCCGTTGAGCACCGAAAACCGGTGATTCGCGGCATTCCACGGCGCCACGTTCGCGCCCCGGTGCTCGATCACCCGCACGCCCGCGAAGCGCTCCGGGAACGCGTCGAGGTACTTCTGGTCGGCGTAGCGGTCGGCTTCCACCCGGTCGTAACACCACTCCAGGCAGCGTTCGCGCCACCAGTCGAGGCACGCCAGGCCGTCGGGGTCGCGTCGGAAGCTCACCCACCCCACGTTGAAGCGTCCGAAACGCGCGTAGGAGCGCACCCGCGGGTTGAAGCGGTGCTCGATGATTCCGACCGAAGCGCCCTCCAGTTCGGCGTAGATCGGTTCCGGAGAGGAGAAGAACCAGAGGTCGGCGTCGAGATACGTGACGAGGTCGACGGCCTCGAAGCGGTCCAGCACGTACCGGCAGAAGGAAGCCGTGCACGTGAAGTAGTACTCGACCCGGTTGCGGGACGCCTTGACGGCGGCGAGCGCGGGGTCGTGCGCCTCGAGGTCGGCCGCGGAGACGGCCACGAAGGTCGGGTCGCCGAGCGCCGTGACGGCAGCGAGCGCCACCTCGTCGTGGCAGAGCGCGTACAGGCGGAAGTCGCCCGCCCGCCGCGCAAGCGATTCGTGCAGCGCCCGGGCCCGCGGCAGGTAGAACGCGTCGAAATAGGTGCAGTAGAAGCGCATCGCGCCCCTCAGAAGCCGCGCAGCGCTTGGGCGATCGTCTCGACCTGGCCGGCTTCGAGTTCGGGCCACACGGGCAGGCTGAGGATCTCGCGTGCCGCGCGCTCGGTCGCCGGCAGGCCGCCCGGGCCGAGGCTGACGCGGTCGGCGTAACCCGGCTGGAGGTGGACCGGAACCGGGTACAGGATGGCGGTTCCGACGCCGTGGGCGTGCAGGTGGGCCGCCAGCGCGTCCCGCTCCGCGGAACGCACGACGTACTGGTGGTAGACGTGGCCCTCGGCGTCGCGCGGATGCTCGACACGTCCGTTTCCGCGCAGCGCGGCCGCGATGGCCCGTCGCCGGGCGTTGTCGCCCGTGAGGTGCGGAAGCTTGGCCCGCAGGATCGCCGCCTGCACCTCGTCGAGCCGCGTATTGAGCCCGGGGATGTCGCTGATGTAGCGCTGCTTCCAGCCGTACTGCTTGAGGAGGCGCATCCGGGCGTCGAGATCGGGGTCGCTCGTCACCGATGCGCCGCCGTCCCCCAGGGCGCCCAGGTTCTTGGTCGGGTAGAAGCTGAAGGAGGCGGCCACCCCGAGCGTGCCCACGTTCCGCCCGCCGAAGGTGGCCCCGTGGGCCTGCGCGCAGTCCTCGATGACCGGGATGCCGTGGCGCGCCGCGATGCCGAGGATCGCGTCCATGTCGGCCGGTCGGCCGTAGAGGTGGACCGGGATGATCGCCCGGACCGGCGGGCCGCTCCAGGCCGCGAGCGTGCGCTCGAGGTGGCCCGGATCCATCGTGAAATCGACCGGATCGACGTCCACGAGCAGCGGACGGGCCCCGACGAGGTCGATGGCGGTCACGGTGGCGACCGCCGTGTGGGCGACGGTCACGACCGCGTCGCCCGGACCGATGCCCAGCCCCCGCAGGATGAGTTCGATCGCGTCGGTGCCGTTGCCCACGCTCACGCAGCGCGCCGACCCGACGAACGCGGCGAATTCGCGCTCGAAGGCGTCGACCTCCGGGCCCATGATGTACCAGCCCGAGTCGAGCGCGCGCCGTACGGCGGCGTCGATCTCGGCCTTTCGGGCACGGTAGGCGGCTCCCGGGTTCGCGACGGGGATCGGGGTCATGGCGTGAATCGGTTCGGCGCGGCCGTCAGACGTAATGCGGCAGGTGCTCGCGGAAGTACGCGACCGTTCGCAGCAGCGCGTCGCGCAGGTCAACCCGCTGCCGGACGCCGAGTTCGGCCTCGATGAGCGATGCGTCCGAGTAGTAGTCCCCGATGTCGATCTTCCGGCGGTCGGCCGGAAACTCGCGCACGGCGAACGAGCCCTGTCCCGCCACGTCGACGACCAGTTCGGCCAGCTCCCGGAGGCTGACGACCGGTTTGGCCCCGAGGTTGTAGACCTTTCCGGCGGCGCGCTCGTCCGACGCCGCGGCCAGCATCGCGTCGACGCAGTCGTCGACATACATCAGGTCGCGCAGCTGCTCACCACCCCAGACCTCGAACGGCCGGTCCTCGATCGCCGCGCGAATCCAGACGCCGAGGAACGTCTGGCGGGCGTCCCGGATGCGCATCCGGGGTCCGAACGTGTTGGTCAGGCGCAGCGCGCAGCACCGGATCCCGTACACGTTGTGGTAGAGCACGTGGTACCACTCCCCGGCCATCTTGTTGATGCCGTTCACGTCGGTCGGACGCAGCGGGTGCTTCTCGTCGACGGGCAGATAGTCGGGACGCCCGTAGATCTGGCGCGTACTCGCAAAGACCACGCGGATCCCCGGGTTGAAGTGGCGGCAGGCCTCCAGGATGGACAACTGCGCCCGCGCATTGATCTCGAGATCGGTGTACGGATCGGTCATCGAGTCCATGTGACTCGTCTGGCCGGCCAGATTGAAGAGGTAGTCCTGGCCCCGCACGAGGACCTTCATCGAATGCTCGTCCCGCACGTCCGAGATGTTGAGTCGGACCCGGTCGCGGACGTCCTCGAGGTTGAAGAGGTTACCGCCGTACTCCGGCACCAGGCTGTCGACGAGCGTGACGTGGGCACCGCCCTCGACGAGGGTCCGGGCGAGGTTCGACCCGATGAAACCGGCTCCGCCGGTGACCAGGACGTTCTTGCCTTGGAAAGCCATGGGATCGGTCACGTTCGGCGGAATAGGAATCCCATGTACACGTTCTGTTCCGGGGCGCCCTTCATACGGGGTCCCACGTGGTTCACGAACGCGCGATCCAGGCGGGCACCGGCGGCTTCGAATACGGCCGTGAACTCGTCCCTGTTGAAAACCCAGCCGTGGTAGGCCGTCCCGTACTCCGGCACGCGCTGGAGGGCGACGAACCCCGCGGTGCGGTGCACGAAGGGAAGGCGGGTGACGAAGATCGGGCCGCGGGCACATGAGACCAGGTCCTGCACGGTGCCGCGCCAGTCCGGCAGGTACTGCAGGGAACTGGACGAAAAGACGAAATCAAACGCAGAGCCCACCCACCCCGCGTCGTCGTGGAAGGTGACCTCGGGATTGAGCCGGCGACCCAGCTCCGCCATCGCCGGCAACTCGGCGCAGTGCCAATCGAAGGACAAGCCGGGAAGCAGGGCCTTTGCAATCTCGTGGTACGAGCCGATCTCGCCCCCCCAGTCCAGGACGCGCAGCCGACTGCCCGCCGCCTTCGCGTGCCCGGTGGCCGCCCGCGCCAGCGCGTACGCGAACGCCAGGTGGATCGCCTGTTGGCCGGTATCGAGGTGGAAGGGACTCTCGAGCGCATCGGGGCCGACCCCGAACGCGTCGACCCCGGCGAGGGATGCCTTGAGGGTGGTCCATTGCCTTTCGCGGGCGGCGGTGACGCCCTGGGCCTCCCATCCTGCGGTTTCGGGCTCGACGGACGGCCATTCGTGGCCCACGAACTCGAATCCGGCGGGGCGTACCACGTCCCTGAGCGCCTTCGCGGCGCGCAGCGCGACGGGCGGAAGCAGGTCGAGGAGGAGTTGACGCCGGGTATCGGCCATGGAAACGAGAGCCCGGAACCGGACCGGGCCCGGCAGGTCGCCCCGCCGGGCCCGGAAGACCCCGAAAGGTCGGTTGCGTTACTTCACCGAGCCCATGAGCCGCTTCGTCCACGGCACGAGGACGAACATCACCAGGGCGGCCGCGGCGCTCGTTCCGAACACCGCCAGGAAGATCTGGCCGAGCGGGAAAGTCTCGAACAGGCCTCCCACGTTGCCGCCGATGAAGTTGCCGGTCGCTGCGCCGAGGAACCAGATGCCCATCATCTGGCCGACGATGCGTTCCGGAGCGAGCTTCGTCATGGCGCTGAGACCGACCGGGCTGAGGCACAGCTCACCGATCGTGTGGAGCAGGTAGACGCCGATGAGCCACTGGATGCCGACGCGCGTGCCTTCACCGCCCGCCGTCAGGATTCCGGCTGCGGGAACGAGCAGGAGGAAACCGAGACCGACGAAGAGCAACCCGAGCCCGAACTTGACCGGGGTGGACGGCTCGAGGTTGCGGCTGGCGAGCTTGAGCCAGATCCATCCGAAGACCGGTGCCAGCGAGATGATGAACAGGGCGTTGATCGACTGCCACCACGTCGACGGGAATTCGTAGCCGAACACGACGTTGTGCGTGAATCGGTCGGCGAACAGGTTGAGCGTCGAGCCGGCCTGCTCGAAGGAGCCCCAGAACAGCGCCGCCGCCACGTAGAACACGATGATCGCCGCGATACGGCCCTTCTCGTCGGCCGTCCATCCCTGCCTGAAGAGCAATCCGAAGTAGACGATCGGCAACGCGACGAAGACGACGGCCATGAAATTGCGAACGTCTTCGACGGCGATCGCGACCAGCCCGCTCGTGTTGAGCAGGACCGGCACGACGATGAGCGCGGTGAGCGCGGTCAGACCGATCGTGAGCGCCTTCTGGTCCTTGGCCTTGACGACCGGGTCGGTCGACGGGTGGCGCACGCCGGCGTCGCCGAGGTACTTCGCGCCGAGCTTGTACTGGATGAGACCGAAGATCATGCCGATGCCGACGGCAAAGAAGCCGAGGCGCCACGCGATGGTCTGGCCCAGGTACCCGGTGACGAACGGAGCGATGAACGCGCCCAGGTTGATGCCCATGTAGAAGATCGAGAATCCGGCGTCGCGCCGGACGTCGCCCTTCGAGTACAGGCTTCCGACCATCGTCGAAACGTTGGGCTTCAAGAGGCCGGTGCCGATCGCGATGAAGCCGAGGCCTACGTAGAAGCCCATGTCATAGGGCAGCGCCAGGCAGAAGTTGCCGATCGCGATGATGATGCCGCCGTAGAAAACCGAGTTGCGCGCACCGAGGAACCGGTCGGCAACCCACCCGCCGGGCAGGTTGGTCACGTAGACGAGCGACGTGTACAGCCCGTAGAGCGCGCCGGCTTCGGCCACGGTCATGCCGCGACCGCCGTTGACGAGCTCGTCCGTCATGTAGAGGATGAGCAGCGCACGACCGCCGTAATACGAGAAACGCTCCCACATCTCGGTGAAGAAGAGCGTCGAAAGCCCGCGCGGGTGGCCGAAGAACGACTTGTCCCACGCGGAAATGTCCTGAGCCATAGGAGTTGCCTCCGGTGAAAGGGTTCGGCGCCGAAAATAGGCACCGCGGGCGTAAGGTCTATACCAATTATTCCATCCGGGCGCCCCCTACCCTTCCGTATATTTCAGGCGTTGCCGGGCCCCTGCAGGGGCCTTTTTCATGGCGGAAGGCGCCGTGCCGCCCGGGTTGCGCACTCTGCCGCACCGGCGTCCAGCCTCCGCCCGATCCCCACGATCCCGCGATGTCCACGACCCCCACCCGCCCCGTTTCCGAGGCCGATGTGCACGGCCCTCGCACCTTCACCTGCGGCGCCCTGCGGCCGGAGCACATCGGCCGCGAGGTCGTGCTCAAGGGCTGGGTCGACACGCGCCGCGACCTGGGCGGCGTGATCTTCGTGGACCTGCGCGACCGGTATGGCCTCACGCAGGTCGTGTTCATGCAGGAGACCAACGCCGCGGCCTTCGCAAAGGCCGACGGACTGCGGTCGGAATTCGTGATCTCGGTGCGCGGCGTGGTGGATTCGCGCGCTCCCGAGACCGTGAACCCGAAACTCGGAACGGGCCGGGTCGAGGTCCGCGTGACCGATCTCCTGATCCTGAACCCGTCGGAGCCGGTGCCTTTCCCCATCTCGGCCCACGAGGAGAAGCGACAGAACACGGCCGAGGAGACCCGCCTCAAGTACCGGTACCTCGACCTGCGCCGGCCCGAACTGCAGCAGAACCTGGTGCTGCGCTCCAAGCTCTACCAGGCGACGCGTCGCTACTTCGACACCCAGGATTTCGTCGAGATCGAAACGCCGGTGCTGATGAAGTCGACGCCCGAGGGCGCACGCGATTACCTGGTGCCGTCGCGCGTGCATCCCGGGCGTTTCTACGCCCTTCCGCAGTCGCCGCAGACGTACAAGCAGATCTGCATGGTGGCCGGGCTCGACCGCTACTTCCAGATCGTGAAGTGCTTCCGCGACGAGGACCTGCGCGCCGACCGCCAACCCGAGTTCACGCAGATCGACGTCGAGATGACGTTCGCCACGGAGGAAGCCATCTACGGGCTGATCGAGGGGCTCATGGCCGCGATCTACCGGGAGGTCAAGGGCGTGGAGATCCCCGTGCCGTTCCCGCGCATGTCGTACGACGAGGCGGTCACCCGCTTCGGCTCTGACAAGCCCGACCTGCGGTTCGGGCTCGAGATCCGGGATCTGTCGAGCGTGTTCCACGAGTCGGGATTCCGCGTGTTCGACCAGGTGACCGCCCAGGGCGGCGCCGTCGTGGCGATCGTGGTGCCCGGCGAGGGGGACCGCGGACGCGGCGCCATGGACCGCCTCGACAAGGAGGTCGTGCGCAAGCGGATCGGCGCGGGGGGCCTGGTCTACTTCAAGCTGCCCTCCGACGGCTCGGAAACGTACTCCAGCGTGAAGTCCGACGTGCTGCCGACGGCCGTCGTGGATCGCGCGATCGAGGCCTGCGGCGCCTCGAAGGGCGACCTCGTATTGCTGCTCGCCGGCCCCAGGCCCAAGGTGCACCTGCAGATGGGCACCCTGCGGCTCGTGATGGCCGAGGAACTCGGGCTCATCCCGCAGGGCGCGGACGGGCCGTGGGAGTTTCTCTGGGTCACCGAGTTTCCGCTCGTGGAGTACGATGAGGACGAGAAGCGCTGGGTGGCCATGCATCACCCGTTCACGTCGCCGAGGGAGGCCGACCTGGCGGCGATGTTCGACGACCCGGGCGCCGTTCGCGCGCGTGCCTACGACCTGGTATTGAACGGGTCTGAAATCGGCGGAGGCTCGATCCGGATCCACCGGGCCGAGATCCAGCGCCAGATGTTCAACCTGCTCGGCATCGAACCCGACGAGGCCCAGCGCCGGTTCGGCTTCCTGCTCGACGCGTTCAAGTTCGGCGCTCCTCCGCACGGGGGCATCGCGCTCGGCCTGGACCGCATCGCGATGATCCTCGCAGGCGCCTCGTCGCTGCGTGACGTGATCGCGTTCCCGAAGACCCAGAGCGCGGTCGAGCCGATGGTGCAGTCGCCGGACGAGGTGGACGCGCGGCAGCTGAAGGAATTGCACATCGCGCTGGCGCTTCCGCCCGAGAAGGCGTGAGCGCCCCGCTCGACCGGCTCGACTGGGAGGGCTGGGAAGCGCTGATCCGCGCGAACGGAATCACGCTGGACCGGCCGCGCGGCAGCACGCACCCCGCGTTTCCCGAGATCGTATACCCGATCGACTACGGGTACGTGAACGGGACCACGTCGGGGGATGCGCAGGAGGTGGACGTGTTCGTCGGCACGGCGCCGCCCGGGTCAACCGCTCACGGCCTGGTGGCGGCGATCGTCACCGCGGACCGGCGCAAGGGCGACCGCGAGGTGAAGCTGCTCTGGAACTGCACCCCCGCCGAGATCTACGTCGTGAACGGGTTCATCAACTTCGACCGCACGCTCATGGAGGGTACGCTGGTGATGCGGCGGGCGATGCGGGGGTTGTGGTAGCTCAGCGCAAAAGAACCATCGCCCGGGCGAAGGTGCCCCGGGGTGTGCGGAGCCGGTAGAGATACAGTCCGCTGGGCAACCCGTCGGCCTCGAACCGGGCCTCGTGGCGCCCGGCCGTGACCGTTCCGTCCACGAGTACACGGACCTCGCGTCCAGCGGCATCGTGCACCGAAAGGCGGACGGGCGACGGGTCGGGCACGTCGAAGCGGAGCGTGGTGCCCGGGTTGAACGGGTTCGGATAGTTCGGACCGAGCGCGAATTCCGCGGGCAGGTCGACCGTCTCGGTCGCAACCCCCGTGGAGGTGCGCACCTCGATGGTGACCGCCTCCGATACCGCCCACAACGCCCCGTCCGAGGCTATCAGGCGCGCGTGAAGGAGCCTTGGGCCTCCCGAAGGCGACCGGTCTTCGCTTCGAGATGCGCCACGAACGGCTGACACGAGCCAATCAGCCGTCAATTCCAGGTCTCCCGGTTCCGCCGACGCCCACTCCCGGATGACGCGGGTGAAGCCGGCGTCCGGCGCGACCTGGAGGATGTACAGCACGCGGTGACCGTCCGGATCCGTCGACCCGCCCCGGCTGAGCTTCGCCACCGCATCGGGGCGCGTCACGTCCACCACGGATGGCGCCGACAGGCTGGGGGCGGCCGGCGGGCGGTTTCCGGGCTCGAGCAGCCGTCCGGCGGCCTCCCCCTCGGGATAGGCCTGCGTGGAAACCACGAGACTGACATCGCCCGAGCGCAGCCGCCGCACGAGGTCGGCGGGATCGGAAATCCACGATGAGAGCGTCACGGCGCCCCGGTATTCGGCTGATCGGCCGTCCGGCGAGATGCGAACGGGTACCACGGGAGCGGAGACCGATCCCGGATCGGCCACGCTTCCGAATACCACGCGGGCCGAAACCAGGGGAGCGGTGAGCCGGGAGACCTCGAAATCGAACTCGACGAGGCCCCGGGCCTCCACGAGGCGGACTTCGCCGGCTGCGGTCGCCGTCGTCGGCACCGCCGGCCTCAGGTGGACGCCCGCGAGGACGACCGCGAACCGATCCACCCCATGGACCGCGAGTTCTACAGGCGGCGCTTCGACCCTGGAGCTGCCGTCGCTTGCGGCCACGATGAACCGGGCAGCGGAAGGCACGGCAGTCCACGTGACCGTGCCGGCGACGGGATCCAGGCTAGCCCCGGGAGGCAGCAGCACGGGCTCGAACGTGATCGCGTCGCCGTCGACGTCAAAGGCCGACCAATCCAGCGACACGACGTCCCCCTCCCGGACGGTGGAGCCGCCGGGCACCGCGTCGAAGCGCGGCGGATCGTTGACGGGTCGCACGGTCACGAATACCCGGGACCGGACGGGGGCGCCCCGTCCGTCGGATACGAACAGCCCGAACTCGTCAGCCCCGTGAAAATCGGGCGCGGGCTCGTAGCGGACGCGGTTTGCGGATTCGAGCACGACCGTCCCCCGGTTCGGCGGGGAGACCGAGAGCACGGTCAGTGCGTCCCCGTCGTCATCCCGGTCGTTCGTGAGCGGATCGAACGTCACGGCTCCATCCTCGTCCAGCTCGACCGTATCGGCTGCCGCCGAAGGCGCACGGTTGGACGTCAGTACGGGCACTCCCGGATCCACGAGAACACCGTTGGCGACAAGATCGTCGTCCCCGCGCGCGCCGTCCCGGAAGTGCAATTCGATGGACCCCTGCCGATCGGGCGTTTCGTCGTGGATCAATGCTCCCGTCGTGCCGTCGTACGCGAAGCTGTACCAGTGCGGCTCGGGATCATCGGGGGTCGGTCCGTACTTGAGATAATCGATCGCCGTGACCCCGCGCGGAAGCAGGATCGTCACGACCTGGGTCGCGGCCGGCTCGAGGTCGTGGACCTGGAAGGACAGGAATCCTACCGGGGGTTCGGCACCCGAAGGATAATCGTCCGGAGACGGATTAGAGGCCAGGGAAGCCACCTGCGTGAGGCGGGTTCCGACCGGGGATACGAGGGTCAGGTATTCTCCGGCCTTCGTTCCGGACGCGATGGGGAGACTCGTCACGTTCTCCTGCAGGGCATCGGGAAGGCCGTCGCCGTTGCCGTCCCCGCCGTTCGGCGCTCCCGCTTCGGCCGCGGCGGGCACGCCGTCCCGATCCTCGTCCGGTATGACCGTGAGCGTCACCTCGGCAGGCGCGGATTCCAGGACGCCGTCGCCCGCACGGTACCGGAACCGGTCGGTTCCGACGAACCCGATCGTGGGGGTGTAGACGAACGAGCCGTCGGAGGAGAACGCCAGGGTTCCGTGCGAGACGCCGGATTCGAGCCGAGCGGCGAGCGCGTCACCCTCCGCGTCCCGGTCGTTGCCGAGCACCGGGGAATCCGACTCGCGAAGAATCGAGTTCTGGAGGACGAAATACGCATCGGGCTGGGCCACCGGCGCATCGTTCACCGGACGGACCGTGATCGTGAACCGGGCCTCGGCGCGATTCACGCCCCCATCGGCGGTCGTGCCGTCATCCACGGCGACCACGGTGAGGCCTGCCGACCCGTGACGATCCTGCACCGTCTCGAATTCCAGGGTGCCGGCTTCCGTAAGCGTCGGGTTCGAGACGAAGAGGGACGGATCGTCCGCCACGATCGATAGCGCCACGCGCTGCGAGGACTCGTCGGCGGGGCCCGGCGAGATCCGGGAGACGAATCCGCCGATCGCCACCGGCCCGGCGTCCTCGTCTACCGAGACGTCTCCGGAGATCGCGAGGTCCGGCGGATCGTTTACGCATCCCACGAGCACGCGGACCCCGGTGGCGGCCGAAACATGCCCGTCGGCCCCCTGGACCCGGTAGGTGAAGGTGTCGAGCCCGCAGGTATCCGTGTCCGGTGTGTAGGTGATCGTCCCGCCCGGCCCGCCGGGCAACGCGACTCCCGTAGCGGGCGCATCGACGATCTCGACGGAACCGGCGTCGACCGGCAGCCCGGCCGCGTCATTGGCCAGCACGTCGAGGTCGATCGGGGTCTCTTCGAGCGTCGCACCGTCGTCCTCGGCGGTCGGCAGCGGGACCAGGGTGCGCACGACGTCGATCGCCAGGTCGGCGTCGACCAACTCGACGATGCGACCACCGGCATCGATCAGGTGCACGTCAGAGAACGTGATCGGCAGGGGTCCGGCGACGTAGACCGACGCCCGCAGGCGAACCCGGATCAGCGCTCCCGACCCGCTGACGGCGGCCGACGGGCCTTTCCGGGTGAAGGCGGCCCTGAGGATTCCGCCGTCCTCCGAAGAAAACGAGAGCAGGTCCCCGTCGTCGAGCAGCGCGCCGGCCTGGACCGATGCGATCGGAAGGGATGCTCCCGCGCCGGACAGATGGGCGGATACGCCGACGACCCCTTCCCGGGGCGTGACCAGCCTCAGGTCGAGGATGACCTCGTCGCCTGCGAGCAGGCTTCCGAGCGATTCCGTCACCGATCCCGAGGCCCCTGCACCCCCTCCCCCCGCCGGCTTCCCGGCGTCGGAACCCGGCAGCGCCGCCCGGGCGGTGAGGACGGGGGCCGAAAACCCGCACAGCATCGCCAACAGGATCCGCGCCGCGCCTCGCCACCCGGTCTTTCGGGGACTTGGAGACGAACGGTCGGTTCCGGGATTCGGCATGGCGCGTGCAGCGTGGAATACGAGGCGCAGGTCGATCGCGTCGAAGACCGTGAACGGACTCCGGCCCACGCGGGGAACGTGGGCCGGAGTCCCTTCGGATCTTCGGGTCGGGACGCGCGACTACTTCACTACCGTGAGCTGGCTCGAGCGGGTGCTCACGCCGGCGCCGTCTTCGACACGCACGCGCAGCACGTACACGCCTGCGCCCAGGCCGTCGACCTCGATGCGGGCCTCGCGGTCGGCGCCGGCCGAAACCTGTCCGAGCGAGACCTGCTTCACCTCGCGACCGAGCACGTCGTAGACGCTGAACGTCACGTCACCGGCCTGCGGGAGATCATAGCGGACCGTCGCCGCCGATCGCACCGGGTTCGGGTACACGGCATGCAGCGTGAGACCGCTCGGCAGCCCGTTCTCGGGCGTCGTCGCGACCGACGAGGCCACGGACGCCGTGAAATCGGCTGCGGAAACCGTTGTCTTGGCGCCGCCTACGAAACTGAGCTGGGCGCCCGACACCGATACCACGCCGTGCGCGACGTCGGCGACGGCTCGCACACGGACACGAACGATCTCACCGGCTCCGTGGGCGGCGCGATCCGCGCCCTTGCGCGTGAAGGCCGCGTCGGTGGTACCGGTACCGGGGTGGGTATAGACCATCGTCAGCAGGTCCCCGTCATCGAGGAAACTGCCGGCTTCGACGGAGACGAGTTCGAGCGCCGCCCGATCGATCGTGAGCGAGAGCGCGATACCCAGCAGGTCGTTCCACGGTCCCGTCGAAAGCAGGAGCGAGGCCTCCTGTCCGCGCTGGAGCGACCCCAGGACGAACTCGACGCCCGAGGCGCCCTTTCCGGCGATGGCCCGAGGGGCCGGAGGGGCCGTGCAGCCCGTAGCGGCCGTGTGGGTCTGGCCGAAGTTGAATCCGACCACCAGGAAGTCCTTCTCGTCGATGAGACCGTCGCCCGTCGCGTCGACGAACGACATGGGGAAGTCGGCCGACGACGAAGACCCGCCCCACGGCGAAAAGGCCTTCGCCCCCCACGAAACGTCGAACCCGCCGGCACGCGCGGCACCCGTCTCCTTCCAGTACGTGCCGAGCGGAAGCACGTCGGCCACGGCGACCGTACAGTTGTTGTCGAGGTCGCCGGGCCAGACCCCGCCGATGACGGTCGTGCCGCTCGTGTTGGCGAGCGCCGTCCCGGCCCCGCTGCCCTGCAGCGCGAAGAGATCCGACAACGAGAAGGTGACGTCGCCGGGCGTCGCCCCGTCGGCGACCGTGAAGTCGAACGCACCGATGATGCCGGTGCCGTCGACGCCGGTCGACGAGGACCGCGCGAAGCCGAACGCGATCGAACCCGTCGGATCCTCCGTCGCGTTGGGCGCGAGCGTGTTGGCCCCGAGCAGGGCGCCGTTGGCGATCGAACCCGCATCGTATGCGACCCGGTCGTCCTCGTACGCGAGATCGCCGGATAGCCCCACGAGATCGACCATCGTATTGCCCTGCAGGTTCAGCGTGAACGTGTCGTTCGGCCACACCAGCGTCGATCCGGCCGACGGCACGACCTCCGGGTCGTCGCTGTTGTCGCCGATGCCGTCGCCGTCCGAATCGGACCATTCGGACGCGTCGTTCGGGAAGGCGTCGGAATTGTCCCCCACCCCGTCACTGTCGGAGTCGGCCCACTCGGTGTCGTCGTTCGGGAACGCGTCCGAGGCGTCGGGATGCCCGTCGCCGTCGGTGTCGGGCCCGGGGCCGATCTGCGTGCTCTCGGCGCCCCCGTCTCCGTTCCGGAGGTGGTTGTAGAAGACGTAGATTCCGGTCATGCAGTGGTCGCACCCGGAAGCCCCGGCGTCGTAGATGCGCGCGCCGGTCCCGGGGCTGGTGAACTGGACCCGGGACTGTTCGGAGTAGGTCCCCGCCACGTCGCCCAGCAGTTCGTTCCAGCCGTTGGCCTCCTCCCACCGTCCGATGCTGACGGTGAGTGCGTTTCCGGTCGGACCCCAGATCTGCGCGAACGAGGTGGCCGCGCCGGTATTCAGGCCCCACCGGCCGAACTTGAAGTAGTCGGCGTTGGTGAAGCTGTACGTACCGTTGGGCACACACTCGGCTTCCGGACGGTTCTGGCCGTAGATCAGCTCTTGGGGTGCGTACAGTACGGCTTCACGTGGCATGGTCGCGACGAGTTGGGCCGTGGCGACCGGCG